>NZ_CP108086.1:7284135-7587641 GCF_036186745.1 Microbispora hainanensis | reverse complement strand
GTGCGGCCTGCCGGCCGGGCAGGACCAGTCGAACCCGCCTGCTCCGCCGAAGAACGAGCCGTACAAGACGCACCTCGCGTACGTGAAGGAGCGCCGCAGCGACAAGGACGGCGCGCAGATCCTCGCCGAGGCGCTGGAGCGGCTGCGCTCCTCCTCCCGCCCGATCTACTGATCCGGACACCCGTGTAGGCCCTTTCCGCTCAGGCGGGGAGGGCCTTTCACATGTCCGCGGGCTCCCGCTCGGCGGCGCGGTAAGCGGCCGTGGCGATGTGGGCGGATGTGGGCGGATGTGGGCGAACGAGTGGTCGAGCGGGCCGGCGTCGCCGGTGGTCCAGGCCGGCCCGCTCGTTCCGGTCATCCGCCGTGCACGGGCTCGCCGTCGAGGAACGTCATGACGACCTTGGTGGTCCAGATGTCCTTCGGGTCGAGGGCGAACGGGTCGCGGTCGAGCACGACGAGGTCGGCCGGGCGGCCCTCCTCGATCACCCCGGCGGGCGAGCGGTTGATCCAGGCCGATCCCTCGGTATAGGCCGTCATGATGGTCCGCAGGTCGAGGCTCTGCTCGGGGAGGAACGGGGTCTGGGCGGTGGGGTAGGTCGCGTGGACGGAACCGCCCGGCTCGGTGCGGTTGACCGCCACGTGCATGGCCTCCAGGGGGTTCGCCGAGGAGACCGGCCAGTCCGAGCCCCCGGCGAACCGGGTGCCGTGCCGTACGAGGTCGGCGAAGGGATACTGCCAAGAGGACCGCTCCTCGCCGAGGAAGGGGATGCACAGCTCGTCCATCTGCAGGTGGTGGGTGGCCCACAGCGCCTGGAGGTTGGCCGTCACCCCGAGCTCGGCGAAGCGCGGCACGTCCTGCGGCGTGATGATCTGCACGTGTGCGACGTGGTGCCGGTTGGCGGGGTCGGTGCCGGTCAGCGCGTCGAGCGCCTCGCGCACGGCCCGCTCACCGATGGCGTGGAAGTGCACCTGGAAGCCCAGGGAGTCGAGCTCCTTGACGTACCCGCCGAGCAGCGCCGGGTCGATGTACGACAGGCCGGTGCCGCCGCAGCGGCAGTAGGGCTCGATGACGGCGGCGGTGAAGTTCTCCGGGATGCCGTCCTGCATGATCTTGACCGAGGTCGCGCGGAACCGGTCCAGGCCCGCGGCGGACGCGCGCCGCTCCACCAGGCTCGGGATCTGCTCGGCGCCCTGCGCGCGGTCCCACCACAGGGCGCCGACCACGCGCGCCTTCAGCCGCCCGGAGGAGGCCGCGGAGATGTAGGTGGGCAGCTGGTCGTCCGACCCGGCGTACGACCCGACGATGGCGTCCTGCCAGCCGGTGATGCCCAGCGAGAACAGGTGGGCCTGCGCGTCCATCAGGGCGGCGTCGACGTCGGCCGGCGTGGGGCGGGGCGTGAGCAGGCCGACGAGGTCCATGGCGCCCTCGTGCAGCACGCCGCTCGGCGTGCCGTCCGGGTCGCGCTCGATGCGGCCGTCCGCGGGGTCGGGGGTGTCCTTCGTGATGCCGGCGAGCTCCAGGGCCCGCGTGTTGACCCAGGCGGCGTGGTGGTCGCGCTGCACGAAGTACGCCGGGCGGTCGAGGAAGTCGAGCTGCGACCGGTGGGGGAGGCCGCCGGGGAAGGCCGACATGTCCCAGCCGCCGCCGTCGATCCACGCCTTCTCCGGATTTCTCGTGGCATAGTCGGCGATCTTCGCGGTGTAGGCGTCGAGTCCGTACACCTCGGCCAGGTCGCACTTGGCCCGCTCGAGCCCGGCCTGCACGGGGTGGATGTGAGCGTCGGTGAACCCCGGCGTCAGCAGGCCGCCGCCGAGGTCCACCGGCTCGGCGTCCGGCGCGAGCCGTACGAGGTCGGACTCGGCGCCGACGGCGGCGATGACGCCGTCGCGGACGAGGACCGCCTCGGCGAAACCGCCGGGGACGAAGACACGGCCGCCGCGGAACAGGAGGGAGGAGCTCACAAATCAGCCTTTCAGTGCCCGGTGATCTTGTCGGCGATCCTGGCCAGTACGGACGTCCTGGTCATGCCCCTGCGTTCGCGGGCGTCGGCCAGGCGGTAGAGACGGTACATCGAATGGACGCCGAGCCAGCGCAGGGGCTCGGGCTCCCAGGCGCGCACCCGCCGGTCCACCCACGGCATCCGGGTCAGGTCGGTGTCGCGGCGCAGCACCAGGTCGCACAGCGTGCGCCCGGCGAGGTTGGTGGTGGTCACGCCGTGACCCGTGTAGCCGCCCGCCCAGCCGAGGCCGGTGGCCGGGTCCACGTGCACGGCCGAGCACCAGTCACGCGGCACGCCGAGCACGCCCGACCAGGCGTGCTCCACCCGCGACCCGGCGACGGCCGGGAAGAAGGAGACCAGCAGGTCCCACAGGGCGTCCACGGTCCAGTCGTGCGTGTGCCCCCGCTCGTCGACCCTCGATCCGTACAGGTAGGGCCTGCCGCGCCCGCCGAAGGCGATGCGGTCGTCGGCCGTCCGCTGGGCGTACATGTAGTAGTGCGCCATGTCGCCGAGCAGCTCGCGGCCCTGCCAGCCGAGCTCCGCCCAGACCTCCTCGGGCAGCGGCTCGGTGACGATCATGGAGCTGTTCATGGGCAGCCAGTCGCGGCGATGACCGGCGATGGTGGCGGTGAACCCCTCGGTGCAGCGCAGCACGTGGTCCGCCCGCACCGTGCCGTACGGCGTGACCGCCCGGCCCGGCGCGATCTCGGTGACGGGGGTCCGTTCGTAGATCTCGACGCCCAGGTCGCGTACGGCCCGCGCCAGGCCGCGGACGAGCTTGGCCGGCTGGATCCTGGCGCAGTGCGGGCTCCAGGTGGCCCCGGTGGCTCCCGCGATGCGCAGCCGGTCGTTCATCTCGTCGCTGGTCAGCAGCCGGACGTCGCCGGCGTCCCAGCCCCAGGCGCGCTGGCTCGTCAGCTCCTCGCGCAGCCGCAGGTCCTGCGCCGGGCCGCGCGCGACGGTGAGCAGGCCGCCCTTGACGATGTCGGCGTCGATGCCCTCCTCGCGGGCGATACGGATGACCTCGTCGATGGCCTCGAACATCGCGCGCTGCAGCCGCCGGGCGCCGTCCCGTCCGTGGGTCTTCGCGTACCGCTCGGGGGAGCCGGCCAGCGCGCCGGTCAGCCAGCCGCCGTTGCGTCCCGACGCGCCGAACCCGGCGAACTCCTTCTCGAGCACGACGATCCGCAGCGACGGGTCGGCCTTCTTCAGGTAGTAGGCGGTCCACAGCCCCGTGTAGCCCGCGCCGATCACGGCCACGTCGGCCTGCAGGTCGCCGCCCAGGGGCTCTCCGGGGGTGGGCACTCCCGGCGACCGATACCAGAAGGACACCTCGCCGTTGACGAAGCCGGGGGACAGGGGAGCTGTCATGGTGCACATCCTGCTATATCCGTGCTGATCTCGCTATTCGGCGACGGATGCCGTGGAGATCCAGCGGAACACATGCGGATAACCGTAGCTGTAACGTGGCACACCGACAGGAAACGACCGGCTCACCGCTGTGTAGCAAAGGTGTAACAGCGCTCCTGCACCCTGAAGACCAGCACAACGGAGGGGAGCGGGTAGCGATGGGGTTCTTCCGGATCCGTACGACCGTGGACGAGCGGCCCGGGCGGCTGGCGTCGCTGGCGACCGCCCTGGCCGACAAGGGCGGCAACATCCTCGGCCTTTCGGTGCAGCCCGACACGGACGGCACGGTCGACGAGTTCGTCACGGACATCCCCGCCTCCCCCGAGGCCGTACGCGAGGCGCTGGAGGCCGCGGGCGGGCGGCGGGTGCGGATCGTGCCCGCCACCGCGCACGAACTGACCGACGAGCCGACGCGCACACTGCTGCTCGCCGCCCGGCTGCGCACGGCCCCCTGGCGCCTGCCGGAGATCCTGGGCGAGCTGCTGCGCGCCGACGACGCCCGCTGGGTGTACGGCGCGAGCGCCGCGCTCGCGCGCAGCGAGGACGGCGACGGCGACGAGGGGGAGGCTGTCGAACTGCCCGACCCGGGCCTGCTCGTGGTGCCCGTGGCGCCCCGGCGGTCGATCCGGCTGCGCCGCTCCGGGCTCCCGTTCACCCTGACCGAGGCGGCCCGTGCCGCCGCGATGGTGAGGCTGGCGCAGCCGCCGGCCGAACCGTCCGCGGCCGAGGGGCCGGTGCGGCTCGCCGACGGCGCGGAGGTGCAGGTCAAGCCGCTGACCTCGCTCTACCGCGAGGCGCTGCGCGACCTGCACGAGCGCTGCTCGCCCGAGACGCGCAGGTTCCGCTACTTCACCGCCAACCCCACCCTGCCGCCCCGCACGTTCGACCGGCTGTGCGACCGGTCCCGCGGCCAGTCGCTCGTCGCGGGGCACGACGGCCAGGTCGTGGCGCTCGCGTCGCTGATGTTCACCGCGGACCCGGGCATCGCGGAGATCGCCTTCCTCGTGGAGGACCGCTGGCAGGGCCGCGGGCTCGGCGGCCGCCTGGCCCGCATGCTCCTCGCCCAGGCCAGGGACCTCGGCTTCGCCGAAGTGCGGGCGACCCTCCTGTACGACAACACGCGCATGCGCAGGCTCTTGAGCTCCCTCGGCGCGACGCTCGCCCACACCGAGGACCCTGGTGTGATGGAGGCGCGGATCGCCGTGGGCGTGATGGCGACAGCGTCCCCGAGCTGACGCCCTCACGGGTGGTCCTCCTGGTCCGGCGTAGCTCAGGGCGCCGGACCAGGACGGATCGCCCCGGTCTACCGCCGCCCGCCGAACTCCCAGTCGTGCACCTCGATGGCGGCGTACCGGTCCCGGGTCAGGACGGCGCGTGCCGCGTCCATGTCCGGTGCCCGGACCAGCGCCGCCGTACCCAGCCAGGCGGCGCCGTCGTCGGACAGCAGCGGCCCGTACGCGATCAGTTCGTCCCGATCGGTCGGCGGAACGAGATCGGCGGCCTCCCCGGAGCCCAGACCCAGCACCAGATATCGGTTGCCGCCGTCCCGGCCGCCGGGAAAGTCCCACATGGTGCGTCCGAGCGCGTTGCGCCACCGCCGTATCATCACGTCCCGATACACCCCGGCCTGATAGTTGGGCTCGTCGAAGGCGAACGCACGCGCGGCGGCGGGATCGGGCAGGTCGACGATGTGCACGCTGCCGGTGGCGATGCCCGCGGCGCGGTCCAGAGTCGGGCCACGGGCGATCAACTCCGCGTCGAACCGGTCCATGTAGGACCAGTGGGCCTCCACCAGCTCCTCGCGCAGCGGGTCCGAGCCGGGCCGATCACGGTGATAACAGAAGAACTCCACGCGACGAGTGCCTATCACAGGGGAACGTCAGGGGGTACACGTGGTCTGTGGACTTCGACGAGGCGGCCGACCGGCTCTACGGCATGGTGCCCGAGGAGTTCACCTCGGCGCGTGACGCGCTGGCCAAGGAAGCGAAGGCGGCGGGGGACGCCGCGCTGGCCAAGCGGATCAAGGCGTTGCGCAAGCCCACCGTGGTCGCCTGGGCCGTCAACCGGACCGCCCGCGAACGGAGCCGGGAGCTCGGGCGGCTGCTCGACCTCGGACGGCGGCTGCGGGACGCCTGGCGCGCCCAGGACGCCGAGGCCCTGGCCGAGGCCGGTCGCGAACGGACCCCACTCGTCGCCCGTCTCGTCCGGTCCGTACGGGAGGAGGCGGAGGCGGCCGGGCATCCGCTGGCTCCGGCGGCCGACCTGGAGATCGAGCAGACCCTCGACGCCGCGGTGGTGGACGAGGACGCGGCCGAGCAGGTGCGCCTGGGCCGGCTGACCCGCCCTCTGAGCTACAGCGGCTTCACTCCCGCCCCTGTCGTGCGACCCGCCCCCGAACCGGCGGCGCGCAGGCAGGCGGCGCCTAAGGCCGGAGGCGACGAAGCGGAGCGGGAACGGCGGGAAGCCGAGCACGAGCGCCGCGTGAAGGAGCTGGAAGACGCCCTCGCCGAGGCCGAGCGGGCCGCCCGGGAGGCGGAGCGGGGCCGCGCCGACTGGGCGGCCGAACGGACGGAGGCCGAGCGCGAGCACGAGCGGCGTACGGCCAAGGTCGAGGCGCTCACGGACAAGCTGGCCAAGGCCAAGGAGAAGCTGAAGTCGGCCGAACACCGGCTGGAAGTCGTCCGCCGCGAGGAGACGAAGGCCGAACGCGCCGCCAGGTCCGCCCGCCAGCGCGCCGACCAGGCCCGTGCCGCCCTCGACGAGGCCCGATCAGGCCCCCCGTAGGGGGTTCTCCCTGCCCTCTTGTCGCCCATCTGTCCACACCTGCCCCTGCTTTGGTCCACAAGCGACACATCCGTCCCTGCCTCTCTTCTCCCGCTGGTGCGATGTGAGGTGCGGTTACTGATGCCTTCTTGTGCTGTGTCCTCAAGGCGAGGCTGCGCTCTCAGGGCGAGGCTGTTGAACGGGCCGGTGTCCGCCGGGCGGCGCCGCACCGCACCACCGCGCCCCGCCCGGCGCCGCGCCGCGCCGCCCCGCGCCGCGCCGCGCCGCGCCGCGTCGACTAGGATCACCGGCACGCGACCGGCCACGCTCCCGAGTTTCGCCAAGCGCAACGCTACGTCTGGCGTCGGCAGACGGTGTGACCGGCCGCGCCGCCGCACCACCGCGCCGCCGCACCACCGCGCCGCCACACCACCGGGCCCACGCCACAGCTCCGCCGCGTCCCAGTCGTTCGCGGCGCTCACCCCCGCACCTCCGGCCTCATTCATGTAGTCGTCGGGCTTGTCCGAGGCGGTGGTAGGTGAAGGCCCAGCGGTCTTCGCCGACTTTGCGGCGGGTGTAGCGGTCGGGGTGCTGGTAGCGGTCGCGGTTGTGGAACTGGCAGGCCGGGCCCAGCAGCTTCAGGTCCGTGAGGCCGCCGGTGCTCCAGTTGTCGGCGTGGTCGATCTGGCACATGGTCGCCGGGAGTGGGCAGCCGTCGATCCAGCAGGTGGCGTAGCGGGCGTAGATGGCCCGGCGTTGGGCGGGGGTGGCGAGGCGGACTTTTCGGCCCATGTCGAGAACCTGTCCCTCGGCGTTCATGACGATCCGGACCAGTGTCGAGGTCCGGGCGAGGCGGTGCACGCTGGAGAGGGGCAGCACCTGCCCGGTCGCCAGCAGCAACCCCGGCGCTGTCCCCGGTGCCATTCCCAACGACGCCCCCAACGACGCCCCCAGCGATGCCCCCAATGCTGATCCCAGCAGTCCCCCTGGCGGCATGCCTGCTGACGCTCCCAGCGCCGTCCCCAGCGACGCCCCGGGCATCGTGCCCGCCGACGCACCCCGTGACGCACCCTGCCCTGCTCCAGGTGACGCCCCTTCCGACGTCCCTGGCGTGCCCTGGCCATGCCGGCAGTCCCCCGTAGGCCGAGGCCCGGCGTGGGTGTGACGTGCGGAGGCGTCCTCGGGAGGAGGATCCGGCCACGCCGCCTCCGAAGACACCGCCGCCGAAGACGCCGCCTGAGATGGCGCTGCCTCCGAGTGCTCTGCCTGCGATGGCGACGCGCCCCAAGACCCCGCGCCCCAAGACGCCGTGTCCCAAGACGCCGTGTCCGAAGGCGCCGTGTCCGAAGGCGCCGTGTCCGAATGCCCTCCACGGTCGGCTGGCCATGCTGCCCCGCGCCGTGTGGTGTGCGGTGCTCCAGACGGGGCCGCAGCGCGGTCGCCGTCGCCGCCTGTGGCGGGCGCGGTCTCGTGGCGCTCGGCAGAGCTGGTGCTGACGGTCTCTCCGCCCTCGGCGGAGGCGGTGCTTGCGGTGTGGTCGCCCTCGGCAACGGCGGTGCTTGCGGTGTCGGACGGCTCGCACTCGCCGGGCCGCCGCTCACCGGCATCGCTACCCGTACCGGCACCTGCCTCGGCCTCGGCAGTGTCGAACTCGTCGGCTTCGGCGGGCGCAGGGTCGCCAGCGTTGTCGGCGTCGGGGCAGTCGGTGCCGCCCGCAGTGGGGTCGCCCATCACGCCGGAGGCGGCGCCCTCGGCCCCGGTGGGGTCGTCGGCGCTTTCGGCGTCGCTGTCGCAGTCGCCGGTGGCAACGGCCTCGCTCGGGGCCTCGGAGCTTCCCGTGGCGTCGGGGGTGTAGTCGCTGGTGACGTCGGCCTCGGGAGTGTCGAAGCCGTCGGGGCCGTCCGCGCCGCTCGCGTGACCGGGGCCGCTCATCGCGTCGGAGGCATTGTCGGCGGCCTCGACAGGCGCAGGGGCTACGGTGTCGGCGGCGCTCTCGGTGCAGGCGTCAGCGGCTCCGTCGGCATCGGCATTGCTCCCCGCACCGGCACCTGCCTCGGCCTCGGCCGAGTCGAGGTCGTCGGACTCGCCGGGAGCAAAGTCGCCCGTGTGCTCCCGGCCTTCCTCGAAGTCCTCGGCGTCCCGCGCGTCCTCGACATGGTCGGCGGGGTCGTCGGTGGCCGGGTCAGCGGGGTCTTGGGTGGCCGGGTCGGTGTCGTCGGTAGCCGGGTCGGCGGGGTCTTGGGTGGCCGGGTCGGCGGGGTATGGGTTGTCGTCGGTGGGGTCGGTGGGGTCGGTGGGGTCGGTGGTTTCGGGGTCGGTGGTTTCGGGGTCGGTGGGGAGGGATTCGGCGCTGACCACGACGAGGAGCTCGGTGACGATCTTCTGCTCCAGCAGGGCGATCAGCGCGTCCGCCTGACGTACCGTCAGCGGGCGGTCATCCCCCTGCGCCCTCAGCTTGGCGTACGCCTGCAACAACGCCATCAACCGGGCGCCGGCCTCACGCGGCAGGTAGAACTCCCCTTCCACGCCGCCGCCCTTGCCCGGGCGGACCCGCAGGAACCGCCGCCCGTAATCGGCCCGCTCATCCCGCTCATCCCCATCAGGGTCCAGCACCGCCCGCAGATGGCGGCCGGCCTTGGCGACCTCCGCCGCCCCGGCCTTGCCCGCCAGGTCCACCAAGATCGGCTCCGCCAGGCCGGCCTGCTCATCCGATAGCCCGGCCACAGCGGCGCAGATGGCCTCCACCACCCCCGCCGCCAACTCACCCGCAGCGAACTTCTCCCGCACGGTAGGGAGGCGCGGCAGTTCCGCCCCCAACGTGAGCAGGCGGCCCGCACCCCCCACCGTCATCCCCCCACTCGTGCGCAGCCAGCACCGGGTGGAGGCATGCCCATGCTGCCTGGCCTGCCCCGCACGATGCACCCGCCCCACCCGGTCGGCCAGGGCGCTGGTGATCCGGTCGCGGGCGAACAGCAACTCCTCCGCCTCGGCCAGGCACATGTCCACGTCATCGGGAAGCGGGGTCAGCGCCAGCTCTTGGGCCACCTCACGAACCGACCCCACCACCACCCACGACGACCGCACACGACGCTGGTCACGACCACGATCACGACCACCCACACCGCCGGAAGCACCCGCACCCGGGCCCGTCGCGCTAGCAGCGTCCGGGCCAGTGGTATCTGCGCCGTCGTCGGCAGCTCCACGCTCGGCGTTCGCGTCAGCGCCGTCCGTGTCAGCACCGCTCATGCCAGCGGCATTCGCACCGGTGGCAGCCCCGCTCGCGGCGTTCGCGCCGTCGTTATCTGCGCTGTCGGTATCGGTGCCTGGGACGTCCATGCCCGGGGCGTCCGCGCTTGCGGCGCGGGGCGCGTCGGCGGGCTGCCGGGGCCCAAAGTTGATGATCGGGAAGGGCGCGCGGGCGGACGAACCGTCGGACGACCACAGTGGGGAATTGGCGATCAGGCGATCCCACCAGCCGTCGCTCCAGTCGCTATCGACGTTGTTCGAACGACGAAGGTGCTCAGGATCGATGTCGGACAGATCCATCGCACTCTCCTAGCTTGATTCGAAATACTGTTTGAATTATCTCCTGGTCGTGTCACTCTTAGCAACCGGGCGACGCCTACCAGTTGGGGTTACAGGCTTGCGGCGCAAGCGGGCAGGGGAGAGCCCGACCGCGATGGGGACAGGAGCAGAGCAGGCCGGAGGCGCAGGGAGAAGCAGGGGGATGCGCAGGGAGAAGCAGGGGAGATCCCGGGCGTGATGAGGGCTGGGAGCAGAGCGCGCGGGAGACACAGGGAGAGAAGCAGAGAGAGATCAGGGGATGAGGATGGGGCACCAGCCGCGGGCCACCAGGTGCGGGCCACCAGGTGCGGGCCACCGGCCGCGGACCACCGGCTGTGGACCACCGGCCGAGGCAGAGAGCCGGCGCGTGTCTCGCCCTGGCGCAATTGCTAGATGCGGCATGGAATAGGGCCCGTGGCTCCGGCCCACGCCGGCTACGGCTCGTACCACATGATCGGGGTTTGAGGAGCGGCGGCGCGGCTCGGGAGACCGAACGACCGGGAGATGGCCGTGGCCGGGGAGACGGAACGACCGGGAGATGGCCGTGGCCGGGGAGACGGAACGACCGGGAGACGGCAACGGCAGGAGAGACGGAGCGGCCGGGAGATGGAACGAGCGGGATGGCTATGGCAGGAGAGACGGCGCGGCGGGGAGATGGCCGTGGCCGGGGAGACGGAACGACCGGGAGATGGCCGTGGCGGGGAGACGGCGCGGCTGGGAGATGACAAGAGCCGGGCAGATGGAAACGGCCGGGCGCGGGCATCATGCCCGCGCCCGGCCGTCCTGCCGTGAGCTCAGGGGGAGGCGATCCGCCCCAGCGATGGCGGGATCTTGTGCGCGGCGGCACGGTCGAGCAGGAACAGCGTGCGCTGCCGCCCGCGCGCGCCGGCGGCCGGCACCTGGAACGGTCCGGCGTCGGACAGCGCCATCCTGACCGCCTGGGCCTTTTCCTCGCCCGCCGCGACGACCCAGATCTCCCTGGCGGCCCGCAGGGCGGGGAACGTCAGCGACACCCGGGTGGGCGGCGGCTTGGGCGAGCCGTGCACGGCCACGACCGGCCGCTCCTCCTCGTAGACGGCCGGCTGGCCGGGGAACAGCGAGGCCACGTGGCCGTCGGGCCCCATGCCGAGCAGCAGCACGTCGAACGAGGGCACCGGCCCGTGGTCCTCCGGCCTGGCCGCCTTGGCCAGCTCGACCGCGTACGCGTCGGCGGCCTCCTCGGCGGTCATCCCCGAGTCGGGGCCGGGCATCGGGTGCACCCGGGCCGGGTCGACGTCGACGTGGTCGAGCAGGGCCTGACGCGCCCCGGTCTCGTTGCGCTCGGGGTGACCGGTCGGCAGGAACCGCTCGTCGCCCCACCAGATGTCCAGTGCCCGCCAGTCGATGGCGTCGCGCGCCGCTGTGCCCGCGAGGGCGGCCAGCGTCGCGATGCCCACGGTGCCGCCGGTCAGCACCAGGTGCGCCGAACCGCGGGCCGCCTGCGTGTCCACCAGCCGCGTGATGAGACGGGCGGCCACGGCCTGGGCCAGCAGTTCGGCGTCACGGTGGACGATGACGGTGGGAACGCCGGTCACGACCGTCCCTGCCCCTTCATCTCCGCAAGCCGGCGGATCGCGGCGGCGTAGATCTCGTCGGGGTCGAGCCGGCGCAGCTCCTCGGCGAGCAGTTCCGAGGCCGGCCTGCGGGCCAGGGCGACCCGCCGGTCGGGGTGGCCGGGCCGTGACAGAGTGGCGAGCCTGGCATCGGTCCTGCTCACCGTCAGCTCGCCGCCGCTCGCGATCGACAGCCGTACGCCCGTCAGGCCGGGGCCGCCGGACTCGGCGACCTCGATCGGCGCCTCCAGGCGGTCGCACAGCCAGGCGGCCAGCAGCGGCGCACTGGGGTTGCCCGGCGCGGCCTCCACCACACCACCGGTGACCTTCCCGACGGGCTGGTCGAAGGCGGCGGCCAGCAGGCTGCGCCACGGCGTGAGCCGGGTCCAGGCCAGGTCGGTGTCGCCGGGGACGTAGCTGGCGGCCCGCGAGGAGATCGCGGCGACCGCGTCCGGGGCCGACCTGGCGTCCAGGATCCGGCGGCTGCCGAGATGCCCGACCGGGTCCTTGGCGGGGATCTCCGGGCAGTCGCCCGGCCACCACACCACCACCGGCGTGTCGGTGAGCAGCAGCGGCGTGATCACCGAGTCGGCGTGCTCGGTCAGCTCGCCGTACAGGCGCAGCAGCACGACCTCGCCCGGCGCCGACTCGCCCACGCGGATCTCCGCGTCCAGCCGGTTGGGCTCGGCCGGGTCGCGGTTGATCACCATCAGGATGCGCGAGGGGTGCTCGCGCGCCGCCTCGGTGGCCGCGCGCAGGGCGTCGTACTGTCCCGCCTCGTCCACCACCACGACGAGGGTGAGCACCATGCCGACGGCGGGCGCGCCCATCTGGTGCCGCAGGCGGGTCAGCGTCGAAGAGATCTTCGACGCGGTCGTCTCGGTCAGGTTGAAGGTCGTCACACCGCTCTCCGCTCACTCCACCCCGGACACGGCGCGCTGACAGCGCTCACAGCCGCCTCCAGGCGCGTCCGTCCCTGGCCAGCATCGCGTCGGCCGAGGCGGGACCCCAGGAGCCGGACGCGTACCCCTCGGGCCTGCCCTGGGTGGCCCAGAACTCCTCGATCGGGTCCAGGATCTGCCAGGACAGCTCCACCTCCCGCTGGTGCGGGAACAGGGGCGGGTCGCCGATGAGCACGTCGAGCAGCAGCCGCTCGTACGCCTCGGGGGAGGACTCCATGAACGACTCGCCGTAGGCGAAGTCCATGTTGACGTCCCTGACCTCCATGGCCGTGCCCGGCACCTTGGAGCCGAAGCGCACCGTGATGCCCTCGTCCGGCTGGACACGGATGACCAGCGCGTTGTGCCCGAGGATCTCGGTGTCGTCCTTGCTGAACGGCAGGTGCGGCGCCTTCTGGAAGACGACGGCCACCTCGGTCATGCGGCGGCTGAGCCGCTTGCCCGTACGCAGGTAGAACGGCACCCCGGCCCACCGGCGGTTGGCCACCTCCAGCTTCACCGCGGCGTACGTCTCGGTGGTGGAGTCGGGGGAGATGCCCTGCTCCTCCAGGTAGCCGACGACGGGCTCGCCGCCCTGCCAGCCCCGGACGTACTGGCCGCGGGCGGTGCCGGTGGCCAGGTCGGCGGGCAGCTTGACGGCCCGCAGCACCTTCTCCTTCTCCCGGCGCAGCGCGTCGGCGTCGAAGGACGTGGGGTCCTCCATCGCGACCAGCGCGAGGAGCTGGAGCAGGTGGTTCTGGATCACGTCACGGGCCGCGCCGATGCCGTCGTAGTAGCCGGCCCGGCCGCCGATGCCGATGTCCTCGGCCATCGTGATCTGCACGTGGTCGACGTAGCCGCGGTTCCAGATCGGCTCGTACAGCGTGTTGGCGAAGCGGAGCGCCAGGATGTTCTGGACGGTCTCCTTGCCGAGGTAGTGGTCGATCCGGAAGACCGAGCTCTCGGGGAACACCGCGCTGGTGATCGCGTTGAGCTCCTGGGCGCTCTTCAGGTCGTGCCCGAACGGCTTCTCGATGACGACCCGGCGCCAGGAGCCCTCGGGGCCCCTGGCCAGGTTCGTCCGCTTGAGCTGCTCGATCACGAGCGGGAAGAACTTCGGCGGGACCGAGAGGTAGAAGGCGTAGTTGCCGCCGGTGCCCCGGGTCTCGTCGATCTCCTTCAGCATCATGGCGAGGACGTCGAAGGCGCCCTCGTCGCCGAACTCACCGGGGCAGAAGTGGATGCCCTCGCTGAGCTGCTTCCAGACCTCCTCGCGGAACGGCGTCCGCGCGTGCTCCTTGACCGCCTCGTACGTGACCTGGGCGAAGTCCTCGTGCGCCCAGTCGCGGCGGGCGAAACCGACCAGGGAGAAGCCCGGGGGCAGCAGCCCCCGGTTCCCCAGGTCGTAGATCGCCGGCAGCAGCTTGCGCTTGGCGAGGTCGCCGGTGACCCCGAACAGCACGAGCACGCACGGCCCGGCCACCCTGGGCAGGCGCCGGTCGCGCGGGTCGCGCAGCGGGTTGGCGGCCGCGGTCAGCTCGGTGGTCCCGGTCGTGGCGGCCTGAGCGGCGGCCAGAACCGCACGCTCAGCGCTCGTCAGATCGTCCGCCGCCTGCCGCACTGCCTCTGGTACTGCACCGCTGGGCGCCTCCGGCGCCTGACGGGCGTCGTCGGCGGGGGCCTGCGGCTCCTGTTGCTCCGTCATGTGTCCTCCCTGCGGACGGGCCCTTCGCCTGTAACGCATCGCATGGTCAGAGCTCCTCGGCCACGGAGAGCAGGTGCCTGACCCCGGCGACGCGGTCGGTGAGGTGCAGGCGCACGGCCGGCCTGCCCCGGGACGTCAGGGCGCCCAGGTCGCCCAGCGCCTGGGCGAGCTGCAGCCTGCCCAGCGTGTAGGGCTTGCCGGGGACCTCGATGTCGTCGGTCACCGCACCGGTGATCTGCAGGAACACGCCCGACGCCGGACCGCCCTTGTGGTACTGCCCGGTGGAGTGCAGGAAGCGCGGGCCCCAGCCGAACGTGACCGCGTGGTCGGTGCGGTAGTCGAGCAGCGCCCGCAGCGTCGCGACGTCGGCGCTCGCCCAGGTGTCGGTCATCTCCTCGAAGGACGCCTCGCCGACGACCGCCGCGTCGAACGCGGCCTCGCGGTCGAGGTACGCCATGATCGCCAGGTAGCCGCGCTCGGGGATCGCGCGCAGCAGCCAGGTGAGGACGTCGGCCAGGTTCTTCAGGTCGCCCGGCACGTCGCCGTACACCTCGACCGGGCCGTCGGTGAGCACCGGGGTGCCGGTCGGCAGCGGGCCGTCCCCTGCCTCCTGCAGGATCCGGGTGGTGTTCTCCTTCGACTCGGCGACGTTCGGCTGGTCGAACGGGTTGATCCCGAGCACCCGGCCCGCGATCGCAGTGGCGTACTCCCAGACGAGGAACTGCGCGCCCAGCGGGCCGTCGACGGTCGTGCCGCTGTCGGGCCCGATGGTGACGAGGAACTGGTCGTCCGCCTCGGCGGCCTCGGCGCCGACGACGGGCAGGATGCCCTTGCCCTCCTTGCCGGTCGACTCGGCGATGAGCTGCTCGATCCAGTCGGGCAGGCCGGTGATGTCGGACGGCGCGTCGCGCAGGATCAGCTTGTCGCGGCCCTGCAGCGCGTTCGCGCCGAGCAGCGCGCCGAGGTCCAGGCCCGGGTTGCCCTCGTCCTGGGCCAGCAGCGGCCTCACCGCGGCGGCGTCGTCGAGCAGCTTGGTCACGTCGGCGCCCGCCAGGGCGCTCGGGACCAGGCCGAACGCGGTGAGCGCGCTGTAGCGGCCGCCCACGTTCGGGTCGGCGAGCACGACCGGATATCCGGCCTCGATGGCCGTGCGCTCCAGCGGGGAGCCGGGGTCGGTGACGACCACGATCCGCTCGGCCGGGTCGATCCCCGCGTCGCGGAACGCCTGCTCGTAGATGCGCCGGTGGCTGTCGGTCTCGATCGTGCCGCCGCTCTTGCTCGCCACCACCACGATCGTGCGGTCGAGCCGGTCGGCGAGCGCGCGCCGCACCTGGTGCGGGTCGGTCGTGTCGAGGACGGTCAGCGGCACGTCCTCGGTGGCGCAGATCACCTCGGGGGCGAGGGAGGAGCCGCCCATGCCGGCGAGCACCACGTGGTCAAGGCCCTGGGAGCGGGCCCGCTCCACCAGCTCGGCGATCTCCGGCAGCAGCTCCCGGCTGGTCTCGGGCAGGTCGAGCCAGCCCAGCCGGATGGCGGCCTCGGGCTGCGCCTGCGGGCCCCAGAGGGTGGAGTCGCCGGCGGAGAGGGCCGCGGGCACGCCCTCGGCCACGAGCTTGCCCTTGACCGCTTGGACGGCGTCCGCCTCGTCGCCGAGGGTCACCTCGATTGTCATCTGTAGCTCAGGCCTTCCGCAGCTCGCCGTCGACGGTTTCGAGCAGCTCGTTCCAGGACGTCTCGAACTTCTCGACGCCCTCCTCCTCCAGCACGCGGACGACGTCGTCGTAGTCGATGCCGGCCTGCTTGAGCGAGGCCATGACGTCCCACGCCTGCTGGTAGAAGGGGCGGATCGTGTCGCCCGAGATCCGGCCGTGGTCGGCCGCGGCGTCCAGGGTCTTCTCCGGCATGGTGTTGACGACCCCGGCCGTGACGAGCTGCTCCACGTACAGGGTGTCGGGGTAGTCGGGGTTCTTCACGCCGGTGGAGGCCCACAGCGGGCGCTGCGGGTGCGCGCCGGCCGCGCGCAGCGCCTGCCAGCGCGGCGAGTTCATGATCTCCTCGTACGCGGCGTACGCCAGGCGGGCGTTGGCCACGCCGGCCTTGCCCTTCAGCCCGGCGGCCTCCGGCGTGCCGATCTTGTCGAGGCGCTTGTCGATCTCGGTGTCGACGCGGCTGACGAAGAACGACGCGACCGACTCGATCGTGGCGAGGTTGAGGCCGTTGGCCTTCGCCTTCTCCAGCCCGCTCAGCCAGGCGTCCATCACCTGGCGGTAGCGCTCCAGCGAGAAGATCAGCGTGACGTTGACGCTGATGCCCTCGGAGATGGCCTGGGTGATCGCCGGCAGGCCCTCGACGGTCGCCGGGATCTTGATGTGCACGTTGGGCCGGTCGACCAGCCACCACAGCGCGCGTGCCTCGGCGATCGTCGCCTCGGTCTTGCGGGCCAGGCGCGGGTCCACCTCGATCGACACGCGCCCGTCGACGCCGCGGGTGGCGTCGAAGACCGGCCGCAGCACGTCGGCCGCCCAGCGGATGTCGAACGTGGTGATCGCCCGCACGGCCTCCTCGACCGTCACGCCGCGGGTGGCGAGGTCGCGCAGCTGCGCGTCGTAGGCGTCGCCCTTGCTCAGCGCGGAGGCGAAGATCGTGGGGTTGGAGGTGACCCCCGTCACGTTCTTGTCGCGGATCAGGGCGGCGAGGTTGCCGGAGCGCAGCCGCTCCCGGCTGATGTCGTCGAGCCAGATGGAGACTCCGGCGTCCGTCAGCCGCTTCAGATTCTCATTCATCCTTCGTCCCTCAGTTTCCGGTCGTCTCGCCCTTGTCGGCGCCCGTCTTGGCCAGGCTGGCCTTGGCGGCGGCGACGACCCGGTCGGCGGTGAGGCCGAACTGCTCGTAAATCGTCTTGTACGGCGCGGACGCGCCGAAGTGCTCGAGCCCCAGGACCTCGCCCGCATCTCCCACGAACTCGCGCCAGCCCAAGGAGATTCCCGCCTCGACCGCGACCCGGGCCTTGACGGCGGGCGGCAGCACGGTCTGCTTGTAGGCGGAGTCCTGCTCCCGGAACCACTCCACGCACGGCATCGAGACCACGCGGGTCGGAATGCCCTGGGACTCCAGGATCGTGCGGGCCTCGACGGCGAGCTGGACCTCGCTGCCGGTGCCGATGATCACCACCTCCGGCTGGCCGTTGGAGGCGTCCTGCAGGACGTAGCCGCCCCGCGCGACGGCGTCCGGGTCCGTGCCGTCGAGGGTGGGGACGTTCTGCCGGGTCAGGGCGAGGCCCGCCGGGCGGTCGTTGTGCTCGAGGACGGCCTTCCACGCGGCCGCCGTCTCGTTGGCGTCGGCCGGGCGGACGACGTCGAGGCCGGGGATCGCGCGCAGCGCCCACAGGTGCTCGATCGGCTGGTGGGTCGGGCCGTCCTCGCCGAGACCGATCGAGTCGTGCGTCCAGACGTAGGTCACCGGCAGCTTCATCAGCGCGGCGAGCCGCACCGACGGGCGCATGTAGTCGCTGAACACCAGGAAGGTGCCGCCGTAGGGGCGGGTGCCGTTGTGCAGCGCGATGCCGTTCAGGATCGCGCCCATGCCGTGCTCGCGGATGCCGAAGTGCAGCGTGCGGCCGTACCGGTTCCCGGGGAACTCCTTGGTCTGGTACTCGTCCGGGATGAAGGACGGCTCGCCCTTCATCGTGGTGTTGTTGGACTCGGCGAGGTCGGCCGAGCCGCCCCACAGCTCCGGCAGCACCGGTGCGAGCGCGTTCAGCACCTCGCCGGACGCCTTGCGCGTGGCGACCTGCGAGCCGATCTCGAACGACGGCAGCGCCTTGTCCCAGCCCTCCGGCAGCTCGCGCTTGGAGATCCGGTCGAACAGCTCCGCCCGCTCGGGGTTGGCCTCGCGCCAGCTCTGGTAGCCCTTGTCCCACTCGGCGCGCAGGGCCCGGCCGCGCTGGACGACCTCACGAGCGTGGCCGAGCACCTCGTCGGGAACGTCGAAGCTCTTTTCGGGGTCCATGCCGAGGACGCGCTTGGTCGCGGCGACCTCGTCGGCGCCCAGGGCCGAGCCGTGGATCTTGCCGGTGTTCTGCTTGTTCGGCGCCGGCCAGCCGATGATCGTGCGGAGCTTGATGAACGTCGGCCGGTCGGTCTCGGCACGGGCCGCCTCGAGCGCGGCGTACAGCTCCTGGACGTCCTCGACGTACTCGCCCGTCTTGGTCCAGTCGACCTCCAGGACGTGCCAGCCGTACGCCTCGTAGCGCTTGGCGATGTCCTCGGACAGGGCGATCTGGGTGTCGTCCTCGATGGAGATGTGGTTGGAGTCGAAGACCACGGCCAGGTTGCCGAGCTTCTGGTGACCCGCGAGGGCGCTGACCTCGTGGCTGATGCCCTCCTCGAGGTCGCCCTCGGAGGCGAAGCACCAGATCATGTGGTCGAACGGCGAGGCGCCGGGCGCGGCGTCCGGGTCGAACAGGCCGCGCTCGCGGCGGGCCGCCATGGCCATGCCGACCGCGTTGCCGATGCCCTGGCCGAGCGGACCGGTCGTGGTCTCCACGCCGGCCGTGTGGCCGTACTCGGGGTGGCCCGGGGTGAGGCTGCCCCACTGCCGGAGCGCCTTGAGGTCGTCCAGGGTCAGGCCGTAGCCGGACAGGTAGAGCTGAATGTAGAGCGTCAGGCTCGAATGCCCGCAGGAAAGGACGAACCTGTCTCGTCCGACCCACTTGGGATCCGAGGGGTCATGACGCAGGACCCGCTGGAAAAGAAGATAGGCAGCGGGGGCGAGGCTCATCGCGGTGCCGGGGTGACCCGATCCCGCCTTCTCCACGGCGTCCATCGCCAGGGCTCGCACGACGTCGACCGCCTGCCGGTCAAGATCACTCCACTCAAGGCTTGCGCTGCTCAACTGCTCGATCCCCTCTTTGTATTCGCGCCGGTTCTGGCATTTCCCGCCCACAGGGGACCCTAACGGGTTCCTCGTAATACCGTTTGGTAGCCACCTCGGTGGCGACACCTGCGGCTTCGGCCCCGGTTCGGGGACCACCTGCGGTGGCGACTACAGTGATTGACCAAGTGCCGGCTGCCGCCCGGAGACAGGCTGCCCGGAGATCCGCCCTAATCAGAGGTTACGCGTTGACCCCGCACGTGTTGGAAGCGCCTTGACGGTCCTGACGAACAAGCAGACGGTGACCCCGCTGGGGTCCACCGCGACGGCCACGGCTCCCCGCTCCATCGGGGCGCTCGTGAAGGCCTACGTGGCGCTCACCAAGCCCCGGATCATCGAGCTGCTGCTGATCACGACCCTGCCGGTCATGTTCCTCGCGGCGCATGGCCTGCCCGACCTGTGGACCGCCACCGCCACCATGGTGTTCGGCACCCTGTCGGCGGGCAGCGCGAACGTCCTGAACTGCTACATCGACCGGGACATCGACCGGACGATGCGGCGCACCCGCAGGCGTCCGCTCGCCAAGCACGACGTGTCGCCGGCGGGCGCGCTGGTCTTCGGTGTGATTCTCGGCACTCTTTCCACGCTCGGGCTCGCCCTCACGGTCAACGGGCCGGCCGCGATGCTGTCGCTGGGCGCGATCCTGTTCTACGTCTTCGTCTACTCGCTGGTGCTCAAGCGGCGTACGTCGCAGAACATCGTGTGGGGCGGCATCGCCGGCTGCATGCCGGTGCTGATCGGCTGGGCCGGCATCACCGGCACGCTGTCGTGGGCCCCGGTCGTGCTGTTCGGCGTGGTGTTCTTCTGGACGCCGCCGCACACCTGGACGCTCGCCATGCGCTACCGCGAGGACTACGCCGCGGCCGAGGTGCCCATGCTGCCGGTGGTCGCCACCGAGCGCCGGGTCGTCCGGCAGGTCGTCGCCTACACCTGGGCCACCGTGCTGTGCTCGCTGCTGCTGTGGCCGATCGCCGGCACGTCCCTGCTCTATCCGGCCGCCGCGGCCGTGCTCGGCGCGGTCTGCCTGGTGGAGGTCTACCGCCTGCTCGGCCGCGTGAACGCCGGCAAGACCGGCGTCGACCTGCGCCCGATGCGGTTCTTCCACTGGTCGAACATCTACCTGGCGCTGCTGTTCCTCGCCGTCGCGATCGACTCCCTGATCGCCTGAGCCGTTCCCGCCCGGCCCGCCTACGCCGGGTGTGCGACCGGAATACGTCACAGCGCTGATGCCGCCGGGCGTGTCCTTACGTACGTTCGGAGTCATGGAACGGATGGCGGCGTGGCGCGCCGCACTGGTTTCGGGCGGCGCGCGGCCCGGCGGAGGTCCGTGGCGGGTGGCGCCGCTCGACGTCCTGTTCGCGGCCGTCCTCGGTGTGCTCGCCGCGCTCGGTACGGCGTCCGCGCTGAGCGAGCGCGGCCTGCGGCTCGACGCGGCGGGGTGCGCGCTGGTCGGGGTGGCGGCGGCCGGGCTCGTGGCGCGGCGGGCCTGGCCGCTCGCCGCCCTCGTGGTGACCTTCGCCGCCACGATCGCCTTCCTGGCCCGCGGTCACCCGTACGCCCCGGTGCTCGAACTGACGTCGGTGGCCGTGTACTCCGCCGCCGCCTGGCGGCCGGAACGGGTGTCCGGGGTGGCGCTGGCGGCGGTGACCGCCGCCTACCTGTCGTTCTCGTCCTGGACGGGCGCGCCGGACGCGCCGGAGATGGGCGTGCCCGCGCTGGCCGCGCTGTGGCTCGTCGCGCCGTGGACGGCGGGGGTGGCCGTGCGCGCCTACCGCCGGGTCAGGACGCGCGCCGCCGAGGCGGAGCGCCTCGGCCACGTCCAGGAGGAGCGGCTGCGGATGGCGCGGGAGGTGCACGACATCGTGGGCCACAGTCTCGCCGTGATCAACATGCAGGCGGGGGTGGCCCTGCACGTGCTGCACCGGCGCCCCGAGCGGGCCGAGCAGTCGCTGCAGGCCATGCGGGAGCTGAGCGCCCAGGCTCTGGAGGAGCTGCGGGTCGCGCTGCGGTCACCGCCGGGGACGCTGCCGGGGACGCTGCCGGGGACGGGGCTGGCCCCGGTGCCGGGGCTGGACCGGGTGCCGGAGATCGTCGAGGCGGTGCGGCGGGGCGGCCTGGCGGTGGACCTGGTCGTCGAGGGGACGCGGAGCCGGGTGCCCGCGGCGGTGGACCTGGCCGGATATCGGATCGTGCAGGAGTCGCTGACCAATGTGGTGCGGCACGCCGGCGCCTCCCGGGCGGAGGTGAGGGTGGCGTACGGACCGGAGACGGTGTCGGTGACGGTGACCGACGACGGCACCGGCGGCCTGGGGCATGACGGCGACCGTCAGGGGAGCGGGCACGGCCTGCCCGGCATGCGGGAGCGCGCGGCGTCGGTGGGCGGCACCCTGGAGGCCGGCCCGGGCCCCGGGGGCGGCTTCCGGGTCCTGGCGGTCCTGCCGCGCGATCCCCGGCCCGCAGGGGACCGGATATGACGCCCCCGGAGGCGCCCATACGACTGGCCGTCGCGGACGACCAGGCGCTGGTGCGGATGGGCGTGCGCATGCTGGTGGAGGACGAGCCGGACATCGACCTGGTCGCCGAGGCTGCGGACGGGGCCGCCGCCGTGGCCGCCGTCCGCCGGTGGCGCCCCGACGTGGTCCTGATGGACATCCGGATGCCGGTGCTCGACGGGATCGAGGCGCTCCGGCGGATCGTCGCCGAGGCACCCGCGACCCGGGTGGTCATGCTGACCTCGTTCGACCTGGACGACCACGTGTTCGACGCGCTCCGGGCAGGCGCGTCGGGCTTTCTGCTCAAGAGCGCGGAGCCGGACGAGATGCTGCGGGCGGTGCGGGTGGTGGCCGCGGGAGAGTCGCTGCTGTCGCCCGCGGTCACCCGCCGGGTGATCGCGCGGTTCGCCGGCCGGCCGGGCCCGCCCGGCGAGGCCAGAGTGCGGCTGTCGGCGCTCACCGAGCGCGAACGCGAGGTGGTGGGGTGGGTCGCCGCCGGCCTGTCCAACGACGAGATCGCGGGCCGGCTGGTGGTCAGCGCCGCCACCGTACGCACCCACGTGGGCCGGGCCATGACGAAACTGGGCGCACGGGACCGCGCCCAGCTCGTCGTGTTCGCCTACCAGGGCGGGCTGCCGATCCCCGAGGGCTGACCGAACGGGCGCGGCGCGGGCGCGGGACGGGCGGGCCACCAGGTCGCCGGGCCGATGTCGAGCGCCAGGGCGGGGACCAGGACCGTGCGCACCACGAACGCGTCCACGAGCACGCCGAGCGCGACCAGCAGACCGAGCTGGATGTTGAGGACCACCGGGGTGATGGTGAGCACCAGGAACGTCGCGGCGAGCACGACGCCGGCGCCGGTGATGACGCCCCCCGTCGCGACGAGGGCCGTGACGACGCCGTCCCGGTGCCCGCGCTCGCGGACCTCCTGCCTGGCCCGGGCCATGAGGAAGATCGTGTAGTCCACGCCCAGCGCCACCAGGAAGAGGAACCCGAGCGTGAGCACGGTCTGGTCGGTGCGGGCGAACCCGAGAGCGTGGAACAGCAGCGCGGACAGGCCGAGAGCGGCGCCGGACGAGAGCAGGGCGCAGCCGAGCAGCAGCAGGGGCGCGACGGCCGCGCGGAGCAGGACGCCGAGGACGAGGGTGACGACGCCGGTCACGAGCGGCACGATCACCGCCAGGTCGCGGTCCATCGCGGCGTCCCGGTCGAGCAGCGCCGCCGTCTGTCCCCCCACCAGTGCGTCGGGCACGGCCCGGGCGAGCCGCGCGCGCAGGCCCTCGACCGACCGCCGGGCCGGGTCGCTCGACGGAGGGTCGGCGAGCACGGCGGTGATCCGCGTCCAGCGGCCGGAAGCGGACGTCTCCGCCGGGCCGGACGCGGCGAGGCCGGGCGCCGTACGGGCCAGCCCGGCGGCCGTCGCGGCGGCCCGCGCGGGAACGTAGACGAGGACGGGCGCGGTGGCGCCGCCGGGGTAGTGAGCCCGCACGACCTCCTGCCCGGCCGCCGACTCCGGAACGCGGGTGAAGTTGTCGCCGCCGTCGAGGACGCCCACCCGCAGGAAGGCCGTGCCGCAGGCCAGCGCCGCGAGGGTGAGCCCGGCCACCGCCCAGGCACGGCGCGGCCGCCCGGAGACGAGCCGCCCCGTCCACCGCCAGATGTGCGCCGTACGGGCGCCAGGGGCCGCACGACGGGGGACGGCGGGCCAGAACACGCCCCGGCCCAGGGCCGTGAGGAGCGCGGGCAGCAGGGTGGTCATGGCCAGCAGCGCGGCCACGACGGCGATCGCCGCGAGCGGGCCGAGCCCTTTGGTGGAGTTCATGTCCGCCGCGAACAGGGCCAGCGCGGCGAGGGCCATGGTCGCGGCGGAGGCCGCCACGGACGGCGCCGTGCGTCGCAGCGCCAGAGCCATCGCCTGGTGCCGGTCGGAGTGCTCCGCCAGCTCCTCCCGGTATCGGGAGATCAGCAGGAGCGCGTAGTCGGTGCCGAGCCCGAACACCAGGACGATCATCAGCGCCGCGCCCGAGCCGTTGACCACGACGCCCGCTTCGGCGACCAGGACGGCCCCGGCCTGCGCGGCCACCACGCCCGCCGCGACGCAGGCGAGAGGGACGAGCGGCAGCACCGGGCTGCGGTAGGTGACGAGCAGGAGCAGCGCGACCACCGCCACGGTGACCAGGGTGAGCGTTCCGTCGACCCGGCCGTTGGCGTCCGCCGCGTCCGCGCGGGAGGCGGCGGGCCCGGTGGCGGCGGCGGTGAGCCCGGCGGGCAGCCCGGCCCGCATGATCTCCCGTGCCCGGGCCACGATCCGCGTCGCCTCGCCGCTCTCCATGGCGTCGCCCGGCACCGGAACCGTCAGTGTGAGCGCCGCGCCGTCCGCCGAGGGCGCCGGCCCGGTCACGTCCCCGAGGGCCCGGAGCCGGTTTCTGTCATCGAGCACCGCCGCGCGGTCGGCCGCGCCCAGGCCGCCCTGCCGCGCGTAGACGAGCACCAGGGCGCTGTCGCGGGCCGCGGGGAACTCCCGCCGGGTCAGTTCCACGGCCCGGGTCGACGGGGCCCCCGACGGCATCCAGCTGGTCTCGTCGTTGTCCTGCGCCTGCCCGATCCCCGCGGCCAGCACGCCGAGGGGGACGATCACCGCCAGCCAGACGGCGATCACCGCCCACTTGCCGACCCGCCCCGCGGGCAGACCGGCCAGACGTCGCAACGTCTCCATCTCGCACCTCTCGTCGTCTGCGAAGAGAGGTCCAACGCTGGTGCGCGGAGGGTGTCGCGGGCGTCCCCCGGGGAACGTCACGTGCGGCTACGCCGCGGCGCGTACGCCCCCCGGGCCGTCCGCCGTACGGGCCAGGGGAGTGGGTGTGGCGGCGCCGCGACGTCGCCCGGGACGTCCGCGCCGGGTCAGACGGTGATGACGACCTTGCCGAACGCCTTGCCCGAGGCGTAATAGCGGTAGGCGTCGTGGGCCTGGTCGAAGGGGAACACGCGGTCGATGACCGGGTGCAGGCCGTTGACCTCGACGGCTCGGTTCATGGCGAGGAACTGGGCGCGGCTGCCGACCGCGACGGAGCGCACGGTCGCGCCGGAGGCGAAGAGCGTGCGCGCGTCGAGCGGGGGCGAGGTGGCGGAGACGAAGCCCGGCCATCGCGACCGCCTTGAGGGACTGTTCCAGCAGGCCGGCGACGTCGATGACGCGGTCGGCGCCCCGTCCGCCGGTGAGCTCGCGGACCCTCGCGGGCCAGTCGGGGACGGCCCGGTAGTCGATGACCTCGTCCGCGCCCAGGCCGCGCAGGCGGAGCGCCTTCTCGGGGCTGCTCGTTGTGGCGATCACCCGGGCGCCGAGCGTCTTGGCGAACTGCAGGGCGAACAGCGACACCCCGCCCGATCCCTGCGTCACCATGGTCTGGCCCGGACGCAGGCCGTCCGCGCCGGTCACGGCGTTCCAGGCGGTGACCGCGGCGCAGGGGAGCGTCGCCGCCTCCTCGTAGGACAGATGGCGGGGGACCGGCACCAACGCGTCCGCGCCGATCACGGCGCGTTCGGTGAGCATGCCGTCCAGTGAGCCCCCGCGCTGCGGCAGGTGCTCGACGCCGAAAGGGCCGTCCTGCCAGCTCGGGAAGAGGGTGGCGGCGACCCGTTCGCCGATCCGCCGGGAGTCGACCCCGGGCCCGACCGACACGATGTCGCCGGCCCCGTCGGATATCGGCACCACGTCCGGCTTCACCGGCAGGACGTAGTCGCCGTTGGCGATCATCAGTTCGCGGAAGCTCAGAGACACGGCGCGTACGGCGACGACGACCTGACCGGCGCCGGGGACCGGGTCGGGGTGGTCTCTGACCGTCAGGCCCGCGAGCCCGGCGCCGCTGTCGAGGTGGTAGCTGCGCATCGTCAGGCCCGGGCCTCGGGGGCGTGGTGGACGAATGCGTGGTTGAAACGGCCGATGACCTCGGCCGTGGTCCGTTGCGGCACTTCGGCTCCTTCGCAGTGAATAGAACGTTCGGTCTACGGTTTATATCGACCAATCGATCTACTCGTCAACGGACAGGCCTGTGGCCCGGCGACGCCGTGCGCCGGGCGGGCGGGGAAGAGGTCCGTTCGTGAGGGGGCCGCAGCGTCAGGCGCGGTAGGTCTTGCGTACGTTGTCGTCGGGAGCGGGCAGGTTCTCGGCGGCGGGTCCCTCGGCGAAGCCCTTCAGCAGGTTGGTCGTCGTGGCGGTGACGAAGGCCCGTGTGCGCGCGTCGATCCCGTGCGCCCCCGGCAGGTCGCGGGTGCGCGCCATGAGCGTCTCGGCCCACCGCATGGTGCCCGAGGCGAACACCCCGGCCCCGCTCTCGGCCGTGTAGTAGGCGGCGTCGGAGAAACTGGGCCGCCCCACGCAGGTCACCGGCGAGTGGGCGAGGATCTGCAGCGGCCTCGGCGTCGGCACGTCCGTGTTCACCCGGTCGTACTCCACGCCCACGAGGTGCGGGAACGCGTCGCCGCGGCGCACACCGGTGCCCGCGAAGATCCAGTGGCGGGGCTCGTGCACCACGAACGGCGCGTCCACCGGATAGCCGTCGTAGTAGACCCCGATGAGCGACGACTCGGGATCGGCCTTCGGCGCCGCCCGGAAGTCGGTCGTCGCCAGCGCCGGGCGGGTGCGGACCAGCGGGTCGCGGTCCACCGCGGTCTTGTAGCAGACGACCGTCCTGCCGTGGTCCTCCAGCCGGACGCGGCGGTAGCAGGTGTTGGCGCCCAGGAAGGCCAGGTTGACGCCCGCGTCGCGGGCCTTGGTCACCGTGCGGCGCACCCCGGGCGTCCAGTATTCGTCGTGCCCGAGGAAGATCACCGCGGCCGCGCCGGTGAGCACGTCGTCGCCGGCCTCCAGGTCGCCGCCGGTCGTGTACGCCAGGGGCAGGCCGAGCCGTTCGGCCAGCGCCACCACCGGCCGCTCGTGGATGAGGAACTTCTCCATGCCGGTGGTGTCGTAGGGCCGGTCGAAGCTGACCGCGAGCGAGCGGCTGTCGTAGCGGCCGTCTTCGCCGTAGTAGAGGCTGTAGCCGCCCCACCGGTTGTACGCCTGCCAGGTGGGGGTGGCGTGCACCAGGACCGTACGGCCGGCCCCGGAGGCCGAGCGCACGACCAGCGGCACGTACCGCTGGTGGCCGTGCTCGGTGTCCAGGCGCAGCAGGTAGGCCCCCTCGGGCCAGCCCTCGGTGGACACGGTCAGGGAGCGCCGCCACCCGGCCCGTACGGTGCGGGTGTCGCCGACGAGCCGTCCGCGGCCCTGGTCGCGCCCCTTCAGCCAGCCGGAACGCCACACCCGGCGGGCGAGCGTGCCGCCGTACCAGCCCATCCGGTAGGCCGTCACCCGATAGCGGCCCTCGGTCGTGGAGACGTGCAGGCCGAACGACTCCCCGGGCAGCACGCTCGCGCGGTCGCCGTAGCCCTCGATCGCCTCGTCGGGGCCGCGCCTGCGCACCCGCCAGTCCGGGTCGCCGGGCAGCAGCCGTTCCGCCACCGGTTTCCTGGACGGCGACGGGGACCCTGAGGAGGGCGACGGGGAGGCGGGCGCGGAGCCTTCCCGGGGCCCGGGCGCGCATGCGGCGACCGAGCCGACGGCGGCGGCGCACGCGATGCGGAGGAAACCGCGTCGTCCGAGCCCGTCTGGTGGTGCGACATCCATGATCGCCCATTCTGCCCGGAACCGGCGCGTGCTCGGGACGGCGGCGCGCCTGCCCGATACCCGCCCCGGCACGGATTGCATGGGGATCTTTTGAGGCCCGAGGAGGACCTCGGCGGGTTTGGTCGGTTACAGTCACACAGTGGCAGGCCTCGACCCCCGCGCCGTTCTCAGGGAGCGTCCGTCCATCGGCCTCATCGTGGGTCTGGTCGTCGCCGGAATCTGCGCTCTCGTGTCGTTCTCCTTCGACATCATCAACGGTGAGCCGGTCCAGTTCTTCATCGCGCTCGGGCTCGCCGTGGCCCCCGTGCCGCTGCTGCTCGCGGGCGTGCTCGCGCTCGACCGCATGGAACCGGAACCGCGCAACAACCTGATCTTCGCGTTCGCCTGGGGCGCCGGCATCGCCGTGCTGCTCGCCGGCGTGCTCAACTCGCTCAACCTCGTCTACGTGGCCCACCAGCTCGGGGACACGACCAGCGCCCGCAACCTCGTCGCCACGTTCGGCGCCCCGCCCGTGGAGGAGACGGCCAAGGGGCTGGTCCTGCTCGGGCTGCTGTGGTTCCGGCGGCAGGAGCTGGACGGGCCCACCGACGGGATCATCTACGCCAGCATGGTCGGGCTCGGCTTCGCCATGTCGGAGAACGTCAGCTACTACCTGGCCGCGCTGGAGGAGAACGGCGCGCAGGGGCTGGCCGCCACGCTCGTGCTGCGGGCCGTGCTGTCGCCGTTCGCCCATCCGCTGTTCACCTCCCTGATCGGCATCGCAGTGGCGTACGCCGCGCAGCGCGGGGGCGCGGTGGGGATCGTCGTCATCGTCATCGGGTGGATCGGGGCCATGCTGCTGCACGGCCTCTGGAACGGCTTCGCCTCCTTCGCCGGTCTCGGCGGGCTCGCCATCGCCTATCTGCTGCTGATGATCCTGCTCGTCGTCGAGCTCATCGTGATCTTCCGGGACAGACGGCGGATCGTCGGCCTGATCCAGCACTACCTGCCGCCGTACGAGCGCAACGGGCTGATCAACCAGGCCGACATCTTCATGCTGTCGTCCCTGCGCCGGCGGCGGCAGGCCCGGGCGTGGGCCAAGGCCCACGGCGGCAGGGCCGGGGCACGGGCGATGATCGACTATCAGATCGCCTCCACCGAGCTCGGGCTGCTGCACGCCCGCGCGGCTCGGGGCGGGGTTGACGAGGAGACCTTCCGCGCCCAGCAGCGGTCGCTCGCGGATCTCATGGCGTACGCCCGGCTGTCGTTCCCGCTGCCGGAGCGCCACCAGGCGAACGCCGCGCGGGGCGTGCCCCCGCCGGGGTACGCTCCGGGCGCCCCGACCGCGAACCGGTGGCCCGGTGGCGGCCAGGCCGTGCCGCCCTGGTACGGGCCGGGGCCGCAACCGGGCGGTCCCCAGCCGGGCGGTCCTCAGCCGGGCGGGCAGCAACCGGGCGGGCAGGGGTACGGGCCTCCGCCGGGTGGGCCGCCTCCCGGATACGGGCTCCCGGGCGCTCCCGGGCAGCCGCCGGGCCCGCAAGGCCCGCCGCCGGGTCCGCAACAGGGGCCTCCGTACGGCCCGCCACAGCGTCCGCCACAGCGTCCCCCACAGGGGCCGCCACCACAGGGCCCGCCGCAGTGGCCGCAAGAGGGTGGCCCGGGCCCTGCGCCCGGCGACCCCCGGCGCTGACTCCGCGCCCGGGCGGGGCCGGGCGGGGCCGGGCAAGATCGGGCGCGGCTTGGCCCGGACGGCCCGCGCGTGTTTCAATCGCTGTGCGCGGTGGCCACTTGATGGGTGGGCTCAAGGAGGGCGTGCGGCGATGCCGCATGCGTTCTTCTCGTACGACAGCCCCCTGACGGCGCGACCTTCCCCGGAAGGCGTGCCCGCCCATCATGAGGAGAACCCCCAACCATGAGCACCACAGCGCAATCCCCGCGTCGGAGATCGCTGTCCCTGAGGTCCGGACGCAAAATCGCCGTGCTCGCCGCGGTGGCGGCCGTGCTCGCCGGCCTCGTCGCGGTCCTGACGCAGACCGCGGCCGAGGCGCACGGCGCCCTCCAGGCCCCCGCGAGCCGCACGTACGCGTGTTACACCGACGGCCTCACCGGCGGCCAGATCATCCCCAAGAACCCCGCCTGCGCGGACGCCGTGGCGGCCGGCGGCACCCAGCCCCTCTACGACTGGTATGGCGTGCTCCGCTCCGACGGCGGCGGCCGCACCCGGGGCTTCATCCCCGACGGCCAGCTGTGCAGCGGCGGTTTCAGCAAGTACTCCGCCTACGACGCGCCCAGGACCGACTGGCCGACCACCACGCTGAAGGCGAACAGCATGTACGACTTCGTCTACGGCGCGTGGGTGCCGCACCCCGGCGGCTTCAAGCTCTACGTCACCAAGGACGGCTGGGACCCGACCAAGCCGCTCACCTGGGACGACATGGAGGAGCAGCCGTTCCTCACGGTCGACCCCGAGCCCGAGGTCAGCAACGGCGCCTACCGCTTCTCCGGCAGGCTGCCCGACAAGAGCGGCCGGCACATCATCTACGCGGTCTGGTATCGCTCGGACAGCCAGGAGACCTTCTACGGCTGCTCGGATGTGAACTTCCTCCGCGACGGCGCCTCGCCGAGCCCCTCGCCGAGCGCCTCGCCGAGCGCCTCGCCCACCGGGAACCCGTCGCCGAGCCCGTCGCCCTCGACCTCCCCGACGGCCGGGAACCCGGCCTGCACGGCCACGGTGAAGCTGACCAACACCTGGCCTGGCGGCTTCCAGGGCGAGGCCACGATCACGAACACCGGCACGGCACCGCTCAACGGCTGGTACATGCAGTGGCAGATGTCGAACGGCGCGACGATCACCCAGGCGTGGAACGGCACGTCCATGCAGAGCGGGCCGTTCGCGATGATCCACGCTCCGGAGTGGAACAACTCGCTGGCCCCGGGTGCATCGGCCACGGCCGGGTTCCTCGGCAGCGGGTCGGCCACGCCGGCGATCAGCGACATCAGCTGCGGCTGAGCGGGGCCTGATCGCGCCCGGCTCGACGGCCCGGCGCCGGAGTGAGTCAGCGGGAGGCGCCCGGGAAGCCGTCACGGCGGCTTCCCGGGCGTTGCGCGATGGGTGGGCGGAGGAGGATCCGCTCGTACCCGCGGTGCGATAGCCACTGTGGGTGTGGCCTCACCTCCCTCGGGGGATGGTGGGAGCGCTCCCACGTGGCCGGACCCTAACGCGCCGAGCCGTCACCGGCCAGTGGACACGCCTTCACTCGTCCTGTCCGCCCAGCTCAGCATGGCTCGCCCGATGAAAGTTTCGCCGCGGCGCCCCGCCCGCCGCCCCGCTCGTCATGCCGCCTGCCGCGCCGCCGGTCCCAACCTTTTGCATGCCGCCGCCTCGCTGTTCCTCGTGCCGATCGCCGTACCGCCCGATCTGGCGGCTGTGTGAACCGTCCGCCACTCTGCGCGCGCCGGGCGGGGTGCGCTCAGCTCGTCAGCGCGCGGTCGAGCGCGGTCTCGCGGCGGCCGAGGAACTGCGGTGAGGAGTGCAGGACCAGGCTGTCCAGCAGGGCCTTGGCGGATGCGGGGAACTCCCTGACGGCGTAGGCCACCGTCTCCACCGGCCAGTCGCGGCTGGAGTCGTCGCCGACGCCGAACGCGTCGATTCCCGCCGCGCGGCACAGCGCGACGGCCCGGGGAAGGTGGAACTCCTGGGTCACCACGACGAGGCGGGAGGCGTCGAAAATCTCCTTGGCCCGTACGCAGGAGTCCCACGTGTCGAACCCGGCGTAGTCGAGCACGATCTTCTGGGCCGGGACGCCGTGCGCGATCAGGTAGTCACGCATGACCGAGGGCTCGTCGTAGTCCTTGCGGCTGTTGTCGCCGGACAGCAGCAGGGCCCGCACCTTGCCGGTGCGGTACAGCTCGGCCGCGATGCCGAGCCGGGCGGCCAGCATCGGGCTGGGTTTGCCGTTCACGACGCCCGCGCCCAGCACGAGCGCGGCCGGCATCGCGGGCACCTCGGCGACCCAGCCTGCGCCCGGCTCCGCCGTCACCCGGTGGGCGGAGCTCGCCAGCCAGGCCCAGGTCATCGGCAGCAGCGGCAGCACGCTCAGGGCGGCCAGGGCCTGGAAGCCCCGGCGCTGTGCCGTACGCGACCAGGTCCAGGGGTGCGGGACGCGCATCCCTCAGACTCCCGCGGTGTGGAGCTCCGGCTGCCGGTGGGCGGGTGCGGGGGCGGGACCCCGGGTCCGCATGAGGAAAACGACGCGCAGCGTGCAGACCCACACGAGCGTGGCGCCCAGCACGTGCAGGAGCACCAGGGCCGCGGGGACGGCGAGGAAATACTGCACATACCCGATCACGCCCTGGGACAGCTCCACGCCGAGCAGCACGAGCGCGGCGCGCCGGGCGCGGGCGGGGGAGCCGGAGACGTGCAGGGCGAACAGCAGGGCGAACGTCAGCCCGACGACGACGTAGGCGATGTCGGTGTGCAGCCGCACCACGTCCTGGATGTCGAAGCCGAAGCGGGAGGCCGCCTCGTCTCCGGAGTGCGGCCCGGTGCCGGTCACCACCACTCCGGCCAGCAGCAGCACGAAGGCGGCCGCGCTCAGCGCGTACGAGAGCGTGCGGATGTCCCTGTGGACCACCCGCTTGGCCGGGGCGTCGCCCTCGCCCGCCCGCGCGAACAGCACGACGGCGGCGGCGATCATGCCGATGGACAGCAGGAAGTGGACGCTGACGGTCACCGGGTTGAGCATCGTGTGGACCACGAGCCCGCCCCACAGGGCCTGGACGAGGACGCCGGCCGGCTGCACCAGCGCGAGCCGCAGCAGGACCGGACGGCCGTGTTCCCCCCTCGACAGCTGCCAGGCGGCGATCACACACGCGGCCGCGACCGCGAGCACGAGGAACGACAGCAGGCGGTTGCCGAACTCGATCGCCATGTTGATCGGCGCGTGCGAGTCGATCTTCGCCGGCACGAAGCTGTCCGGCGTGCAGCGCGGCCAGGTCGGGCAGCCGAGGCCGGAGCCGGTGACGCGGACGGCGGCGCCGGTGACGGTGATGCCGACGTTGACCACGATCGCCGCCAGGGCCCACCGCCGCATCGACTCGTTCGTGGGAAACCGCACCGAGCGATAAAGGGCGAGCAGCGAGCCGCGGATCCGGTCAGTCGTGGGATTCACGGAGTTCATCGTAGGCGGCCCTGTCGGTGGTCCCTTCTCCGGCCCGCGCGCCGTCCGGCGGGTCCGCCTGGGGCCGCGCCGTCCCCGGTCCTCCCGGTCGGCCCGTGATCGTTTCCCCCGGCAGGGGCCGGTACGATCGGCCGTACGCGACCGAGGAGGGCGGTGGCCGGTCGATGGGCGGGGTGTGGAACGGACCGGCGAGTCGCGAGCGTGACGACCTCGGCGCGCCGGGCGCCGGAACACGGCAGAACCTGCGCGAGCAGGTGGCGCAGGCGCTGCGGGACGCGCTGGTGGCGGGGGAGATGCGGCCCGGTGTCGTCTACTCGGCCCCCGCGCTGGCGGCCAGGTTCGGTGTCTCGGCCACGCCGGTGCGGGAGGCGATGCTCGACCTCGCCAAGGAGGGTCTGTTCGAGGCCCTGCGCAACAAGGGCTTCCGGGTCGCCGAGGTGTCCGAGCGCGACCTCGACGAGATCATCGAGATCAGGCGGCTGATCGAGGTGCCCACGGTGGCCCGGCTCGCCGGGGAGTCCCTAAGCGAGCGGGCCGAGACGCTGCGCCCGATCGCCGAGGAGATCGTCTCGGCCGCCGGAAGGGGCGACCTGCTCGCCTATGTGGCCGCAGACCAGCGGTTCCACCTGTCGCTGCTGGCCCTGTCGGGCAACGCCCGGCTGGTCGAGACGGTCAGGGACCTGCGTGCCCGGGCCCGGCTCTACGGGCTGCGCGGGCTGCCCGACGCGCGGATGCTGGCGTCCTCGGCGCGCGAGCACCTCGACCTTCTCGACGCCGTCGTACGCGGTGACGCCGAGGCTGCCGAGCGCCTGATGAACCACCACCTGCAGCACGTGCGCGCGATCTGGTCGGCCGACCCGCCCCCGGCCTGAACGGTACGACGGCCTGAACGGTACGACGGCCTGAACGGTGCGGCTCAGCCGTCCCCGGCGCGGGTGGCGCCGATGGAGGCGATGACCACGCAGCCGATGGCCGCCCACTCGCGCACCTGGAGCACCTCGTGCAGGACGAGCAGGCCGACGAGCGCGGCTGCGGCGGGCTCCAGGCTCATCAGGATGCCGAAGACCCGCTTGGGCATCCGGCGCAGGGCCTCCAGCTCCAGCGAGTAGGGGATGAACGAGGAGAGCAGGCCCACCCCCGCGCCGAGCAGCAGAAGCTCGGGCCGCAGCAGCTCGCTCCCGCCTGAGCCGATCCCGATGGGCGCGACGACGATCGTGGACACGATCATGGCGAACGACAGCCCGCTCGCGCCGGGGAAGCGGGCGCCGGTGGCCGCGGAGAGCACGATGTAGGCGGCCCAGCACGTGCCCGCCAGCGCGGCGAAGCCGATCCCCACCCAGCTCGCGGTGCCCGCGTCCCCCCAGGGGGCGAGCAGGATCACGCCCGCGGCGGCCAGTCCCACCCACAGCAGATCGAGCCGGCGGCGGGAGGACACCACGGCCAGGGTGAGCGGGCCGATGAACTCGATGGCCACCGCGATCCCGATCGGCATCCGGGCGAGTGCCTCGTAGAACGACAGGTTCATCAGGCCGAGGCTGAGCCCGAACGCGACGCCGACGGCGAGGTCGCGCCGCGACAGCCCGCGCACCTTGGGCCGGGCGACGGCCAGCAGCATGACGGCGCTGGTGGCGATGCGCAGGAAGACCACGGCCGAAGGGGACAGCTCCGCGAAGAGGTTCTTGGCCAGCCCGGCGCCCACCTGGACCGACAGGATGCCCAGCAGCACCAGTCCCGACGGCGGTATCGCGTCCGAGGCGGCCCGCAGCGCCCTGATCGGCGACGGCCTCATGCGATACGGCTCGGCTCCCGGAAGGGACTCAGCGGTCATGCCGGCAACCCCACATAAAGGCATTGATCACAACAAACGCCCGCAATCATATGCGCAGGCTGTCAGGTCGCAGGTGAGGGCCCCGGCGTCGTCACGCCACGCGACCGGTGTCACTCAAGCAGTCCGGTGTCACTCTCCCAGCGGCCCGTGTCATTGCCGGTGCCCGTGTCATTCCCAGCGGAAGGTGCGGGCGGCGAGGGCGAGCGCGGCCACCGTCCAGCACAGCAGCACGAGGAGCGCGCCGCCGGGGAAGCCGCCGCCGGCGCTCAGGACGGTGCGCAGGCCGGAGGTGAGCGCGCTGATCGGCAGCAGCCCCAGCACGTGCTGCACCCCCGCAGGGAACCGGTCCAGCGGGAACAGCACGCCGCCGAGCCCGAGCAGCACCAGGTAGACGAGGTTGGCCCCGGCCAGGGTGGCCTCCGCCCGCAGCGTGCCGGCCATGAGCAGGCCGAGGCCGCTGAAGGCCGCCGTGCCCAGCAGGAGGAGCGGCACGGCCCACAGCGGGTCGCCGTGCGGGGACCAGCCGAGCGCCAGCGCAACCGCGGCGATCACCACGACCTGCAGCACCTCGACGGCGACGACCGCGACGGTCTTGGCCAGCAGCAGCCCGGCCCTGGACAGCGGGGTCGCGCCGAGGCGCTTGAGCACGCCGTACCTGCGTTCGAAGCCGGTGGCGATGGCCTGCCCGGTGAACGCGGTCGACATGACCGCGAGCGCGAGGATGCCGGGGGCGACGAAGTCGACGCGGGCGCCGTCGCCGACGTCCACCAGCGGGGCCGTGGAGAACCCGACGAGCAGCAGGATCGGGATGATCATCGTGAGCAGGAGCTGCTCGCCGTTGCGCAGCATGGCCCGGATCTCCGCGCCCGCCTGGGCGAGGACCATCCGGTGCAGCGGCGCGGCCCCGGGCCGCGGCGTGAGGTCCAGTGTGGCGATCGTGCTCACCGCAGCTCCCTGCCGGTCAGTTCGAGGAAGACGTCCTCCAGAGTGCGCCGCTCGATGCGCAGGTCCTCTGTGGTGACGCCCTCGGTGGCGCACCAGGCCGTGACGGTGGCGAGCAGCTGCGGGCCGACCTGCCCCTCGATGATGTAGTGCCCCGAGGGCGACTCCTTGGCGGCGCTGCCCGGCGGCAGCGCGGCCAGCAGCTCCTCCAGGTCGAGCCCGGGGCGGGCGCGGAACCTGAGCTGCCGCTCGGCGCCGGTCAGCGACTCGGGGGTGCCCGCGGCCACCACCCGGCCGTGGTCGATGACCACGATGTGGTCGGAGAGTTTCTCGGCCTCGTCCATCTGGTGGGTCGTCAGCACCACCGACACCCCGGAGGCGCGCAGCGCGGCGACCAGGTCCCAGCAGGCGTGCCGGGCCTGCGGGTCGAGACCGGCGGTCGGTTCGTCGAGGAAGACCAGCTCCGGCCGCCCGATCACCGCGGCGGCAAGCGACAGGCGCTGCTGCTGGCCGCCCGACAGCCGCCGGTACGGCGTACGCGCGTGGTCGGCCAGGCCGAGCAGATCGAGCAGGGAGCCGGGGTCGAGCGGGTGGGCGTAGAACCGGGAGACCACGCGCAGCCACTCGCCCGCGCGGGCGGCGGGAGGCACCCCTCCGCTCTGCGGCATGATCCCCAGGCGCGGCTTCAGCGCGGCGTCGGCCGGGTCCAGGCCGAGCACGCGCACGGTCCCGCCGTCCGGCCGCCGGAAGCCCTCGCAGATCTCGATCGTCGAGGTCTTGCCCGCGCCGTTCGGCCCGAGGATCGCCGTGACGGCGCCCCGCGCGCAGGTGAGGGTCAGCCCGTCGACGGCCGTGGTGCTTCCGTAGCGCTTGACCAGCCCGTCGATCTCCACCGCCGGCGCGGCGCCGCCCGTGCGGCCGGCCGTGCTCTCGAACGTGCTGTCAACCCCCGGCACTCCCACCGGCCTCCCCTCGCAGGACCGACCGCCGCGCCGGCCGGATGCGGGCGGCCCTGGTCGGTCGTCGACGGCATCGAGTCTAGGGAGCGGGGAGCGCGCTCTCGTCGGCGAGTGCCGCCATTCCAGCCCGGGCGGGTAAAGGATGCGGAAAACTCACGTCGTCGCAGGTTAGGTAAGGCTTACCTGCGTGAGAAATTGCATCCCCGGCGACCTCTCCTTGGGTTTGTCGCCGGGGAAGGAATTACGGCACACTGATGTTGTGAAAAACGTGCAGGGGAAGCAGAACGCCGAGAAGGCCGTGGTGACGCGGCCTGTTCCGGCGTCCCCCGTGCACATGGACATCACCGCCGAGCGCGGCACCCGTGCCCGGGTGGCGCGGCTCATCCTGGAGCACGGCCCGGTGACGGCGGCGGCGCTCGGCGAGCGGCTCGGGCTTACTCCGGCCGCGGTGCGCCGCCATCTCGACGCGCTGCTGGCCGAGGGCATGATAGAGCCTCGTACGGCACGCCCGCGCGGCCAGCGGGGGCGCGGCAGGCCGGCGAAGATGTTCGCGATCACCGACGCGGGCCGCAGCGCCTTCGTCCACGCCTACGACGACCTCGCCGGCAGCGCGCTGCGCTTCCTGGCCGAGCGGCTCGGCGGCGAGGCGGTGTCGGAGTTCGCGCGGGCGCAGGTGTCCGGGCTGGTCGGCCGGCTTGAGGCGCTGATGCGCGAGGTCCCGGCCGAGCAGCGGGTCCGCGTGCTGGCCGAGGCGCTGTCGGCCGAGGGCTACGCGGCGTCGGCGTCCGCGACGGGCAAGGGCGGCGAGCAACTGTGCCAGCACCACTGCCCGGTGGCGCACGTCGCGGCGCAGTTCCCGCAGCTGTGCGAGGCGGAGACCGAGGCGTTCGCCCGGCTGCTGGGCACGCCGGTGCAGCGCCTGGCCACGATCGCCAACGGCGACGGGGTCTGCACCACCCACGTGAGTTCACACGCGCTGGCCGCACGGCACGCGCGTTCCGATCCGGCGGCCGCCGATTCGCCGACCGCCGGTTTATCGGCCGCCGAGCTGCCGGCCGCACATCTATCGAGCACATCGACGAGCAAGGAGTCCGGAAGGTGACTGTCACCGACCGCCCGGAGCTGGAAGGCCTCGGGAATTACAAGTTCGGCTGGGCCGACACGGACGTGGCGGGGGCCACGGCCCGCCGTGGGCTGTCCGAAGAGGTCGTCCGCAACATCTCCGCGCTCAAGAACGAGCCGGAGTGGATGCTCGACCTGCGCCTCAAGGGCCTTCGGCTGTTCGAGAAGAAGCCGCTGCCGACCTGGGGCTCCGACCTCACGGGCATCGACTTCGACAACATCAAGTACTTCGTCCGCTCGACGGAGAAGCAGGCCGCGTCCTGGGACGAGCTGCCCCCGGACATCAAGAACACCTACGACAAGCTCGGCATCCCGGAGGCGGAGAAGCAGCGCCTCATCGCCGGTGTCGCCGCCCAGTACGAGTCCGAGGTCGTCTATCACAAGATCCGTGAGGACCTCGAGGAGAAGGGCGTCATCTTCGTCGACACCGACACCGGCCTGCGCGAGCACGAGGAGCTCTTCAAGGAGTACTTCGGCACGGTGATCCCGGTGGGCGACAACAAGTTCGCCGCGCTCAACACCGCCGTGTGGTCGGGCGGCTCGTTCATCTACGTGCCGCCGAACGTGAGCGTGGAGATCCCGCTGCAGGCCTACTTCCGGATCAACACCGAGAACATGGGCCAGTTCGAGCGGACCCTGATCGTCGTGGACGAGAACTCCTACGTCCACTACGTCGAGGGTTGCACCGCGCCGATCTACTCGTCCGACTCGCTCCACTCGGCGGTCGTCGAGATCGTCGTGAAGAAGGGCGCCCGCTGTCGCTACACGACCATCCAGAACTGGTCGAACAACGTCTACAACCTGGTCACCAAGCGCGCCGTGGCGTACGAGGGCGCGACCATGGAGTGGATCGACGGCAACATCGGCTCCAAGGTCACGATGAAGTACCCGGCCGTCTACCTGATGGGCGAGCACGCCAAGGGCGAGACGCTGTCGGTCGCCTTCGCCGGCGAGGGCCAGCACCAGGACGCGGGCGCCAAGATGGTGCACCTCGCGCCCAAGACGTCCTCGACGATCATCTCCAAGTCGGTGGCGCGCGGCGGTGGCCGCACCTCCTACCGGGGCCTGGTGCAGATCGAGGAGGGCGCGGCCGGCTCGGCCTCGACCGTCAAGTGCGACGCGCTGCTGGTCGACCAGATCAGCCGGTCCGACACCTACCCGTACGTGGACGTCCGCGAGGACGACGTGTCGATGGGCCACGAGGCCACGGTCTCCAAGGTGTCGGAGGACCAGCTCTTCTACCTGATGAGCCGCGGTCTCGGCGAGGACGAGGCGATGGCGATGATCGTGCGCGGCTTCGTCGAGCCGATCGCCCGTGAGCTGCCCATGGAGTACGCCCTTGAGCTCAACCGCCTGATCGAGCTGCAGATGGAAGGAGCGGTCGGCTGATGGGCCTGGAGACCAAGCCGCTGTCGACGCTGCACGAGAAGTCGTCGTACGACGTGGCCGACTTCCCGGTGCCGACGGGCCGCGAGGAGGAGTGGCGCTTCACGCCGCTGTCGCGGCTGAAGGGGCTGCACAACGGCACGGCCGCCGTCACCGGCGGCGTCGTGGTGGACGTCGAGGCCGCGCCCGAGGTGCGCGTCGAGACCGTGGGCCGCGACGACGCCCGGCTCGGCAAGGCGTACACGCCGTCCGACCGGGTCAGCGCGCAGGCCTACTCGTCGTTCGAGAAGGCCACCGTCGTCACGGTGCCGAAGATGACGGCCGCCTCCGCGCCCACCGTGATCACCCTGCGGGGGTCCGGGGCGGGCGCCGCGGCGTACGGGCACATCCTCGTGTCGGTGGAGCCGCTGGCCGAGGCCGTGCTGGTGCTCGACCACCGCGGCAGCGCCGTCTACGCCGACAACGTCGAGTTCGACGTGGCCGAGGGCGCGACGCTCAAGGTCGTCAGCCTGCAGGACTGGGACGACGACGCCGTGCACGTCTCCCACCACCACGCCAGGCTCGGCAAGGACGCGACGTTCCGCTCGTTCGTGGTCACCCTCGGCGGCGACCTCGTACGGCTGTCGCCCTCGGTGTCGTACACCGCCCCGGGCGGCGACGCCGACCTGACCGGCCTCTACTTCGTGGACGCGGGCCAGCACCTGGAGCACCGCCTGCTGGTGGACCACAGCGTGCCCAACTGCCGCAGCAACGTGACCTACAAGGGCGCGCTGCAGGGTGAGGACGCCCACGCGGTCTGGATCGGCGACGTGATCATCAGGGCCGAGGCCGAGGGCACCGACACCTACGAGCTGAACCGCAACCTCATCCTCACCGACGGCGCCCGCGCCGACTCGGTGCCGAACCTGGAGATCCTCACCGGCGAGGTCGCGGGAGCGGGCCACGCGTCCGCCTCCGGCCGCCTCGACGACGAGCACATCTTCTACCTGCAGGCCCGCGGCATCCCGTTCGACGAGGCCCGCCGCCTGGTCATCCACGGCTTCTTCGCCCAGCTGCTGGAGAAGATCGAGGTGCCGGAGATCCGCGAGCGCGTCCTGTCGGCGGTCGAGGCGGAGCTGGCCCGATGAGCGCCGACACCGCCCACTGGGAGAAGGTCTGCCAGGTCGGAGACATCCCGGACGGCGGCGTCCTCGGCCTGGAGGTCGGGGAGACGCCGGTCGCGCTGGTGCGCACCGGCGGCGAGGTCTTCGCCCTGCACGACGTGTGCTCCCACGCCGAGGTCCGCCTCAGCGAGGGCGAGGTCTACGACCACACGCTGGAGTGCTGGCTGCACGGCTCCTGCTTCGACCTGCGCACCGGCAAGCCCACCGGGCCGCCGGCGACCAGGCCCGTCAACGTCTACCGAGTCAAGATCGAAGGCGACGACGTGTACGTCTCGCTCTCGAAGGAGTAAATACAAGTGTCCACCCTTGAGATTCGTGACCTGCACGTCGCCGTGGGCGACAAGGAGATCCTGCGCGGCGTCGACCTGACGGTCCGCAGCGGCGAGACGCACGCCATCATGGGCCCGAACGGCTCGGGCAAGTCCACGCTGGCGTACGCCATCGCGGGGCACCCCAAGTACACCGTCACCTCCGGTTCCGTGCTGCTCGACGGCGAGGACCTGCTGGCGATGTCGGTGGACGAGCGCGCCCGCGCCGGCCTGTTCCTCGCCATGCAGTACCCCGTCGAGGTGCCCGGCGTCAGCGTGTCGAACTTCCTGCGCTCGGCGATCACCGCGGTCCGCGGCGAGGCGCCCAAGCTGCGCGAGTTCGCCAAGGAGCTGAAGGCGGGCATGGACGCGCTGTCCATCGACCCGGCCTTCGCCCAGCGCAACACCAACGAGGGCTTCTCCGGCGGCGAGAAGAAGCGCCACGAGATCCTCCAGCTCGAGCTGCTCAAGCCGAAGATCGCGGTGCTCGACGAGACCGACTCCGGCCTCGACGTCGACGCCCTGCGCGTCGTGTCCGAGGGCATCAACCGTTTCCGGGGTCTGGGGTCGTCCCCAGGGGAGCACAGCCGTGGCTCCGGCGACACCGGCGTGCTGCTGATCACCCACTACACCCGCATCCTGCGCTACGTGAAGCCGGACTTCGTCCACGTCTTCGCCGGCGGGCGCGTGGTGGAGGAGGGCGGACCCGAGCTCGCCGACAAGCTGGAGAACGAGGGCTACGAGGCATACGTGCGGGACGCGCGAAAGGCTGACACGACCTCGAAGGCGTCCGCCTGATGAGTGCGCCCGGCTTCGACGTGGAGAGGATCAGGAAGGACTTCCCGGTCCTCGGCCGCGAACTTCCCGGAGGCAGGTCGCTGGTCTACCTCGACTCCGGCAACTCCTCGCAGAAGCCGACTCAGGTGGTCGAGACCATGCGCGACCACCTGACCTGGCACTACGGCAACGTCGGCCGGGCGCTGCACGTGCTGGGCAGCGAGTCGACCGAGGCGTACGAGGCCGCGCGTGACAAGATCGCCGCGTTCGTCAAGGCCCCGTCGCGTGACGAGATCGTCTTCACCAAGAACGCCTCCGAGGCCCTCAACCTCGTGGCGTACGCCTTCGGCAACCCCGTCGGCGAGGACGAGCGGTTCCGGATCGGCCCCGGCGACGAGATCGTCATCTCGGAGATGGAGCACCACTCCAACATCGTGCCGTGGCAGCTGCTCGCGCAGCGGACCGGCGCGACGCTGCGCTGGTTCCCGGTGACCGACGAGGGCCGCCTCGACATCGAGGGCCTGGACGAGCTGGTCACCGAGCGCACGAAGATCGTCTCGATCACGCACCAGTCGAACGTGCTCGGCACGGTCAATTCGGTCTCGCCGATCCTGGCCCGCGCGCGCGAGGTCGGCGCGCTGATGATGCTCGACGCGTCGCAGTCGGTGCCCCACCAGCCCGTGGACGTGACCGAGCTGGGCGTCGACTTCGTCGCGTTCACCGGCCACAAGATGGTCGGGCCGTCCGGCATCGGCGTGCTGTGGGGCCGGCGCGAGCTGCTCGACGCCATGCCGCCGTTCCTCGGCGGCGGCGAGATGATCGAGGCGGTCTGGATGGACCACTCGACGTACGCGCCGGTGCCGCACAAGTTCGAGGCCGGGACGCCGCCCATCGTCGAGGCGATCGGCCTCGGCGCCGCGGTCGACTACCTGACCGCGGTCGGCATGGACGAGATCAAGGCGCACGAGAAGGCCCTGGTCGCGTACGCGCTGGAGGCGCTGCCGGAGGTTCCGGGGCTGAGGATCATCGGCCCGCGCACGCCCATCGCGCGCGGCGGCACGATCTCGTTCACCCTGGAGGGCATCCACCCGCACGACGTCGGGCAGATCCTCGACGACGTGTACGGGATCGCGGTGCGGGTAGGCCACCACTGCGCCCGGCCGTTGCATCTCAGGTTCGGAATTCCGGCGACCACGCGGGCGTCTTTCTACCTGTACAACACGACGGCCGAGATCGACGCACTGGTCCGCGGCCTCCACCACGTGCAGAAGGTGTTCGGCTGAGCCATGATCGGTGAATCCATGTACCAGGAGCTGATCCTGGAGCACTACAAGCATCCCCAGGGGCGGGGCCTGCGCGACCCGTACGACGCGGAGGTGCACCACGTCAACCCGACCTGCGGCGACGAGGTGACGCTGCGGGTGAAGGTGGCCGACGGCGGCAAGGTGCTCGACGTGTCCTATGACGGCCAGGGCTGCTCCATCAGCCAGGCCGCGGCCTCGGTGCTGCACGAGCTCGCGACCGGCTCCACGGTGGAGGAGTCGCTGTCGGTGGTCGAGGAGTTCACCCGGCTCATGCAGGGCAGGGGCCAGGTGGAGCCCGACGAGGACGTGCTGGGCGACGCGGTGGCGTTCGCCGGTGTGGCGAAGTTCCCCGCCCGCGTCAAGTGCGCGCTGCTGGCCTGGATGGCCTACAAGGACGCGCTGATGAGGAGCCAGGGATGACCGGCCGCCCCGGCCGCGTTGGGAAGTACGGCGCCGCGCCGCGGGCGCCGCGAGGTGAGGAGACGACGTGAGCAAGCCGACCGAGACCCCGACGGGCACCGTGACCGAGACGCCGACCGGCGACTACGACGGGGAGACCTCCCTCGACGACGTGCTCGAGGCGCTGAAGGACGTGGTGGACCCCGAACTGGGGATCAACGTGGTGGACCTCGGCCTCGTCTACGGCGTCAATCTCGACCCGGCCGGCGAGGGTGAGCGTCCCATCGCCACCATCGACATGACGCTGACCAGCGCCGCCTGCCCGCTGACCGACGTGATCGAGGACCAGGCCAACTCGGCGCTCGCCGACCTGGTCTCCAACGTGGTCATCAACTGGGTCTGGCTGCCGCCGTGGGGCCCCGACAAGATCACCGACGAGGGCCGCGACCAGCTTCGCATGCTCGGTTTCAACGTCTGACCGGCCCGGACCTGATCCGGTCCTGTCACCCGTGTGTCCGGGGCCGCGCGCCCCGGACACAGGCGTTCCGCCGGTCGGCTCCCACGGGGTTCAGACCCGGCGCTCGCGAAGCGGTGCCGGCGATGTGACGCGGCGGTGGGGTGCGGTGCGGTGCCGGCGATGCGACGCTCACGGTGCGGCGCTGTGCGGTGCCGCCCGGCGCGGCGCGGCGCGGTGCCCGCGAAGTGACGCGGCGGTGCGGTGGGATGCGGTGCCTGTGACGCTGTGCCCATAACGCGGCGCTCGCGGTGAGGCGCGGTGCGGCCCATGCCGCGGCGCCTGCGACACGGCGTCCTGACAGGGCGCCTCGACACGGTGCCCGTGACGCTGTTGGCCCTGACACTGCGTCGACACTGCGTCCATGACGCGGCGCGCCCCGGCCTTCGTCCGGCCGCGGAATCGCCGCCGCGGCGCGGGAATGCCGTAGAGTTGTTATTCGCTTTGCTTTGTGCGACGTGAGTGTCGGGCGTCCGTGGGATGCCGCCACCCGGCGGTCTCCACTTCTGCGGGACGCGCTCACGGCATCACCCGGGCGCGGGCCACGACATCTTCCGGCCTCCGGCGCCCCGATTGGTACGGCTCGCTTGCCGTACGTGTACCGGCTCGTCCTTTCGCAGAAGTGACGCGCCCACGTGTTCCGGCACGTTCTTTCTACGAAAGGCACGATTTCGTGACCATGCTTGACCTCGGTGAGGGCACCGAGACCCGCGCCGAGTTCGCACTGCTGGGTCTGCCCAAGCCGCTCGTGGCGGGGCTGGCCCGGCAGGGCATCACCGAGCCGTTCCCGATCCAGCGGGCGGCCATTCCCGACATCCTCGCCGGCTACGACGTCCTCGGCCGGGGCCAGACCGGCTCCGGCAAGACGCTCGCCTTCGGCCTGCCGACCCTGGCCAGGATCGCGGGGGAGAAGGCCCGCCCCGGCCACCCCCGGGCCCTCGTCCTGGTGCCCACCCGCGAACTGGCCCTGCAGGTGGCCGACACCCTCGAACCGCTCGGCCGCGGGCTGTCGCTGCGCACCCGCACGGTCGTCGGCGGCATGTCCATGGGCCGCCAGATCGACGATCTGCGCCGTGGGGTCGACGTCGTCGTCGCCACGCCCGGCCGCCTCACCGACCTCATCGAGCAGGGCGAGTGCACGCTGGACGACGTCCAGGTCACCGTGCTCGACGAGGCCGACCACATGTGCGACCTCGGGTTCCTGCCCGTGGTCAGCGCGCTGCTCGCGCGCACGCCCGCCGACGGGCAGCGCCTGCTGTTCTCCGCGACGCTCGACGGCGACGTGGACACGCTGGTCACGCGCTTCCTGACCGACCCCGTGGTCCACTCCCTCGACCCGGCCACCTCCTCGGTGGAGACGATGGAGCACCACCTGCTCCAGGTGCACCGTGACGACAAGGTGGACGTGACGGCGGAGATCGCCAACCGGGACGGCCGTACGATCCTGTTCGTCCGCACCCAGCACGGCGTGGACCGCGTCGTGAAGCAGCTCGCCCGGTCGGGCGTCCGCGCGGGCGGCCTGCACGGCGGCAAGCGGCAGAACCAGCGCACCCGCATCCTCGACGGGTTCCGCGAGGGCACGATCGGGGTGCTCGTGTGCACCGACGTCGCCGCCCGCGGCATCCACGTGGACGACGTGAGCCTCGTGCTGCACGTCGACCCGCCGGCCGATCACAAGAGCTACCTGCACCGCGGCGGCCGTACGGCCCGCGCGGGCGAGCGCGGCGTGGTGCTGACGCTGGTCCTGCCGAGCGAGCGCCGCGCCGCCGAGTCGATGACCCGCAAGGCGGGGGTGACCCCGTCCCGTCACCGTGTGACGCCGGGTGACCCGATTCTGGCCGAGATCGCCGGGGCCCGGCGGCCGAGCGGCGAGGCCGTTCCGGTGTGGGAGCCCGACGTGCGCAGGCCGCTGCGGCCCGCGCGGGACGACCGGGGGCCCGGCCGGCGGCGGCACGGCGGCGACCGTTTTCGCGGCGCCGACCGCCCGGGTGACGGGGACGGGCGGCGCAGGCGGTCCGACCAGGGCGAGCGGTCTCGCGGTCCCCGCACCGGCGATGGCTGGGCCGACGGCCGCAGCGAGTCGCGCGGCGGCCACCACCGTGGCCGTACGGGTGGACACGGCGGCCAGTCCGGGCACGCCCAGTCCGGGCACGCCCAGTCCGGCTACAGCGGTCAGGGCGCGTACGGCGGTCAGGGCGGCCAAGGGGGTTACGGCGGCCAGGGCGGCCAGAGCGGTCAGGGCGGACGCGGAGGCTACGGCGGTTACGGCGGCGGCCAGGGCGGACGCGGGGGCTATGGCGGCGACGCCGGCCGTGGCGGACGCCGGGGCCGCGGTGGCCGCTTCACCGGCCGCTGAACCCTCATCACGATGCTGACCTCATCACGATGCTGACCTCATCACGATGCTGACCTCATCACGATGCTGACCTCATCACGATGCTGACCTCATCACGATGCTGACCTCATCACGATGCTGACCTCATCACGATGCTGAACTGAACACCGCACCTCCACCGGGCCGTCCCTATGGGCGGCCCGGTGGCGTATGGGGGCGGTGTTGACACAAACTATGTAGACCGGTCTAGTCTTCTCCCATGATCGGAACCGGCGGAGCCGAGACCGGCCCACGGCGGGCCTTCCACGACGACCGCCCATCCCCGGACGACCGCCTATCGCCGGACGACCGCCTATCGCCGGAAGATCGCGCGGCCCCGACAGACCGTGCAGCCTCGGACGGCGAGGCGGCCCGGGCAGGGCGCGCTGAGGTGCCGTCGCCCGGGGACCGGCACGCGCTGGTCCTGGGCGCGACCGGCTTCGTCGGACGCCACCTGGTCCTCGCGCTCGGTCATGCCGGAGTCCGTGTGAGCACGGCGAACCGGCGCCGCGCGTCCTTCGGGCGGCTCGCCCGCTGGCCGGCCGAGCACGGGCATGACGAGGCCCCGGCCGACCTCCGGGTCGATCTCACCCAGCCGTTGCTGCCGGCAGGGAGCTTGACGACGTCACCGAGGTCTACAACTGCGCCGGCGCCTACCGGTTCGGCATGCAGGCGGACGAGGCCCGCCGTGCCAACGTCGACAGCGTCCGCTCGGTCGTCGTCTTCGCGGCTCGGCTGCCGCGGCTGCGCCGCCTCGTCCACGTCTCCGGCTATCGCGTGGGCGGGCAGGACCCCCGTCCCTGGAGCGAGGAGCGGCGGCGGGAGACCTACCGGGCCCTGGGCGCGTACGAGGCGTCCAAGGTGGAGGCGGACGCCGTCTACCGGTTCGAGGCGGAGCGGCTGGGCGTTCCCTGGTCGGTCGTCAATCCGGCCAGCGTGATCGGCGACAGCGTCACGGGCGAGGCCGGCCAGTATCTCGGGCTCGCGTCGACCCTGCGCGACCTCTGGCGGGGAGGTCTCCCCGCGGTGCCGGGGAACGCGCGGACGTTCGAGCTCGGCGAGCCTGGCGCGCCCACGGTGGTGCTGCCGGGCCTGCCGGTCAACGCCGACACCTGGGCGCCGGTCGTCACGGCTCTGGGCGAAGCCCGCGCGGCCGACCTGCCGTGCCTGGGGATGAGCGAGGGAGACCGCGACGACTGGCCGTCCTGGCTCGCCGCTCTCGTCACCAAGACCGGCGCGCGTCACCTCGTCGGTCACTCGATCGGTGCCGCGGCGGCGGTGGAGGCCGCGGCCGCCCATCCGGACGCGGCGGAACGGCTCACGCTGGTGGCCCCGTTCTTCCTCCAGGCGCGCTCGGCGTCCGTACCCCGGCTCCCGGCCCGCTGGTATCTCGGCCGGGTCTCCGCCCGGGCGCTGGCCGAGCGGCTCCCGCGGGCCGAGGTGACGGTGATCCCGGACGCGGGGCATCACCCCCGGCTGACGCACCTGGAGGAGGTCGCCCACGCCGTGGCGGGGGACGCGCCTCCCCGGGTGCGTGAGCCGTTCAGCCCTTCAGGCCGCTCAGCACGATCCCGCGGGTGAAGTAGCGCTGGAAGGCGAGGAAGAAGGCGATCGACGGCAGGGAGGCGAGCAGGCCGCCCGCCATGATCGCCCCCTGGTTCTGCGCGCCGGTGAAATAGGAGTTCAAGCGGGCGAGCGCGACCGGGATGTTGGCCATCTCGTCGCTCTGCACGATGATCAGCGGCCAGAGGAAGTTGTTCCACTCCGCGAGCACGATGAAGATCGACATCGCGGCGAGGGCCGGGCGCAGCAGCGGCAGCACGACCTGCCACCAGATGCGCCACTCCCCGGCGCCGTCGACCCGGGCGGCCTGGATGAGCTCGTCCGGGATCGAGTGGAGGAACTGCACCAGGAAGAACAGCACGAACGCCTTGGCCAGCGCCGGGATGATGTAGCCCTGGTAGGTGTCCAGCCAGCCCAGGTTGCGCATGATGACGTAGTTGGGCACCAGGGTGGTCTGCCAGGGCACCATCATCGAGGCGACGATCAGCAGGAAGATCAGCCGCCGTCCCGGCACCCGGTGCTTGGTGATCACGTACGCCGCCAGCGAGGCGATCAGCAGCGACACGACGGTGATCGTGACAGTGATCACCAGGCTGTTGAACATGAAGCGGCCGAATCCGAAGTCCACCTGGAACCGCTGGAAGATGCCCTGCAGGTGGCCCGGGTTGACCTGGGTGGGGGAGTAGCCGGGGTCGTAGAAGTTGTTCAGCGTGGGGTGCTCGGGCACGAACGACGGCGGCTGTTTGTCGATCTCGGTCACCGGCTTGAACACCGTGATCAGCATCCAGTAGAACGGCGCGATCATGGTGAGCGACAGCAGGTAGAACGGCAGGCGCAGCAGGTGGCCGCGCCAGGTGGTGCGCGACCTCCCGGCGGGCGCCCGCCGGGGTGCGGCGGCCGGGCCGGCGACGATCGGCGTGGTCGTGGGGGCGACGGCCATCACAGCTCCTTGAGGGCGCGGCCGATGCGGAGGTTGACCATGCTGAGGGCGAAGATGATCAGGAAGAGCACCCAGGCGATGGCCGAGGCGTAGCCGAGCTTGAAGTGCGTGAAGCCCTGGTCGTAGAGGTAGGGCACGATCATCAGGCCCGAGTCGAGCACGCCGCCGATGTTGTTGGTGCCCCGGAACACGATGTAGACGGCTTCAAAGACCTGGAAGGCCCCGATGAGCCCGGTCACGACCACATACGTGGTGACCGGGCGCAGCAGCGGCAGCGTCACCCGGCGGAACTGCTGCCAGGCGCCGGCGCCGTCGATGCGGGCCGCCTCGTAGTACTCCTGCGGGATCGTGTTGAGCCCGGCGACGTACAGGACCATGCCGTAGCCCATCCCGCCCCACACCGACATGAGCACGAGGACGGGGATCGTGAGCCCGGGCGTGGCGAGCCATTCGACGGCCCTGCCGCCGAACCAGGTGACGACGGTGTTGGCCAGGCCGAAGTCACCCGGGTTGAAGATCCACTTCCAGAGCAGCATGAGCGCGATCGACGACGTCACCGAGGGCAAGAAGAAGATCGTCCGCATGATGCGGTGCGGCCAGCTCGACCCGCTGAAGGCCAGTGCGAGGCCGAGCGACAGCAGCGTGCCGATCCCGACGGACGCCACGACGTAGATGAAGGTGTTGCCGAGGGCGTGCCGGAACCGGTCGTCGTCGAACAGCAGGCGCCGGAAGTTCTCCAGCCCCTCGAACCGCGGGGCGTTCACCCCGTCGAACGTCGTGAGGCTGAGGTAGAGCGAGTTGGCCAGCGGCCAGACCAGGAAGCCGGCGAACAGGCCGAGGAACGGCAGCAGCATCAGATAGGAGGTGCCGTAGCGGCGCCACCGTTGCGGGGGCGCGGCGGCGTGGGTTGCCATGTCGTTTCTCCATCCGGGGGGAAACCGTGGGCGGACCCGGGCCGGTGCGGGGTCGGGCGGCACCGGCCCGGGCGGGTGCGGAGGACGGAGGCCGCGGCCGGTGAGGGGTCAGGCGTCACCGGCGGACCACGGCCGTCGCGGCTATCCGGCGTTGCGCTCCATGACCTTGGCGGCCTCGGCCAGCGCCGTCTTCACGTCGGCCTTGCCGAGGATCGCGGCCTGGAGCTGCTTGGCGACGTCGGACGCGCTCTCGTCCCAGCCGGGACATCCGGGCGCGGCCGCGCCGGTCTTGATGATCTCCGCGAACACCGCCGCGTGCTCGGGCGTGAACGGCGATTCGGCGATCTTGTCGGGGCGGGGCGGGATGTAGGAGACGTTGCGGGCCTTCGACTCCGCCGTCACCGCGTCGACGGCCTCGTCGGTGTAGAGGAACTTGACGAAGTCCGCCGCCTGCTGGATGTGCGTACTGTACGACGTGACCCCGACCGCCCGGCCGCCGATGAAGGTCGTGGGCGCCGCCGGGCCGGCCGGCAGCGGGGCGATCGCCCATTTGCCCTTCATCGCGGGCTTGCTGGTGTCGATGCCGAGGGCGTTCCAGTTGCCGCCGTAGACCATCGCGATGCCCTGGTCGAGCGCGTCCGAGGTCGTCACCGTGTCGGTCGGCGCGCCGTACTTGCGGTGCAGGTCGATCCAGTACGACAGCGCCTGCTCGGCCTGCGGGGTGTCGAGCGACGGCTTGCAGTCCGGCGTGTAGAAGGCGCCGCCCGCCTGGTAGAGGAAGTTGAAGTAGCCGATCCAGTCGAGGTTGCCCCAGTCGATGCTGAACGGCGTCTTCACCCCGGACTTCTTGAGTTTCTCGATGTCGGCGGTGAGCTCCTCCCAGGTCTTGGGCGGCTCCTTGATCCCGGCCTTCTCGAACAGGTCGGTCCGGTAGTAGAGCGCCACGGTGGACATGTCGAGCGGGATGCCATAGATGGTGCCGTCGGGGGAGACGGCCGACTTCCACTGGGCGGGCTGCGCCTGGGCCTGGAGCTGTTCGATGCCGTACTTGCGCAGGTCGACCATCCCGCCGCGCAGGCCGAACTGGATGGTCCAGGTCATGCCGCCGGAGATGATGTCGGGCCCGCTGCGGCTGGTCGAGGCCGCCAGCAGCTTGGCGTACGCGTCGTCCCAGGCCAGCGTCTGCACCTTGATCGTTACATCGGGGTGCGACTTCGTGTACAGGTCGGCCGCCTTCTGGAAGGCCGCGCTCTCGTCGTCGCCGCCGGTGGACCACCACGTGATGGCGGCGGGGGTGTTCGCGTCGGCCTGCTCGGTCTCCGAGGTGCCGCTGGTCGCGCAGCCCGCGCCGAGGGCGGTGATCAGGGCGGCGCAGGTGGCCGCCGTCGTTCGTCGCATGGACGTCTCCGATCTCTACGGAAAGTGATCGACTGACATGTCGTGCCCCCCCGAGAGGCGGCCCGCCGCGAGGCCGTGCCTGTGCGGCGCACCGCCCACGCTTCGAATTCGTGCAGAGTCCAGCACTAAACCGGATTAGTTTCAAGAGGGTGTTTCATCCCGACGATTCGGACATCGCACCGTACGAATCATGAATCCGCAGCTCAGACGGTTGACAGGGGTTACATGGATTCCGGCGAACGACCCTTAACCGGGTCAGAAGTCTGAAACGGTGCACTTGTGTAACCTTGCGGCGTACACGAGCCAGGCCCACCACCCCACGGGAGCCCCCATGTTCGTCGACATGCCTCTTGACCAGTTGCGCGCCTACCTGCCCGAGCGCCGGGAGCCCGCCGATTTCGACGCCTTCTGGGACCGCACGCTGGCCGAGGCCCGCGCGCACGACCTGAACGCCGTCTTCGAGCCGTACGAGGCCGACCTCGCGCTGCTCGACGTGGCCGACGTGACGTTCGCGGGATTCGGCGGGCACCCGATCAAGGGATGGTTCATCGCTCCCGCGGGCGCGTCGGGCCCGCTGCCGTGCGTGGTGGAGTACATCGGGTACGGCGGCGGCCGCGGCCGGCCGCACGACTGGCTGCTGTGGCCGGCCGCCGGATACGCGACCTTCGTGATGGACACGCGCGGCCAGGGCGGCACCTGGCGCTCGGGCGACACGCCCGACCCGGTGGGCGGCAACGGGGCGCAGATCCCCGGCAAGCTCACCCAGGGCGTGTTCGACCGCGACGACTACTACTACCGGCGGCTCTACACCGACGTCGTACGCGCGGTCGAGGCGGCCAGGTCGCACCCCCTGGTGGACGCCGGGCGGGTCGTGGTGACCGGCGGCAGCCAGGGCGGCGGCATGGCGCTGGCCGCCGCCGCGCTCGTGCCCGGCCTCGCCTACGCGTTCGTCAACGTGCCGTTCATGTGCGACATCCGGCGCGCCGTCGAGATCACCGACGAGGAGCCGTACGCCGAGCTGGGCCGGTTCTGCGGGATCCACCGGACGCGGGTCGAGGACATCTTCGCGACCCTCGACTACTTCGACGGCCTGCACTTCGCCGCGCGGGCCACCACGCCCGCCCGGTTCTCCGTCGCCCTGCGCGACGGCGTCACCCCGGCGTCGACGGTGTTCGCGGCCTACAACCACTACGCCGGGCCCAAGGACATCACGGTCTGGCCGTTCAACGGCCACGAGGGCGGCGAGTCGCAGCAGGCGCTCGACCAGCTCAGGCTGGCCAGGAAGATCCTCGGCTGAGCCCGATGCCGTAGCCGTCCGGGCGACAGGATCGATCTCGCAGGGTGGACGCGGGGCGCGGCGGCCCCGCCCCCGCGACTACCCTGGGGCCGATACCCTGAAGGCGCACGCCCACGACGCGAGAGAGACCATGAAGACCTTCGAAGAGCTGTACGCCGAGCTGGCAGAGAAGGCGCGCACCCGGCCCGCGGGGTCGGGCACCGTGGCCGCCCTGGACGCCGGCGTCCATGCCATCGGCAAGAAGGTCGTCGAAGAGGCCGCGGAGAGCTGGATGGCGGCCGAGCACGAGTCGGCGGACCGGGCGGCCGAGGAGATCTCACAGCTGCTCTACCACGTGCAGGTCCTGATGCTGGCGCGCGGAATCGGGCTCGACGAGGTCTACAAGCATCTGTAGCCGCCACGGCGGCCCCGGATCAGACCATCGACCTCGTTTCCGCTCGAAAGGATCTCCCACTCATGCTGCGCATCGCCGTACCGAACAAGGGCGCGCTCTCCGAGGCCGCCCAGACCATGCTGAAGGAGGCCGGCTACCGCCAGCGCAGGGACAGCAAGGAGCTCGTGGTCGTCGACTCCGAGAACTCCTGCGAGCTGTTCTTCCTCCGTCCGCGCGACATCGCCGTCTACGTCGGCGAGGGCACCCTCGACGCCGGCATCACCGGGCGCGACATGCTGTTCGACTCCGGCGCCCCCGCCGAGGAGGTCATGCCGCTCGGGTTCGGCGGGTCGACGTTCCGCTTCGCCGCCACGCCGGGCGCCTACTCCGGCGTGGCCGACCTGTCCGGTCTGCGCATCGCCACCTCGTACGCCGGACTGCTCGGCAAACACCTCGCCGACCAGGGCGTGGACGCCCGGGTCATCAAGCTCGACGGCGCGGTCGAGACGGCGATCAGGCTCGGCGTCGCCGACGCGGTCGCCGACGTGGTGGAGACCGGCACGACGCTGCGCAACGTCGGCCTCGAGGTGTTCGGCGAGCCGATCGCGCACTCCGAGGCCATCTTGATCAAGCGGGCCGGGGCCCCCGAGTCCAACGGCTTCCAGCAGCTCATCCGGCGCCTGCAGGGCGTGATCGTGGCCCGCGACTTCGTGATGATCGACTACGACATCCGGGCCGAGCGCATCGACGAGGCCATCGCGATCACCCCGGGCATGGAGGGGCCGACCGTCTCCCCGCTCCACCGCGAGGGCTGGGTGGCCGTACGGGCGATGGTCCCGCGCAAGGGCCACCAGCAGGTGATGGACCAGCTCTGGGACATCGGAGCCAAGGCGATCCTGGTCACCGCGATCTTCGCCTGCCGCCTCTGAACCCTGCCGCCTCTGAACCCTGCCGCCTCCGATCCAGGCGGTTCCGAGGCGCTGTCGCCGTGGCGCGCCCTGTGTCAAGATCACGTCATGATGCGATTATCACGTCTGCTGGTGCCGTTGATCTGCGCGCTCACCCTCGCGGCGGGCGCACCCGCCGTCGCGGCGGAGCGCTCGGCGACCAGCGCGGGGACGTCGGACGTCCCCGCGACGCAACTCGACGCGATCCGCAGGCTCGACTTCATGGTCGGGCACTGGGCCGGCTCGGGATGGGTCGACACCGCCTCCGGACGACAGGAGTTCCTCCAGACGGAGAAGGTGGCCTACAAGGCGGGCGGCCAGGTGCTCACGGTGGAGGGCCAGGGGCGGGACAAGGCCGACCCGCGCAGGATCGTGGACACCGCGCTCGCGGTCGTCAGCTACAGCGACGAGACCGGGCAGTATCGGTGGGAGGCGTTCTCCCAGGGACACATCACCGAGTCCGTGCCCGTGGTCGGCGACCGCTTCTTCCAGTGGAGCCTCCAGACCGGTGGGCCCACCATCCGCTACACCCTGCGCTTCACCGGCAGGACCTGGCACGAGGTCGGTGAGTACACCCTCGACGGCGGCGCCACCTGGCGGCAGAACTTCCAGATGGACCTGAGACGAGTGGCCTGACGCCCCCCTGTGTTCTCCTCCCTCCCCTTTCGTGCGGGGGAGGGAGGCGGGTGACAAATGTCATCGCGAAGGCCGGAGACGCGGCACTGATGATCGCACCCGCCTGATCCCTACCGTGAAGGCATGAACGCAATCGCCTTCACCGACGTCACCAAGAGATACGGGGACGTGCTCGCGGTCGACGGCCTCGACCTGGAGATCCCGGCCGGAGCCACGGTCGCCCTCCTCGGGCCGAACGGGGCCGGGAAGTCCACCTCGATCAACATGCTGCTGGGCCTGTTGCGGCCCAGCTCCGGCGAGATCCGGGTCTTCGGCGTGCCGCCGGAGACGGCGGTCGCCGACGGGGAGCTCGGCGCGATGCTCCAGGAGGGCACGCTGATCCCCGAGCTGACCGTGGCCGAGACCGTGGACTTCGTCCGGCGGCTCTACCCCCGTCCGCTGCCGCTGGAGGAGATCCTCCGGCTCGCCGACCTCACCGAGCTCGCCCGGCGGCGGGCCGACCGGCTGTCCGGCGGCCAGACCCAGCGGGTGCGGTTCGCGCTGGCCATCGCGGGCGGCCCGAGGCTGCTGCTGCTGGACGAGCCCACTGCGGCCATGGACGTCGAGTCGCGCCGCACGTTCTGGGACAACATGCGGGCGTACGCCGCCGGGGGCCGGACGATCCTGTTCGCCACCCACTACCTGGAAGAGGCCGACGAGAACGCCGACCGGGTCGTCGTGATCGCCCGCGGCCGGGTCGTCGCCGACGGCAGCGCCGCCGAGATCAAGGCCGGGGTCGCCGGTCAGGCGGTGAGCTTCCTGCTGGGCGACCAGCCGGTGGCCGGGCTCGAAGCCCTGCCCGGGACGACCGGCGTGGAGCTCCAGAGCGGCCGGGTCACGCTGCGGACCACCGATCTCGACGCCACCGTCGACGCCCTCTATCGCAAGACCACCCTCGACATCCGCGACCTCCAGCTCCACGGGGCCGACCTGGAGGACGCCTTCCTCGCCCTCACCAAGGAGGCCTGATCATGCGGCACTACATCAAGGTCGAGATGCTGCGGATGATGCGCAACAAGCGCTACATCATCTTCGTGGTCGCCTTCCCCGTCGGGTTCTACCTCCTCTATTCCAACCTCTGGGGAGCGGAGACCGATCAGTCGACCGGACTGCGCGGCAGCGTCCTGCTGATGATCTCGATGGCCGCGTACGGCGCGCTGGCCTCGGCCATCATGTCGACGGCCGTGCCCTGGTCGCAGGAGCGGCACAGCGGCTGGCTGCGGCAGCTCCAGATCACTCCGCTGCCGGGCCGGGCGATCATCCTGACGAAGCTGATCTCCTCGATGCTGCTCGTGCTGCCGGCGCTGCTGCTGGTCGGCCTGGCCGCGGTGCTCACCCAGGACGTCTCGCTGCCGCCGGGGCAGTGGGTCGGGCTGATCCTGGCGATGTGGATCGGCACGATCCCGTTCGCGGCGCTGGGCCTGACGATCGGATCCCTGCTGCCCCCCGACACCGCGCAGCCCGTCGCGATGATCGGCATGTTCGCCCTCGCCCTGCTCGGCGGGCTCTGGTTCCCCGAGAGCCTGATGCCCGCGGTCATGAAGAGCATCGCCCACGTGACCCCGTCGTACGACTACGCGAGCATCGGATGGCAGATCGCGGCGGGCGAGGCCCCGCACGCGGCCGACGCGGCCGGCATCCTCGCCTGGGGGGTGGCCTTGGTGGCGCTGGCGATATTCGCCTACCGTCGTGCCACGGTGCGCGCCTGAAAGCAGTGCCACGGTGCGCGCCTGAAAGCAGTGCCACGGTGCGCGCCTGAAAAGCAGTGCCACGGTGCGCGTCTGATCGAAGCAGCGCCACGGCGCGCGCTTGATCGAAGCAGCGCCACGGCGCGCGCCTGGCAGGAAAGTGCGCCTGACAGGAACGGTGCGCGCCTGGCAGGAACGGCGGGGAAGTACGCGCCCGACTCCACCATGGTTCGGAGGGACAGCGGATGAGCCGGCTGGCCAACGTGTTCACCTTCGGCGGGATCGACGAGCGTCCCTCCCGCCTGCGGCGACTGATGGGCATGTCGCTCGGTCTGATCTACCTCTTCTACCCGGTGTCCGAGGTGGCCGACGGCACGGTGAGCGGCGCGCGGGCGGTCTGGTGGATGGGCGCGCTCGCGGTCTTCGTGGCCGTCTACCTGTCGGTCGTGCTGGGACCGCGCGATTTCGACCATCAACCCCGGTGGATGTTTCCCATGCTCGGCGTCGCGACGGTGATGGCGGTCGTCTTCCCGTTGATCTTCCGGAGCCCTTCCTGGCTGACCCTGCCGATCTACATGGTGGTCGTCTTCGCGATGGGCCTGCCGCCCACTCGCGCCCTGCTGGGGATCGCGGCCATGGCCGGGCTCGTCGTCGTGGAGGGCAAGATCATCGGTGCCGACGACGGCACGGTGTGGGCGCTCGTGCTGCAGATCATCACGCTCGGCGTGCTGTTCGTGAGCGTCCGCAACACCCGCGTCCTCGTCGTCCAGCTCCGACAGGCGCAGAGCGAGGTCGCCAGGCTGGCCGCCACGGAGGAGCGGCTGCGGATCGCCCGCGACCTGCACGACCTGCTGGGACACAGCCTCTCGCTCATCGTCCTCAAGAGCGAGCTGGCCCGCCGCCTGGGTGAGCAGGGCTCGCCGAAGGCCCCCGGGGAGGTGGCGGACATCGAGTCGGTGGCGCGGCAGGCGCTGGCCCAGGTGCGCGAGGCCGTCAGCGGATATCGCCGGCGCCGCCTGTCGGAGGAGATCGACGGCGCCAGGTCCTCGCTGGGCGTCACCGGCGTCGCCCTCACGGTGCGCACCCGCGGCACCCCGCTGCCCGAAGACCTCGACGGCCTGTTCGCCTGGGCCGTACGCGAGGCCACCACCAACGTCGTACGGCATTCCCGGGCCACCCGCTGCGAGATCGACGTGTCGTACGACGTGGAGGGCGCGGTGCTGGAGATCGCCGACAACGGCGGCGGCGCGTACGAACCGGGCAACGGCCTCACGGGGCTCGGCGAGCGGGTGCGCGCGGCGGGCGGGAGCCTGGAGGTCGAAGGCGGCAAGCGGGAGTTCAGGGTGCGGATCGCGGTTCCGCCGCCCCTGGACCGCACGCCGGAGATGATCGCGGATAGGTTGGGCCAGTGATCAGGGTCGTGCTGGCGGAGGACCAGAGCATGGTGCGGGGAGCGCTCGCCTCCTTGCTCGGCCTGGAGCCCGACATCGAGGTGGTCGGAGAGGCTGCGGACGGCGAGGAGGTGATCGCCGTCGCCGAGGCGACCAGGCCGGACATCGCGCTGCTCGACATCGAGATGCCCGGCAGGGACGGGATCTCCGCCGCCGAGCAGCTGCGCCGCCGGGTCCCCGGATGCCGGGTGGTGATCCTCACGACTTTCGGCAGGCCCGGCTACCTGCGCCGCGCGATGGAGGCCGGGGCGGTGGCCTTCCTGGTGAAGGACAGCCCCGCGAGCGAACTGGCCGCCGCGATCAGGCGGGTGCTGCGGGGCGAGCGCGTGATCGATCCGGGGCTGGCCGCCGCCGCGCTCAGCGCCGGGCCGAACCCCCTGTCGCCGCGCGAGCGCGACGTGCTGTCCGCCGCCGCGGACGGCTCGACGATCAACGACATCGCGCTGCGGCTGCACCTGTCGGAGGGCACGGTGCGCAACTACCTGTCGGCGGCCATCCAGAAGACCGGCGCGCGCAACCGGATCGAGGCCGTCCAGAAGGCCCAGGCGCAGGGCTGGCTCTGACCACGGCGGGCCGCACCCCGCGGCTCGGGCCGGTGCGAGCGGTGACACGGCGCTTTCGGCCGGGCCCGGCGCACGCGGTCACGCCGCCGTAGGGGGCCGGCGGAAAGGGCCGGACGCGCCCTCGACGGTGCTCGTGCGGCCGATCGCGTGCGGGCTCAGCGGGCCTGCTGTTCCTGGAGGTCGGCGGCGTGCCGCAGCAGGTCGCCGACCCGCACCACGCCCAGGCACCTGCCGACCTCGTCGACCACCACCAGGTCGTCGTACACGCGGGCGTTGTCCCGGCCAGCCACCTGCATGGCCGCGATCACCGGGGTCGTCTTCGCCACGATCTTGGCCGCGTCCGCCAGGCGGCCGGCCGGCTTCTTCGCGTGCAGCGCGTGGCCGTACGCCCCGGCCATGAAGAGCAGGAAGCGGCTGCGGTCGATGCTGCCCAGCGGGCGCTCGTATTCGTCCACCAGGATCACGCTGGTGATCGAGGGCTCGGCGCTCAGCACGGCGACCACCTCCTCGGCCGTCGACTCGGCCGGCAGTGTCACCGCGGGAAGCAGGAGCTCCTGCACCCGAGGGCCGAGCGACGCGGTGGCGGGGGCCGCCTCCGGCACCGGCAGCGGCACGTGGACGCGGTTGAACCCGTGGGAGGGCCGCCAGCCGGACGGCGCGAGCAGGGGACCCTGCGCGAGCCGGATCCCCCAGCCGCGCACCGCCGCCAGTTGCGTCTCGTCCCGCAGGCCCGGGGCGAGCACGTGCGCGCCGACGCCGCGCGCGAGCCGGACCAGCGACTCCGCGAGCGCGCCGTGCCGGGGATCGCGCGGCCCGCGTGCCACCACGCCGGGAGACAGCGCGATCATGTACGGCGAGGCGTCGGCGAGCAGGTCGAGCGGCAGCGGGGCGGTGCCGATCCCGCCGAACGCGATGAGGTAGCCCACCGCGCGCAGTCCGTCGATCCCGGACAGCAGGGCGGTGCGCTGCACATATGCGGTGTCGCCCTCGATCACGAGGATGACCTCGCGGGGACGCCGGTTGGACACGCGCATCGCCTCGTGCAGCGGCGCGAGGCCGGCCGAACCACCGGCCACGGCGGCGGCGGAGATCGGCAGGACCAGCGGCAGCAGGGCCTCCTCGCGGGCGGCGGCCAGCAGGCCGTTCACCGTGGTCCCCATGCCCGGGCCTGCGGCGGACGCGTCCTCGGTGACCACCTCGACGGCCACGGCGCCACCGGTGTCGAGATCGACCACGGGAAGGAAGAACGGGGCGGCAGGGCCGGGGACGCCGGAAGCCGAGGGCGCGTACGCGCGCTGGTCGTACGGCTCGGCGGGGGCTGGTGTGTACCTGCGCCTCATGGTCGCCGGGTCGTGTTCCCACACGATGTCGGCCGGGCCGTGCTCCAGCCCCATGTTCGCCGGGCCGTACTCCCGCACAGTGCCGGCCGGGCTGGGCTCGCGCACGATGTTCGCCGGGTCGTGGCCGCGCACGATGTTCGCCGGGCCGGGCTCCCAACCAGTGGCCGTAGAGGCGTCCATCACGGTGTCCGCCGGGGAACGTTCCCGTCCGTCGCCGGGAGGGAACGGGGTCGCCGGGGCCGCGCCGGGCGCCGGGACACGTTGCGGGGTCGCGGCGAGCGGCGCCGCCGATGAGACGGGGAGCGACACGATTGAATTGTGGGACAGAAATCGCCCGGCGATGCCGATCCCGGGACGAAGTTCACCGACATTTCCCCGTCAGTTGGGCGGAACCCTACACAGGGTGCACGGCTAGGCTGATCAGCCATGACGGCAGGGCCCGCCGCGGGAGGCGGCAGATGGATCTCGGTCGTCCCCGAGCGGCTCGCCGGATGGATCGCGCGCTTCGCCGAGCGGCACGGCCCGATCGAGGCCGTCGTCCTGCCTGACGTGGTCCGCATCGACGCCGCCGACGGCGCGGTCGCCGAGTGTCAGGTGCCGTTCCCGCCGCTGCGCCCCTCTCGCGTGGGCGACCGCCACGGCGCGGGCAGCAGCGACCGCGGGGGCCAGAGCGACGGCGGGCCCGAGGAGGACGGCGACGGGGGCGACGGGGGCGACGGCGACGCAGGCGATGGCGACCGTGGGGGCGAAGGCGGGCACGGACGCGAGGGCGGGGGCGACGACGGGTTCCGGCTTCCCCCGGCCGCGGCGGCGCTGGTGTCCCACGTGTGCCGGGAACGGACCGTCGGCGTGCTGCTGGCCCGGCTCGGCGGGCACGCCGCAGGCGTCTTCATCGGCGCCCGCCTCGTCACGGGCAAGGTCGGCTCGCGTCAGGTCCACGGGCGCAGCGCGGCGGGCGGGTGGTCGCAGCAGCGCTTCGCCCGGCGCAGGGACAAGCAGTCGTCCGAAGCGCTGCGGGCCGCCGCCGACGTGGCCGCCCGGGTGCTGCTGCCGAGGCTCGACGACCTGGAGGCAGTCGTGCTCGGCGGAGACCGGCGCTCGATCGACGAGATCAGGCGCGACCGCCGTCTCGCACCGCTGTTCGCCCTGGAGTCAGGCCCCTTCCTCACCGTGCCCGACCCCCGGATGCCGGTTCTGGAGGGTGCCCCCGCGCTGTTCCGCGCCGTACGGATCCGCCTGCTCGACCCCTGACGGCCGCGCGACGAAGGGGCGCGGGCGGGGTTTCGGCGCAGGCGATGGTGGACGGGGCGGCACTACACTTGAGCCCATGCGCACTCCCGATTGATCGCTCCCGGTGCCGATCCCGACCTCATCACCTACGGGAGTGTCCCCTTAATCATGATCATCGCAACCGATATCGAACTTCGCGCCGGCTCGCGCCTGCTCATCGAGGGCGCCTCGTTCCGGGTGAACCCGGGCGACAAGATCGGCCTGGTCGGCCGCAACGGCGCCGGCAAGACCACGCTCACCAAGGTCCTGGCGGGGGAGGGGCTGCCCGCCGCGGGCACGGTCACGATCTCCGGCAGCGTCGGCTATCTGCCGCAGGACCCCCGCACCGGCGACCTGAGCGTGCTGGCGCGCGACCGGATCCTGTCGGCCCGCGGCCTCGACGACGTGCTCCGCGAGCTGCGCGAGGCCGAGGCCGGGATGGCGGCCGACGACCAGCGCGTGCGCGACCGCGCGGTGCGCGCCTACGGCCGCCTGGAGGACCGCCTGCACGTTCTCGGCGGCTACGCGGCGGAGTCCGAGGCGGCCTCGATCGCGTCGAGCCTCGGGCTGCCCGACCGTGTCCTCGGCCAGCCGCTGGAGACCCTGTCCGGTGGTCAGCGACGGCGGGTGGAGCTGGCCCGGATTCTGTTCTCCGGAGCGGAGACTCTCCTGCTTGACGAGCCGACAAACCACCTCGATGCGGACTCGATCGGCTGGCTTCGTGATTTTTTGCGCTCGCACCAGGGCGGCTTGGTGATCATCAGCCATGACGTAAACCTTCTTGATGCGACGGTAAATCGGGTGCTCCATCTCGACGCGAACCGCTGCGTGATCGACACCTACAACGTCGGCTGGAAGGCCTATCTCGCCCAGCGGGAGACCGACGAGAAACGGCGAAAGCGCGAGCGGGCCAATGCCGAGCGGCAGGCGTCCGCGCTGCTTTCCCAGGCCGACCGCATGCGGGCGAAGGCCACCAAGGCCAAGGCGGCCCAGGACATGGAGCGGCGCGCCAGGCGGCTGCTGTCCGGCGTCGAGGGCGAGCGGCGCTCCGACCGCGTAGCCAAGCTCCGCTTCCCCGACCCCGCGCCCTGCGGGAAGACCCCCCTGACGGCCCGCGGCCTGTCCAAGTCGTACGGCTCGCTGGAGGTGTTCACCGACGTCGACGCCGCGGTCGACCGGGGCTCGCGGATCGTCATCCTGGGCCTGAACGGCGCGGGCAAGACCACCCTGCTGCGGCTGTTCGCAGGCATCGAGAAGCCCGACACCGGCGAGGTCGTGCCGGGCCACGGGCTCAAGCTCGGCTACTACGCTCAGGAGCACGAGACGCTCGATCCCGAGCGCACGGTCCTGGAGAACATGCGGTCCGCGGGGCCCGACCTGGCCGACGTCGACCTGCGCAAGGTGCTGGGGTCGTTCCTGTTCACCGGCGACGACGTGGACAAGCCCGCCGGGGTCCTGTCGGGCGGCGAGAAGACCCGTCTCGCCCTTGCGACGCTGGTGCTGTCGAGCGCCAACGTGCTGCTGCTCGACGAGCCCACCAACAACCTCGATCCGGCCTCCCGCGACCAGGTGCTGTCGGCCCTCGGCTCCTACACCGGCGCGATTGTGCTGGTCACGCACGACGAGGGCGCGGTCGAGGCGCTGAAGCCGGATAGGGTGATTCTGTTGCCAGACGGAGTAGAAGACGCATGGAGCGACGAATTTTCCGATCTTGTGGCGCTTGCCTGATCTTAATTTGAGCGGGTAGGGATCTTTTCCCGCGGAGTAGGTAGCCGATCCCGCCGAAATGACTGATCATGGGCTGAAGTAACGCTGCGGAAGTCTGGCACTACAGGAGGTACTCGTGGCCGAGACTCTGAAGAAGGGCACCCGGGTGACCGGGGCCGACCGGGAAAAGCTGGCCGCTGATCTTAAGAAGCGCTATTCCGCGGGTGAGAGCATCCGCGCTCTGGCTGCTTCCACCGGCCGGTCGTACGGGTTCATCCACCGCATCCTCAGCGAGTCCGGGGTGACTCTGCGCGGACGCGGCGGCGCGACCCGGGGCAAGTCCAAGCGCTAGAGATCCACCTCAAGACGCGCGACCGCAGCCGCTCGTTCCTGCTGGAGGAGCGGTCGCGTCCGACTCGCCAGAACGATATTCGGTAAGCTCGGGCGCGACCGCGGGATGAACAGGAGGGCGGACGTCCGGCACGGACGGTGCGCCGCACCGGACCGGCCGTGCGAGGCGACGTCGCTCCGCACCGGACGCAGGAGCAGGGCATGGCGGAAGCGGCAATGGGGGGGAATCTGGAGCACGCCCTTGGGACGGGCGAAGGCTCCGATGTGTCGACGATCTCGGCGGCCGCGCCGGCCGAGGTCGGACTGCGCTTCGAGGTGGACGGCGAGATCGCGACCGTCACTTTGGACCGGCCGGACAAGCGCAACGCGCAGACGTTCGCGACATGGTCGGCCCTGGCCCGGATAGGGGAGACCCTTCCGGAGCAGGTGAGAGTGGTCGTGGTCAGAGGCGAGGGGCCGTCCTTCTCAGCCGGAATCGACCTGCGCATGTTCACACCCGAGGGGGTTCCCGGGCAGGAATCGTTCGCGAGCGCCGCGGTGCTCGGCGACTCCGAGTTCGAGCAGCTGATCGCGGAGGCACAGAAGGGTTTTCTGTGGCTGCGCAGGCCGGAGATCGTGTCGATCGCGGCCGTGCAGGGGCATGCGATCGGGGCGGGTTTCCAGCTCGCACTCGCGTGCGACCTGCGTGTCGTCACGGACGACGTGAAGTTCTGCATGAAGGAGCCCGCGCTGGGGCTGGTTCCCGACCTGACCGGGACCAAGCCCCTGGCCGACATCGTGGGGGTGCCGCGGGCCATCGAGATGTGCCTGACCGCGCGCACCGTGGGGGCCGCCGAGGCCGTACGGCTCGGCCTGGCCGAGATCGCGGTGCCCACGTCCGAGCTGGCCCAGGCCGTACAGGACCTGGCCGCCGCCCTGCTGGCGACCGACCGCGCCGCCGCGACCGCCACCAAGAGGCTGCTGCAGGCCGCGCCGGGACGCACGCTGGAGGAGCAGGCCGCCGCCGAGCGGATCGAGCAGGTGGCGCGCATCCGGGCACTGTTCGGAAGGAACTGAAGGACGCTGCTCGGGCCGAGTCGAAGGCCGCTGCTCGGGGCGGACCGCGCGGCACTGCTCGGGGCAGGCCGAAGGATGCGGTCCGAAGCGGGCTGCGCGCATCTGTTCGAAACGAACTAGGGTCTGTGTCCGGGGCGAACCGGTACGTGCTGTTCGCTTCGAGCTGACGGGGGAATCGGGGGTATCCTCCCGCCGCTGCAGGGCTGGGAGGATGTACGGCATATGGCGATGATGAACGGCGGCTACGGCCTACAGGTTATGCGCTCGTTACGGCGAGATAACTCCGTGACGAAGGAGCGGATCGCGCCGGGAACCGTCCGGCGCATCGCCGGTTACGCCCGGCCGTTCCGCGCCCAGATCGCCGGGTTCCTCGCACTGGTCGTGGTCGACGCGGTCATCGTGGTCGCCAACCCGCTGCTGATGAAGGCGATCATCGATCACGGCATCACTCCGAAGCGGGTCGACGTCGTGGTGTGGCTCGCCGTGGCGATCGGGGGGCTCGCGGTCCTGGACGCCGGGCTCGGCCTGGTGCAGCGGTGGTATTCCGCGCGCATCGGCGAGGGCCTGATCTACAACCTGCGCACCGAGGTCTTCGACCACGTGCAGCGCATGCCGGTCGCGTTCTTCATGCGCGCCCAGACCGGCGCGCTGGTCTCCCGGCTGAACACCGACGTCATCGGGGCGCAGCGGGCCCTCACCAGCACGCTGTCGTCGGTGGTGTCGAACGTCATCAGCCTGGTCATGGTGCTCGGCACCATGCTCGTGCTGTCGTGGCAGGTCACGCTGGTCGCGCTGGTCCTGCTGCCGATCTTCATCTTCCCGGCCAAGTGGGTCGGCCGCCGGATGTCCGCGCTGACCCGCGAGCAGATGCAGCTCGACGCCGAGATGAGCTCGGTGATGACCGAGCGGTTCAACGTGGCCGGGGCCATGGTCGCGAAGCTGTACGGCAGGCCGGACGACGAGGCGGCCCACTTCGCCGAGCGCGCGGGCCGGGTCCGCGACGTGGGCGTGACCGTCGCCATGTACGGCGCGGTGTTCCGCATCGCGCTCGGCCTGGTCGCCGCGCTGGCGACCGCGCTCGTCTACGGTCTCGGGGGCGCGCTGGCGATCGGCGGGGCGTTCGCGCTCGGCACCCTGGTCGCCCAGTCGTCCCTGCTCATGCGCCTGTACGGCCCGCTGACCAGCCTGTCGAACGTCCACGTGGACGTGATGACCGCCCTGGTGAGCTTCGACCGTGTCTTCGAGGTGCTCGACCTGAAGCCGATGGTCGCCGAGAAGCCGGACGCGCGGCCGATCCCCGAGGGGCCGGTCACGATCGAGTTCGACGATGTCCGCTTCCGCTACCCGTCCGCTTCCGATGTCTCGCTGGCGTCGCTGGAGTCGGTGGCCCGCCCGGACACCGGGCCCTCGCAGGAGGTGCTCAAGGGCGTGTCGTTCACCGCGCACCCCGGCGAGCTGGTGGCCCTCGTCGGGCACTCGGGCGCGGGCAAGACGACCATCACCTCGCTTGTGTCCCGGCTGTACGACGTGGACGAGGGGGCCGTGCGGATCAACGGCGTGGATGTCCGCGACGCCACCCTCGACAGCATCAGGGACACGGTGGGCGTGGTCATGCAGGACGCTCACCTGTTCCACGACACGATCGGCAACAACCTCCGCTACGCCCGGCCGGAGGCGACCGACGAGGAGATCTGGGACGCCCTGCGTGCGGCCCAGATCGCCGACCTGGTCAAGAACCTGCCGGAGGAGCTGGAGACGGTCGTCGGCGACCGCGGCTACCGGCTCTCGGGCGGGGAGAAGCAGCGCATCGCCCTGGCCCGGCTGCTGCTGAAGGCGCCGCGGGTGGTGGTGCTGGACGAGGCGACCGCCCATCTCGACTCGGAGTCCGAGGCGGCGGTGCAGCAGGCGCTGAAGACCGCGCTGCACGGCAGGACGTCTCTGGTGATCGCCCACCGGCTGTCGACGATCCGCGAGGCCGACACGATCCTCGTGATCGAGGACGGCCGGGTCGTCGAGCGCGGCCGGCACGAGGAGCTGCTGGAGCGGGGCGGCGCCTACGCCGAGCTCTACCGCACCCAGTTCACCGCCTCCGGCCAGAGCGCATCCTGAGGCCAGGCCCTGCGACGGCCTGGAGACGGCGGCCGGGGGATGACGGCCCGGAGACGACAGCCGGAAAACGGCGGCCTGGGGGATGACGGCCTGGAGATGACGGCGGGGAGACGACCGGTCATGCCGGCCGCCCACCGACGGGCTGCTCGTTCGCCGGCTCAGCGGTAGCCGAGGCGGGCGAGCTCCTCCCTGGCCACCTTCTCCACCAGCTCGGCGTCGTCCGCCGACAGCCGCCTGCGCCAGCTTCCCGGCCGGGGGATCGTCGCGCCGTACAGCGCGATCGTGGAGATCTTGGCCTCCAGGAAGGACGACACCGCCTCGATCGCGTCTCCCGGCGAGGCCACCATGTCCTCGTACCGCAGGGTGAGCAGGTGCTCGGCGGGCAGGTCGTGGCGCAGCGCGGCGCTCAGCCGTACGGCGCTGCGCCAGCGCAGGGCGCACTTGCCCGCGGGTGGCATCGCGGCCCAGCGCCCCCGGTGCTCGGCCGAGCGCACGCCGAGGAACGGATTGGGAAACTCGGCGTCCTCGCTCAGCATGTGGGGCTTGACCCAGGTCATGCAGGCGGGGTCGGCGAGCATGTCGGCGACGACGTCACGGCCGTCGCGGATGATCTGGATGAGCCGGGCGTCGGGGAACGCCTGCAGCAGCACCGGCGCGCTGTAGAGCAGGTCGGGGCTGGCGTCGCCGAACCGGGACAGCGAGCCCGGCCCGACGCAGGGCCCGGCGCCGACGATGCCGCCCGCCTCCCGGCAGGAGGCCGTGCACTCCGCGCACGCCGACGGGACCACCTGCCACGCTTCGGCGAGCACGTCGCGCAGCACCTGCGGGGCGCCGCCGCTGCGGGCGATCGACGGCCTCCTGGCGAAGGCGTAGACGACCCGGGCCACCGGGCCCCTGCCCATGGTCACGTGGAAGCCGGGCGAGCGCTTGAGGGCACGGCCCAGCAGGTCCGCGCCGGAGTGCGGAGCCGCGACAACGAACACCGGACGGCGGACCTTGACACCGTTGACCACGAGGATGTGCGTCGGAGGTCGCATAGATACCGCTAAGTCTGACACCCTTTGAAGGGTGAGCGAGCGCTTCCCGGGCGGGGCGGGCGGTGACGCCTCGATAACGGTCCCGAGACCGCCGCGGCGGCTGCGGCCCGGTGACACCGTCGCGCTGGTCGCGCCCTCGGGTCCCGTCGATCCCGAACGGCTCGAACGCGGCACCGACGTCCTGACCGGGCTCGGTCTGCGGGTCGTGCACGGGGCGTCGATCCTCGCGCGGGAGGGCTACCTGGCCGGGCCGGACGCCGCGCGGGCGGCCGACCTCCAGGACGCGTGGTGCGATCCCGGGGTGGCGGCGGTCATCTGCGCCAGGGGCGGCTACGGCGCCACCCGGCTGCTCGGGCTGCTCGACTGGGACGCGATGGCGGCGGCCGGGCCGAAGATCCTGCTCGGGTCGAGCGACATCACCGCGCTCCACCGGGCCTTCGCCGACCGGCTCGGCCTGGCGACGCTGTTCGGGCCGATGCCGGCGACCGCGCTGATCGGCGACCCGGAGGGGCCCGAGCCGGCCAGCCTCGCCTACTTGCGGGAGGCGCTGTTCGAGGGCGGCACGCCCGCGCCGATCACGGGCGACCGGGTGATCGTGCCGGGCCGGGCCGAGGGCAGGCTCACGGGAGGTAACCTCGCTCTGCTGGCCGCCCTGTGCGGCACGCCGTACGCGATGCGCGCGCGGGGGCGCGTCGTGCTGCTGGAGGACGTCACCGAGGAGCCGTACCGGATCGACCGCATGGTGACGCAACTACTGCAGGCCGGGTGTCTCGACGGCGCGGCGGGAATCGTGCTGGGATCGTGGGTGGAGTGTGGCGACCCCCTTCCCATGCTGGCCGAACGCCTGGCCCCGCTTGGTGTGCCGGTGCTCGCGGGACTGACTGTGGGCCATGGCACACCACAGATGAGTGTGTGGTTGGAGTCGAATGTGGCTATTGTGACCGAATCGTATTCTCTCTCGGGCATGTTCCGCGACTCGGACGCGGCAACCTGAGACCCGCCCCGGAGGCATCCGGGCGGTGGTGAAGGGATGGTGCGTTGGGACTCTTGCGGCGACTGCTCAGCCGGACACGGCCGGACCATCCCGCCCCGAGAGCCGTCGAGGACGTCGATCTCGACTCCCTGCTGGCCCTGGTCGCCGAGACCATGGGCTATACCTGCACGTTCGCGGCCGACGGGGCGTCGCTGAGGCTGACCTCGCCCGAGCGTGAGCGGACGGTGAACCTCGTCGGCCTGCGCCGCGAGGCCGGTCGCCGTGCCCGCGAGGACTGGCCCATGCTGGTCTCCGAGCACCTCGCGCACGCCGTGTCGGGCGAGCCGTTCGACGCCTGCAACCTCACGCCCATCAGGCCGCTGCTGCGCACGCGCGTCCACGCCGCCGACGACCCGGCCTTCCCCGACCCCTCCCGGATCATCGGCCGCCACCTCAGCGCCGACCTGATCGAGGTGCTGACCATCGGCGCCCGTCCGGTGCGGCCGGAGGAGGCGTTCTGCTGGCCCATCCCGCCGGCCGAGGCGCTCGACGTGGCCGTCGGCAACGCCCTGACCGACGAGCGGCCCACCGTGTCGCGGCTCGACCTCGCCGGCACCGAGGTGTCGCTGCTGACCGCGCCCAGCGCCGCGGCCCACCTGCGCCGCCTGACGGCGTACATGGACGTGCCCGAGGACGGCATGCTCGCCGTGCTGCCGCACCGGGGCATGGTGGCCGTGCATCCCGTGGCCGGCATCGGGGTCGTCCGCGCGATCGAGCGCCTGCGCATCTTCGCCCACCGCGAGCACGCCGGCCGGGCCGACGGGCTGAGCCCCCACGTGTACTGGTGGCGCCGGGGCAAGCTGACCCGCATCCAGGCCGACCTCATCAGCCACGACGGGCAGACCCGGCTGGTCGTCGCGCCGCCGCCGGAGTTCGCCCGGCTCCTCGCCCGCATCGCCGGACGGCAGTAGCCGCGCCGGATATCGCCTGCGCGCGGTGGGCGACGCCGACGTCCCGCGACGCGCCGCCGCGCACCGGGCGGCGTTCCACCCGTCGCGGGTGACCGAGGAGAGCTACCACGCGGTCCGGCGGGCCTGGCCCTATCGGCCGGACCTGGACTGGATCGCCGAGGCGCCGGACGGGAGCGCCGCGGCGTTCTGCCTGGTCTGGCTGGACGAGGCCAACCGGGCCGCCCGCATCGAGCCGGCCGGCACCGCGCCGGGCCACCGCCGGCGCGGCCTCGCACGGGCCGCCTGCCTGGCCGCGCTGGACGCGGCGCGGCGGGCGGGCGCGCGGCAGGCGGTGGTGAGCCCGCGTGGTGACGACGCCTATCCGGTGCCCGTGCGGCTGTATCGGTCGCTCGGGTTCCGGGAGTGCGCCCGGAGCCTCGCCTACCGCCGCTCGGTGTAGCGGGTCAGCGCCCGCGCCGTACGGATCAGATGGATGTGGCTGAAGGCCTGGGGGAAGTTGCCGAGCTGGCGGCCGGTCTTGGGGTCGTATTCCTCGGCGAGGAGGCCGACGTCGTTGGTGAGGGCGATGAGGCGCTGGAAGAGCTCGACGGCGTCGTCGTGGCGGCCGATCATGGCGCGGGCTTCGGCGAGCCAGAAGCTGCAGGCGAGGAAGGCGCCTTCGCCGCCGGGGAGGCCGTCGACGGGGTTGTCTTCGGCGAGGGGATAGCGCAGGACGAAGCCGTCGGTCATGAGCTCGCGTTCGATGGCCTCGACGGTGCCGATGACGCGGGGGTCGTCGGGGGGCAGGAAGCCGACGATGGGGATCTGCAGGAGTGCGGCGTCGAGCTCGCGTGAGCCGTAGGACTGGGTGAAGGTGTTGCGCTCGGGGTCGTAGCCCTTGTCGCAGACCTCGGCGTGGATGCGGTCGCGCATGGCGCGCCAGCGCTCCACGTCGCCGCGCCGGCCCAGCTCCTCGATGACGCGGACCATGCGGTCGGCCGCGACCCAGGCCATGACCTTGGAGTGGACGAAGTGGCGGCGGGGTCCGCGCACCTCCCACAGTCCCTCGTCGGGCTGGTCCCAGTTGTGCTCGAAGAACTCCATGACCTTGGTGACCAGGGCCCACGCGTGGTTGTCCGGCGGCATGCCCTGCTTGCGCGCCTGATAGAGGGCGTCGACGACCTCCCCGTAGATGTCGAGCTGGAGCTGGGTCGCCGCGCCGTTGCCGATCCGCACGGGCGTGGAGTTCTCGTAGCCGGACAGCCAGTCGAGCGTCATCTCCGGCAGGCGGCGTTCGCCGGCCACGCCGTACAGGACCTGGACGTCCTCGGGACGGCCGGCGATGGCGCGCAGCAGCCAGGAACGCCAGGCGGCGGCCTCCTCGACGTATCCGGCGCCGGTCAGCGCGTCGAGCGTCATGGAGGCGTCGCGCAGCCAGCAGAAGCGGTAGTCCCAGTTGCGCACCCCGCCCAGGTGCTCCGGCAGTGACGTGGTCGGGGCGGCGACGATGCCGCCGGTCGGGCTGTAGGTCAGCGCCTTGAGCGTGATCAGCGAGCGGACCACGGCGTCGCGCCAGGGGCCCTGGTAACCGCAGCGGGAGACCCACTCCTGCCACATGAGCCTGGTCTCGGCGAGCTGCTCCATCGGGTCGATCCGCTCCGGCTCCGGCTCGTGGGAGGGATGCCAGGTGAACACGAACGGCACCCGCTCGCCGGCGGCGACCGTGAACCTCGCCTGGTGCCGGTAGTCGCCGCCGTGCAGCGGGACTCCGGAGTGGATCCAGACCGAGTCGGGGCCGCCGATGGCGTGCAGGTGCCCGTTGCTGCGGCGCACCCAGGGGACGATGCGGCCGTAGTCGAAGCGGATGCGGATCTCGGTCGTCATCTCCACGGTGCCCGACAGGCCCTCCACGATCCGTACGAGATCGGGGTTGGCGTGCCGGGGCGGCATGAAGTCGATCACCTTGGCCGCGCCCGTGGGCGTCTCCCAGACGGTCTCCAGGATGAGCGTGTCCTCGACGTACGCGCGGCGGGTGGCCTGCTCCTGTCCCGCGGCGGCCAGCCGCCAGAAGCCGTTGGACTCGTCGCCGAGCAGCCGGGTGAAACAGGAGGGGGAGTCGAACCGTGGCAGGCACAGCCAGTCGATCGAGCCGTCCCGGCCGACGAGGGCGGCCGACTGCATGTCGCCAACGAGGGCGTAATCCTCGATCCGCATGCCCGTCACGCTACCGGGCGCGGGCCGTCCGCTCATCCGCGAGCCGCGGCCGTCACGGGCCCGCGCTGGCCGCGTCAGGACGGCTTCGTGCCAGGTGGCCGGGCGGTGTCCCCGGCGGGGGCCCACAGCTTCATGAAAACCTGCGTCACCGGGCCGATCGTGACCGCGAACACCACCGTGCCGACCCCGACGGTGCCGCCGAGCAGCCAGCCGATGGCGAGCACGCTGATCTCGACGATCGTGCGGGCCAGCCGGATCGACAGGCCGAGCCGGTTGAGGCCCGTCATCAGGCCGTCGCGCGGCCCCGGGCCGAAGCCCGCGTGGATGTAGAGCCCGGAGGCGGCGGCGATGGCGACGACGCCGCCCAGCAGGAAGGCCCACTGGACCGGCCAGGCCGCGGGCGCGGGCACCAACGCCATCACCCCGTCGGCGCTGGTGCCGACCACCAGGACGTTGCTGATCGTGCCGAGACCGGGCCGCTGCTTGAGGGGGATCCACAGCAGCAGCACCAGCGCGCCCACCAGGTTGATCCACAGGCCGATCGACCACCCGGTGCGCACCGACAGGCCCTGGTGGAAGACCTCCCAGGGGTCGAGGCCCAGGCCGGACCTGACGAGCAGGGCGATCCCGGCGCCGTACAGCGCCAGGCCGGCATAGAGGCGGATGAGCCGCAGCGGGAGCGAACGGGGGCGGGGGAGGGACAGTTCGGTCATAGTCGGCCTATCGTGCAGGCTGGTGGGGTTGCGAGGAAAGGGCCAATCAGAGAAATTGGCCTGCATGGATCGGTACCTCAGCGCTCTGCAGCTCGCCCGGCTCGTGCTCGGCACCACAGGAGAAGCCGCGGGAAGGGGCGCGGGAGCGAGGGCGGGGAAGGGCGCGGGAGACGCGCAGGAGACCCGGCCCTACTACCGGGCGCTCGCGGACGCCGTACGCGGCCTGGTCCTCGATGGGAGGCTCGCCGTTGGGGTGCGCCTGCCGGCCGAGCGGCACCTGGCCGAGGCCCTCGGCGTCAGCCGCACCACCGTGACCGCGGCGTACGATCGGCTGCGCGAGCAGGGCTATCTGGAGAGCAGGCAGGGATCCGGCAGCCGGGCGACCCTGCCCGACGCGGGCGCGCTCGGCACCGACAACCCGTGGCTGGCGTCCGACGACGACGGGCTGCTGCCGCTGCACGCGGCCGCGCCCCCGGCGAGCGCCCTGCTCGGCGAGGCCATCGAGGAGGCGGGCCGGGCCTACCACCGGTACGCGCTGGGCATGGGCTACCACCCGGCCGGGCTCGCGCCGCTCCGCGAGGCGATCGCCCGCAGGTACGGCGAGCGTGGCGTGCCCACCCGGCCCGAGCAGGTCCTCGTCACGGCCGGGGCCCAGCAGGCCATCCACCTGCTGATGGCGGCGTTCGCCGAGAGGGGCGACCCGGTGCTGGTCGAGTCGCCGACCTATCCGCACGCGATCGACGCGGCACGGATGCGGGGAGCCCGCCTGGTGCCGGTCGGCGTGCAGGAGGACGGCTGGCACCTCGATCTTGTGACCTGTGCGATGCGGCAGACGGCGGCCCGGCTGGCCTACGTCATCCCCGACTTCCAGAACCCGACCGGCCACCTGATGGCCGACGCCGCCCGCGCCGAGCTGGTGGAGGCGGCACGACGGCACGGCGTGACGCTGATCGCCGACGAGAGCTGGGCCGAGATCGTGCTGGACGAGACGGCGCGTGCGGCGCCGCTGGCCGCGTTCGACACCGACGGCCGGGTGATCAGCGTGGGCTCGGCCTCCAAGCTCTGGTGGGGCGGCCTGCGGGTCGGCTGGATCCGGGCGAGCGCCGCGACCGTCCGCCGCCTGGCCGTGCTGCGGGCCGCCGTGGACATCGCGGGCGCGGTCTTCGAGCAGCTCGTCGTCGCGTGCCTGTTCGAGCGGATCGAGGAGGCGCGCGCCGAGCGCCGCCGTGGGCTCGGCGCGTCGTGTGCGGCGCTCGCCGCGGTGCTGCGGGAGGAGCTGCCCGGCTGGGCGTTCACCACGCCGCGCGGTGGCGGCTCGCTGTGGGTGCGGCTCGACGGGCCGGTGGCGAGCTCGGTCGCCGAGGCCGCCGCCGCCCGTGGCGTACGGCTGGCTCCGGGCCCGTGGTTCGGCGTGGACGGGACGCTGGAGCGCTACCTGCGGCTGCCGTTCACCCAGCCGCCGGCGGTGATGGAGGAGGCGGTGCGCCGCATCGCCCGCGACCCCGCCCGCTATCGCCCGCGCGAGCCGCTCATGCCGGCCCTGTGACCCTCAGCCCGGCACGGGCGGTGCGGGCGTCAGCTCGGCGTGGGTGTCAGCTCGGTGTGGGTGTCAGCTCGGTGTGGGCACGGGCGGCACGTGGTGCTCGGCCATCAGCATGCGGAGCCTGCGGACGAACAGCAGCATGACGAGCCCCGCCGCGATCGCGGCGAGCGCGAGGGTGAGGTAGTACATCGGCATCGGCACGACCTTGGTCAGCCGGTAGGCCTGGCCGCCGACGGAGTCGCCGAGGGCCATGGAGAGGAACCACAGGCCCATGAGCTGGTTCTCGAACGCCCGGGGGGCGAGCTTGTTGGTGACCGACAGCCCGGCCGGGCTGAGGAACAGCTCGCCGACGGTCTGGATGAGGTAGACCGACAGCAGCCACATGACCGAGACCTTCACCCCGCCGGAGGCGATGCCGGACGCGACCGACATGACGACGAAGCTCACCCCGACGAGCACCAGGCCGACCGCGAACTTGAGCGGCGTGCTGATCCGGGTGCCCGCCTTGAGGAACATCTCCGCGAAGAGGGGGGCGACGAGGATGATCACCAGCGAGTTGATGTTGCCCACCCAGCCCGGCGGGATCGTGAAGCCGAGCACGTCCAGGTCGGTGTCGTTCTTGGCGAACAGCAGCAGGGCGCTGCCGGCCTGGTCGTAGACGAGCCAGAAGATCGCGGCGGCCAGGAACAGCCACACGTACGCGAACAGGCCCTTCCGCTCCTCCGCGGTGACCTCGCGCGAGGAGAACAGGAAGACGAAGTACGCGACCGGCACGGCCGCCGTGACGACCGTGAGCACGACGGCGAACCGGTCCACGGTGAGCGTGCCGCTGAGCGCCCACAGGGTCAGCGCGCCCGCGCCGGCGGCGAGCGCGACGCTGGCCACGACCTTGAAGCGGCGCTCCTCGTCCGGTGTCATGCGGTGGTCCGGCTCCTCGCCGGCGCCGCGGAGCGTGGCCCGGCCCCGGACGTACTGCGCCAGGCCGAAGGCCATGCCGAGGGCGGCCGCGCCGAAGGCGAGGTGCCAGCGGTCGCCCGTCTGCAGCCAGGGCACGACCATGATGCCGATGAAGGCGCCCAGGTTGATGCCCATGTAGAAGATCGTGTAGCCGGAGTCGCGCCGGGCGTCGTCCTCGTGCCGGTAGAGCTCGCCCACCAGCGCCGACATGTTCGGCTTGAGCAGCCCGCTGCCCAGCGCGATCAGCACGAGGCCGAGCCAGACGAACCCGCCGCCCATGGGCATCGCCATGCTGACGTGGCCGCCCATGATGACCAGGGCGCCGCACAGCACGGTCCTGCGGGCTCCGAGCAGCCGGTCGCCGAGCCAGCCGCCCGCGATGGCGAGGAGGTAGACCGAGGCGATGTAGACGCCGTAGATGCCGACGGCGGTCGTCTCCGGCAGGCCCATGCCGCCGCGCGTGACGGGCGCGGTCAGGAACAGCACGAGGATGGCGCGCATGCCGTAGTAGCTGAACCGCTCCCACATCTCGGTGCCGAACAGCGTGGCCAGCCCCCGCGGATGGCCGAAGAACGTCCGCTCGACGGCCGGCGGACCCGATCTACCGGATGCCATGTGAACCCCCGATCACACTCCGTCTTGTGTACCTTACCTGCCTTTATGTGCTATTTGTCCGATTGTGAGGGCCGCCTATAGCACAGGCCGTCGCTCTACTCCTCGCCGGGGTCTTGTCCACGGTGATCCCGTGTGGTGCGATGCATGCCACGCGTGCGGAATACCCGTTGGGAGGCGCGATGTCCGGCGTACTTGAGGAGCGGGCCGCGATCGAGCAGGAGATCGCCGGCAGGACGGTATGCGAGCAGCTCAGGTGGGCCGCGCAGGAGCATCCGGACGCGCCCGCCTACTCCGATCCCACCGGCGACGGCTGGACGACCCTGACCTACGCCGAGGCGCGCGAAAGGGTGCTGCGGATCGCCGCCGGCTACACCGCGCTGGGCCTGCGGCCGGGCGACTCCGTCGCGCTGATGCTGGTCAACCGCAGCGAGCACGTGCTCGCCGACCTCGGGGCCGTCCACGCGGGCGGCGTCCCCTGCTCGATCTACGCGACCTTCGCCCCCGAGCAGGTCGCGTACGTCGCCCGCGACGTCGGGGCGCGGATCGCGGTGCTCGGCGGCCCGGCCGACCTGGCCCGCTGGGAGCCGGTGCTCGGCGAGCTGCCCGCGCTCACGAAGATCATCCTGTTGGAGGGCGCCCCCGAGGGCGACGAGCGCTTCCTGAGCTGGGAGGCGTTCCTGGAGCTCGGCGCCGATGCACTGGCCGCCGACCCGGCCGCGGTGGACGCCCGCTGGCAGGCGGTGACCCCGGAGGACACGCTGACCGTCCTCTACACCTCGGGGACGACCGGCAACCCCAAGGGCGTCCCGCTGACGCACACGAACGTGCTGTTCGAGCTCGTCGCGACCCAGCGCATGATCGACCTGCCCATGCGCAGCACGCAGATCTCCTACCTCACCTACGCCCACATCGCCGAGCGGGTGCTGAGCCTCTATCTGCCGCTGGTCAAGGTCAACCACGTCCACTTCTGCACGGACCTGGCCAACCTCGGCGCCACGCTCGGCCAGGTGCACCCGGTGCTGTTCTTCGGCGTCCCCCGCGTCTGGGAGAAGATGATGGCCCGGCTGCAGGCCCTGCTCGCCACCCAGCCGCCCGAGCAGCAGGAGAACGTGCGGGCCGCGATGGCCGCCGGGCTCGCGTACGTCGAGGGGCAGCAGCACGGCCACACGGTCACGCCCGAGGTGCGCGAGGCGTACGAGCAGGCCGACGCGGCGCTGCTGTCGATCGTCCGCAGCCTGATCGGGCTCGACCAGGCCCGCTGGTGCGCGACCGCCGCCGCGCCGATGCCGGAAGAGGTGCAGCGGTTCTTCGCCGGCCTCGGCCTCAAGGTCATCGACGTGTACGGCATGACCGAGACGACCGGAGCCTTCACTGGCAACACGCCCGAGGTCTTCAAACTCGGCACGGTGGGCCGGGCCGAGCCGGGCGTGGAGGTGCGGATCGCCGAGGACGGCGAGATCCTCACCCGCAGCCCGCTCAACACCCGGGGCTACCTCGGCCTGCCGGAGGCGACCGCCGAGCTCCTCGACGACGACGGCTGGCTGCACACCGGCGACGTGGGGTCGATCGACGAGGACGGCTTCGTCCGCATCGTCGACCGGAAGAAGGAGCTGTTCATCACCTCCGGCGGGGAGAACGTCTCCCCGGCCGCCATCGAGGGCCACCTGAAGGAGCACCCGCTCATCGGCCAGGCCCTCGCGTACGGCGACCGCAGGCCCTATCCCGTGGCGATCCTCACCCTGGACGGCGAGGTGGCCCCCGAGTGGGCGCGGGCGCGGGGCATCGCCTTCGACTCCCTGGCCGACCTGGCCGCGCATCCGGACGTGCTCAAGGAGATCGAGGCGGCGGTCGAGGCGGCCAACCGCAAGCTCGCCCGGGTGCAGCAGGTCAAGCGGTGGCGGCTGCTGCCCGTCGAGTGGACGGCCGAGACCGCGGAGCTCACCCCCAGCCTCAAGCTCAAGCGCCGGGTCGTCCACGCCCGGTATGCCGAGGTGATCGAGGAGCTGTACACGACCGGCTGACCACGCGGCGGGCTCCCGCCGGGCCGGATCCGCGCGACACCGCGGCCATGCGGGGCCGAGCCCGCACAGCGCCGGGGCCTCGCCGTGCGGGATCGTCACCGGGCCGGACCTGTACGGCGCGGAGGTCGCGGTGCCGATCGCCGGCGCACCAGAGTCTCGCCGGGCCGGATGCAGCGTGCCGGATGGGCCGTGCCGGTCTTCGGGGCCGGTCTTCCGGGCCGATCTTCCGGGCCGATCTTCCGGGCCGGTCTCCGGGGCCGGTCTCCGGGCAGGCTGACCGTGCCGGTTTTTCACCGTGCCGGTTTTTCACCGGGCCGATTTTTTACCGGGCCGGGAGTGTGTCGGGGGCGGGACGGCCCGCGGGCGTGCGTACGGTCACGGGGCATGATGAGACCTCTGCTCGCGACGCTGGTCCTTTCGACCGCGACGACGGCGGCGGCCGCCGCGCCGGCCCCCGCCTCCGGCGACCTGGCCATCCGCTCGATCGTGGTGCGCCCGTCCGACCCCGTGGTCGGCCCGAGCGGGTCGGTGCGGCTGGTCGTCGACGTGGTCGCACGCGGCGCGGACCGCGTCTCCGTCGTCCTGGAGCCTGGCCGCGCCCCCGCGGATGGCGACGAGCCGGGTGAGGAGCCCGAGCCGGACGTCACGCCCTCGCCGCCGTCAGGCGACGCCGTTCCGGTGCCGTCCGCCTCCCCGGACCCGATGGTCCCCCCGGGCGGCGCCGTGCCCGGTGCCGTGCCGGTCGGTGTGCCCGCAGGCGTGCCCCTGCCGGGCCTGGGCGCGCTGGCGTCCGCCGTGGTGCCCAGGATGACGGGCGCGTCGCGCGACGGCCGGCCGGTCCGGCGGATGTCGTCCGGGGAGTGGGAGACCTGGCGGTTCCTCCCCGACAAGGCCCTGTCGCGGTGGTATCCGCACGGCCCTTGGACGGTCACCGCGACCGCGGTGAACGCGCGGGGCGAACGGGCCGTGGCCCACGCGGGCTTCAACCTGCGCAGGGAGACCCAGATCGAGGGGCTCAAGGTGGCCCGTGAGGGGAACAGCGTGCGCGTCACCGGGACGCTGCTGCGGGTGGGCCCCGGCGGGAAGGTGGACTACCGGCCCTTCGCCGGGCAGCGGGTCACGATCCGGTTCCGCCCCGAAGGGTCGTCCCGCTGGAAGACCGTCGGGGAGGCGGTCACCCGCGAGGACGGCTGGTTCAACGCGAAGGTCCGTGCGGACGGCGAGGGCTCCTGGCGTGCCGAGTACGCGGGCACACCCCGGTACGCCGCCGAGACCAGCGCACAACGAGAGGCGTGACCAGCCTCACGTATCACAAAAAGTATAAAGAAGACGTAAGGGACGTTATGATTTTGTAATCACTTTTCCGAAGATGTGCGGCAACTTTTCTCTCTCTTTTGACGTCTATGACAGGTGGCGTACCCCAAACCGGGGGTGCGTTCCTGAACGGGGAGAGGAATGACCCTCATGGTGAAACGAGCTGCTACCACCCTGGTAGCGGTCGCCATGGGCGCCACGGCGCTCGCGACTGCGCCCGCGTACGCGGACACTGTCGCGCCCACGTCGACGCCCACGCCGAGCCCCTCCGCTGGGCACACCTTCAACAAGCCGCACAAGCCGGACTCCCACCAGCCCGACTTCCACAAGCCGTACAAGCCCGACCCGCGCATCCTGTCGGTCGACGTCAGCCCGAACGTGGTCGTGGTGAGCAAGGGCCGGTCCGCCCAGGTCACCGCCCGGGTCACGACCAAGGACGTCCAGAGCGTGGACATCGACCTGTGGGGTCCCGGGGTCGGTCACGGCGGCCACGGCGGCAACCACTGGTTCGGCAAGCAGAAGAGCGGTCACAACGGTCCGAAGCTCGACCACACCTCGCGGACGTGGAGCTTCGACTGGAACGACCGCGCCGGCACCTACAAGGTGCACGTCGTGGCCGTCGGCCTCGACGGCAAGAAGTACACCACCGACCGCAGCTTCACGGTGAAGCGCAAGGTGTCGCACGCGCCGCGCCCGACGGGTCCGAAGGCGACCCGCATCGCCGGCTTCGACGCCACGCCCGAGCCGGTCCGCAAGGGCCGCTCGCTCACCCTCAAGGGCACGCTGCAGGTCGCGCAGTGCTGGGGTGACTGGTACTACGGGTGGAACGACTTCACCGGCCGCCGTGGCGGCGCCCGCTTCTGCTCCGACAGCAACAACTACTGGAACAGCTGGCACTGGCTGGGCTCGCAGACCGTGAAGGTCTACTTCCAGCCCTCCGGCTCCCACAAGTGGCAGTACGTCAACTCCGTCAAGACCGCCGGTGACGGCGACTTCGCCACCAAGGTCCGGGCCTTCCGCTCCGGCACCTGGGCGGTGCGGTTCGACGGCGGCCACGGGCTCAAGGGTTCCCAGGCGACCGACTACGTGAAGGTCGTGCGCCACTAGAAACCCCGACCGCGACGCCCGGTTCCCCGTGAAGGGGGCCGGGCGTCGGTTGTTCTCTGACGCGCTTCCTGATTAAAGGTGACAGTTCGGGTAGAGAGGTCCCGGCGTGCGCGCGGAACCCTCATAGTGAGTGGGGCGCCGCGGTCACCAACGGCGAGCGTCCGCTCGCATCGCGTGTAGGGGGGTCTGGTTTGATCCGACTGATGCTCGCCGAGGACATGCACCTCATCCGCAAGGCGCTGGTCGCTCTGCTGTCGAGCGAGGACGACCTCGAGGTGGTGGCCGAGGCGGACAAGGGCGAGGACATCGTCAGGCTCGGCTGCCTGCGGCGCCCCGACGTCGCGGTGCTCGACATCGGGATGCCCGGTGTCGACGGCATCACCGCGGCGGCCGAACTGCACCGCCGGTTGCCCTCCTGCAAGACCGTCGTCCTCACCGGGCTCGGGACGCCCATGGCGCTGCGCAAGGCGCTGGACGCCGGCGTGCGCGGCTTCGTCGTGAAGGACGCCTCGCCGGGCCACCTCGTGGACTGCATCCGCCGCGTGTCGAAGGGGGAACGGGTCATCGACCCCGAGCTCGCGGTGGCCGCGCTCGACGCCGACAGCAACCCGCTGACCGCCCGCGAGCTCGACGTCCTGGAGAGCGCGGCCGGCGGCGCCACCGTGGGAGAGATCGCCGACCGCCTGTCGCTGTCGCGGGGCACGGTCCGCAACTACCTGTCCCGCATCATCACCAAGGTCGGCGCCCGCTCACGCGTCGAGGCGATCCAGATCGCCTCCGAGTGCGGCTGGCTGTGGCCCGCGCCCGGCCGGGATCTCGGCATCCTGCGCTACCGCCCCCGCCGGTAGCCTCCCCGGGCCCTCCCAGTGGCCCACCAGGCCGGCGTACAGCGGGGATGAGGCCACCATCTCCTCGTGCGTGCCGAGCCGGACGCGCGTGCCGTCCATGACGAGCACCCGCCGGGCCCGCAGGGCCGAGGAGATCCGGTGCGCCACGACGATCACCGTTCCCGGCCGCGCCGCGAAGGCCGCCTCCGCCCGCGCCTCCGCCGCCGGATCGAGATGACAGGTCGCCTCGTCGAGCACGACCAGACGGGCGGGGGACAGGTAGGTCCTCGCCAGCGCGACGAGCTGCCGTTCGCCCGCGGACAGCTCGGCCGGGTCGAGCGGGCCGCCTCCGGTGCGCCGCGCGAGCTCCGTCAGCCCGAACGCCGCCACCGCCTCGTCCACCCGATCGGGAGGCGTGCCCGGCGCGAGGTACGTCAGGTTCTCCGCCAGGGTGCCGGGGAAGACGTACGCCTCCTGGGGGATCAGCGCGCGGGCGGCCGGACTGACCTGTGTGGCCGGGACACCTCCGACGAGGACCTCGCCGTCGTCCGGGGTCAGCAGGCCGGCGACGAGCGCGGCCAGCGTGGACTTGCCGATGCCGCTCGGGCCGACGACGGCCAGGTGGTCGCCCTCGGGCACGTCGAGGTCCAGCCCGTCGATCACCGGCTCGGGGGCCTTGTGCCCCGGCTCGCCGTAGGCGAAGCGCACGCCGCGCAGCTCCAGCCGGACCCCGCCGGGCTCCCGGTCGCCGTGCGGCACGGGCGGGCCGGGCGCGTGCAGGATTCGCTCCAGTGTGACGGCCAGGCGGATCCCGCTCACCCCGAGGCCCTGGACCAGGCCGCCGAGCGCGGGGGAGAGCGACTGCATCACGTAGGTCAGCGCGCCGAGGATCACCCCTCCGGTCACCCCCTGGCGCACCAGCCAGGGCGCGCCCGCCAGCAGGAGCACCACCGGCAGCCACCCGCCCACCGCCAGCGACAGCGTCCGCGACGCCGTCACCCGGGCCAGCGCCCGTGCGGCCCCCGCCTGCCGGGAGATCTCCCGCCCGACGCTCGCCGCGACGCGCGCCTCGCCGCCGCAGGCGGTCACGTCCCGCAGGCCGCCCGCCATCGCGGCCACCGCGGCGGCCGTACGCTCGTCGGCGACGATGAACTCGCGCTGACGCCGGGCCAGGGCGGGCAGGGAGACGAGGAACAGGCCGAGCCCCAGGGCCACCGGAGCCAGCACCAGCGGCACGACCTCGGCGGCCAGGGTCGTCAGCCCCACCGCCACCCCGGCCAGCGTGAACACGAAGGTCCTGACCACCGTGATGATCGCGCCGAAGGCGTCCCTGGCCAGCTCGACCTGGTGGTTCATCCGGGCGACGGCCGCGCTGTCGCCGCCCCGCCCGGCCCGCAGCGCCCCGGTCACCACGCGTTCCAGCAGGTCATCGCGGAACGGCTCGACGATCCCCGCGATGAGCAGCAGCACCTGCCGGGCCGCCAGCGCGGCCACCCCCCACGCGGCGGCGAGCACGCCCAGCCAGATCAGGCCGGTGCCGGGCCGCCCCGCGGCGAAGCCGTCGTCCACGGCCCGCGCGATCGCATACCCGCCGGTCAGCGCGGGCAGGGTCTCCGCCACCGACCAGCAGGCCAGCCACACCAGCCGGGAGGGCGCGCGCAACAGCGCCCGCGTGAGCACCCGCCGCGCCTCCGCGCCATCGAGGGCGCCGCCCGCCTCGTTGTGGGTGGCTGGTGCGGCAGGTCCGGTGGGTCCGGTGGGTGTGGTCCGTGCGGCAGGGGCAGCGGGGGCCGGGGCGTGGGTGTCGTGACGCCGCGCGTCGGCCCCGCCGGGTGCGCGGCGCTTCACGAGGCGTCCTCGGCGCGGAAGACCGCGCGGTAGCCGGGGTCGTGCCACAGTCGCTCGTGCGTGCCGGTCGCGCGGACCCGTCCGTCCTCCAGCCACACGACCTGGTCGGCCTGGGCCGCCGTCGTCACGCGATGGGCCACCACCAGCCGGGTGCGGCCGGACAGGCTCCCGGTGAGCGCCCGCCCGACCTGCCGCTCGGTCACCGTGTCGAGGCTCGACATGGCGTCGTCCAGGATCAGCAGCCGGCCGGCCTGGGCGAACGCGCGGGCCAGGCCGATCCGCTGGACCTCGCCCCCGGACATCGGCGCCTCGGCGACCGGGGTGGCGTACCCGTGCGGCAGCCGCCGGATGAAGACGTCGGCGCAGGCGGCGACGGCGGCCGCCCGCGCCGCGTCCTCGGCGCACGCCGTGTCCCTGCTGCGCGTCGCGTTCTCGGTGCGCGCCTTGTCCCTGCTGCGCGCCGTACTGTGCGCGGTGCCGTCCCCCGGGGGGAGGCCGAAGGCGACGGCCTCGGCCAGCGTCTCGCCGAACAGCGCGGGCCGCTCGAACGCGTATCCGACGGCGCGGCGCAGCGGCTCGCGGCCGATCTCGCGCAGGGGCACGCCGTCGAGCAGGACCGCGCCGCGTTCGGGATCGACGAGCCGGCCCGCGACGGCGGCCAGCGACGACTTGCCCGAGCCCGAGCGGCCCACCACCGCCGTGCACGTGCCGCCCGGCACGACCAGGCTGACACCGCTCAGCAGCCGTGTGCCGTCGGCCCGTACGGTCACGTCACGCAGTTCCAGCGTGCCCGGGCCCGGCGGCAGCGGCCGGTCCCCGTACGCCGGGGGCGGCACGGCGAACAGCTCCTCCAGGCGCTGGGCGGCCGACCGGGCGCGGGCGATGCGTGCCGCGTAGCCGAGCGCCGACCCCAGACCCGCCCCGAGCACGACGTAGCGCGCGGCGGCGAGCAGTTCCCCGACGGTGAGGCCGCCTGCCGACAGGCGCAGCCCGCCGGCGGCGAGCACGGCGATCTCCAGAAGCGGGACGACGACGGCGGCCTGGACACCGGCCCGCGCCTGCAGCCGCCACAGCGCCAGGCCGTGGGCGCGCAGGCGGGGGAGCGGGGCGAGCACACGCGCCGCCTCCCGGTCCTCGGTTCCGGCGGCGGTGATGGTGCGGGCCCCGGCGAGCGCGCCCACCAGCATGCCCGCGATCTCTCCCTGGGCCTGCTGGTAGCCGCCGGAGGCCGCCGTGGTCCTGCGCATGAACGCGCGGAGCACGGCGACGATCAGGAGCAGGCCGGCCACCAGCGTGACGGCGAGCCACGGGTCGATCAGCGCGAGGGCGACGACGCTGCCGGCCGCGGGAACGACGAGCGTGGCCGCGGTGACCACCGCCTCGGGGGTCCGCCCGGCCTCCTCCACGTTCACCCCGGCGCGGGTGACGATCTCGCCCGGCGCGAGGTGCCGGGTCATGCCGGCGCCGACGGACAGGGTGTGAGCCACCACCCGGGAGCGCAGCCACCGGGCGGCCCGCGCCCCGCTCACCCCGGCCGCGAGCACGCCCAGCGCGTCGCACGCGACGACCAGCGCGATCAGCAGCACGGCGGTCGCGAGCGGGCCGGTGAGCCCGAACGCGGCCTCACCCCCCGCTCCCGCCCCCACGCCGGCCCCCGCTCCCGATCCCGCCCCGGTCTCCGCTCCTGGCCCCGCCCCCGTTCGCGACTGGATCCGTACCACGACGTCGACGGCGCGGCCGAGCGCCGCCGGGAGCAGCAGGTCGGCCGCCGCGCCCAGCAGCGCCGTCGCCGCGAGCACGGCGAGCCACGGGCCGCCGCGCCGTACGGCCCGCGCGATCAGCAGGTCCGCCGGACGAGAGCTCACCGGATCCTCCAAAGGGGTGAAAGGCCGGACAGGACGGGAGGGGCTCCCGCGGCCGACCGGCCGGGGCCGTAAACGCGGAAGCCTGGGCGGCCGCGACGACCGCCCAGGACTCCCTCAGCGTGTTACCAGCCGCAGAGCAGGCTGAGGCTGCTGTTCTCGTGCGGGGTGCAGGCCAGGAGGCTCAGGTTGCTGCCGCCGCCGCCGTGGCCACCGCCGTGGCCGCCGGGGATCTCGAGGTTCTGCAGGTCGAGAAGCGCCATCTGGAACATCTCCTTGTATGGGTTTCGTCAGCCGGGGATGGGGCTGACGTTCGTGTTCACCGGAAGGTCGTCAGCGTGTTACCAGCCGCAGAGCAGGCTGAGGCTGCTGTTCTCGTGCGGGGTGCAGGCCAGGAGGCTCAGGTTGCTGCCGCCGCCGCCGTGGCCACCGCCGTAACCGCCGGGGGCCTCGAGGGTCTGCAGGTCGAGGAGCGCCATTGCGCGTTTCACCTCCTTTCGAGGCTGGTCGGGACGTTCGACCCGGCGGCGGTGCGCAGGGGCCCCTGCGCCCGGGACCGTCCGGGGGGTTCGAGGAACGGGAGATGGACCGGCTCGTCGTGCAGCGCGGTGCCGAGCGCGAGCAGCACGCCGGCGCTCCCGGTGGCGAGATCCATGGACAGCCGGAGCAACTGGGCTCCGGGGAAGGCCAGCCCGCCCTGGTAGGGAAGCTCGTGCCAGGCCAGCCGGGCGATCTGCGCCGCGGCGGCCTCGGGGTCGGGGCGCGAGCCGGACGACAGGCAGGCGATCATGCCGGCCCGGCCCGCGAACAGCCCCGGCTGGATGTAGTAGGGCAGTGTCGTGACCGGCCGGATGGCGGCCAGCGACTCGGCGAAGGTCTCGTCGTGCCGGTGGGCGAGGTAGCGGTCCAGCACCACGCCGATGCCGGCCGACCCCTCGTCGAGGTAGGGGTTGGTCCGCCAGCCCTGCTGCACCTGAAGCTGACCGTCCTCGCGGCCGACGCACCGGCGCAGGTCCTGCCGCAGCGCGGTGGCCGCGAGGTCGAGCAGGCCGGGGTCGCCGGTGCGCTCGTAGGCGTGCAGGAACATCAGGGCAGGCCCCGACGAGCCGTACATCAGCCCCGCGTGCGGGTGCTTGCCGCCGCTGATCTCGGGCACGTCGTCCGGGCCGCCGAGCCGGTCGGCCACCAGCGCCACGACGCGCGCGGCCCGCTCGCGCAACTCCGGCTCGCCGGTCGCGTCGTGCAGGTGCATCAGGGTGAGGCCGATGCCGGACAGGCCGCGGTAGAGACTCAGGTCCAGCCGTTGTTCCCCCGGCTCTCGTGCGCACCGTTCCGCCACGTCGAGCGCGTCCTCGCGGCGGCCGAGCGCCTCCAGCGCGTACGCCACCCCGTGCAGCCCGTTGTAGAAGCCGGGCCCGATGCCGGGTTCGGCGGCCTGCCTGAGCAGCCACTCCTCGTGCTCGGGGAAGCGTCCCGCCCCGGTCGCCGCGAGCGCGTACAGGACGCCCGCCGCGCCGTTGGCGAGGCTCACCCCACCGCCGGGCTCGAACTGGACGATGTCGCCGGGGAACAGGCGGTCGTCGCGTTCCGGCGTCGCCGAGGCGAGGATCGCCTTCGCCAGCGCCTCCCGCAGGGCGGGCCAGCCCTGGGTGAGCCGGGCCCGCCGGGGGAGCCGGCTCGGCTCCGGCGCGGGCGGATCCTGCCCGAGGATCGTCCGTACGGCCCCCTCGATCAGCGCGGGCGGCACCGGGAACGTCTCGACGATCAGCCGGCCGAGCTGGGCGGCCTTGGGCCGGTGGAGCTGCAGCAGCATGGTGGTCATCGGGGCGAACACGCCCAGGTGCAGGCAGGCCAGCGCGTACTCGTCGGCTGCGACGCCGGCCAGCTCGCGCGGCGGCACGAAGCCGGGATTGGCGAGCGTCGGTCGCCTGCGCTCCTCGACGGGGGAGGAGACCTCGAAGTCGATCAGGACCACGCGGTCGCCGTCCACCAGGACGTTGAAGGGGTGCAGGTCGCCGAACACCACGCCGCGCTCGTGCAGCGCCGAGACCGCCGCCCGCACCTTGGCGAGCATCCCGATGGCCCACCCGGCGTAGTCCGCGTCCATGACGGGGGTGCGGTCGGCGCGCGTGAGGGGGTGCTTCTGGGCGATGAGCTGGCTGAGCGAGGTGCCGTCGACGTACTCCTGCACCAGGAAGTGGTGCTCGCCGACGGTGAAGTAATCGCGCAGCGCCGGGACGACGTCGAGGCCGGCCAGGCGCTCCATGATCGCGGCCTCGTGCCGCAGGCGGGTGACGGCGTCGCGTCCCTCGACGTCCAGCCCGGCGTGCGGGCGGGCCTCCTTGAGCACCACCTTCTCGCCGGTGCGCCTGTAGTGCCCCAGGTAGACGCCGCCGCCGTTGGAGAAGTGCAGCACGCCGTCCACCGCGTACGGCACGCCTTCGAGCGTCACCGCGTTGCGCGCGGCCAGGTGGGGTTCGAGGAACACGGGCAGGGTCACCCAGGAGGGCAGGGCGAACGCGGGACCACGCACGTCGGGGACGAGGTCGCCGTCGGCGTTCTCGATCGCGAGGACCCGCTCGCCGTTCTCGTCGAGGCAGTGGCGCTCGGCGAACCCGCCGTAGCGGACGAACAGCGGTCCTTCGCCGTAACGCAGGTCGCTGAGGATGTACGGGCCCTCGACGCCGTCGAGGATCTCGGCGAGCTCCTTGAGCGTCAGCTCAAGCTGGGCCTCGTCCACCGGATAGATGGTGACGAGCTTGCCGCTCGACCCGCGGAAGGCGTACTTGGAGTTCTGCATCGCCATCACGCGCCGGCCGCGCAGGAACTTGAAAGCCAGTCCGCGGGGGACGCAGTAGTCCCAGGCCGCCGCGATCACCCGCTCCGCCTCCGGCACGGAGGAGGAGATGTGGATCTTCCAGCCCTGCGTGGGCAGGGTGGCGCCGGCCGGCGCGTAGTGGAGCCAGGTCCCGCTCGCGGCGTGCGCCCATCCCTCGGGAGCGGGCCGCGCGGCGATGGCGAAGTCGGGATGCTCCTCGCGCTTGGTGTCGAGGGTGTCGTAGAACAAGGGATCTGCGAGGCAGTAAATCTCGTACTTACTAATCACCAGATGTCCCCTCAGGCCGGTCACGTCAAAGAATTCCGGAAATAAAGAGAAGGGCCAAGTTACGCCCGTCAACTGCGCCATGTGAAATCTGCACATAACAACCGTGACGCCGTCATGGGTCGGTGGTGATGCTTTTCATTGCGGTCATCAAGGGGCCTAATGGACTATTCGGTCAAGGGGCTGGTCAAACGCACTGACCGAGGTCTGCGGCGGGTCGGCGAAGGGATAAAGGGCCTGGGCCCAGAAGTCCACGACGCGCATGCGCGCTGCCTGCACGTGGAGGGTTCGGACAGGCAGGCCCGAGCGTCGGCATGCGGAGACCTGTGCCTCGCTACGCGGACGCCCGCGCGTTGTTATGCGGGACCCGTGCGTCGCCGGGTGGAGGCCCGGGCGTGCTTATGCGGAGGCGCGCCTGGCTATGCGGAGGGCCCGCGCGCTGCTATGCGTAGACCTGTGCGCTGCTATGCGGAGCGGTGCGTCGCCGTGGGGAGGCCGGCACGTCGTGCTTTCGGATCCGGGCCGCCCGGCCGGTGAGCGCGGCCTGTGTCAGCGGCGGTCCCCGCGCCTGCAGGGGATCTCGGCGATGAGGCGGAACCAGCCGTCCGGGTCGAGGACCGTTCCCACGACGCCGTCGAGCTCCGCCGCTCTGGTGCGGAGGTTGTCCAGTCCGCTGCCGTCGCCGGGCGGCGTGGAGGGATCGACGCCGTTGTTGGAGACGGTGAGCGTCGCCATGCCGCCCCGCACGACGATCTCGATCGTGCACAGGGTCGCCCTGCTGTGACGCAGGACGTTGGTCACCGCCTCCCGCACCATGATCGCGAACACCGCGCTGATCTCGTCGCCCAGCTCCGCCTCGGTGGCCTCGACGCTGCAGCCGGCGCCGTACGCCCTGAGCACGGCCCGCGCGTTGGCCAGTTCCGAGGCGAGCGAGACGTCACGGAAGGAGCGGGTCACGTTGCGGATGTCGGCGGACGCCTGGCGGATCGACTGCACCACGTCGGCCAGGGCCGGTCGCAGGGGGCTGTCGTCGTCCGCGAGGCGATAGGCGAGCTCGCTGCGCAGGGTGGCCAGCCACAGGCGGCTGCTCACGAGGTCGTGCACGTCACGGCCGAACTGCTCGCGGGCTTCGGCCGCCGCCTGCCGCGCGGCCTCGGCCTGCGTGGCGCGCAGCCGGCGCAGGCGCATCGCGAGGACCACCAGCGCGGCGATCGGGAGCGTACCGAGCAGAGCCAGCAGGGTGAGCAGGACGACGTTCTGCACGTGGGGCAAGTGACGACCCTCCAGTCATCCTTGCCGTAACATCGGCCTCGCCATTCGGTACATACACCAGATCTTTGCATACCGGTCACGAAATATGGCTACTTTGTCAATGTCGAAGTAGGTTCTATTGCCGTCGCGTATAGGGCTATCCGGTGGTGCCCTAAAAACGGGCCTTCACGAATTGTGAATCCGGCTGTAACAATTCTGGAGCCGTGCCCGTTTTGGAGGGAAGGTGTGGAAAGCGTGGCGCTCAGGCGAGCGCCCGTACCGCCGCCCCGAACACCACGGGCAGGCGCCGCGCGGCGGGCACGATCATCCGGGCCGCGGGAGGATGCCGCCTGGCCCCAACCAGAGCGGCCGTCAGCAGACGGGAACGCCACGACAGGCGCCGCCAGGCGGCCTCGTACTCCTCGGGGCGCCCCGCCCGCAGGCATGAGACCAGCGCGTGGGCCGACAGCAGCGCGAGCGAGATCCCCTCACCGGTGAGCGCGTCGACGTAGCCCGCGGCGTCGCCGACGAGGAGCACCCGCCCGGCCACCCGCCGCCGCACCCGCTGGCGCAGCGGACCGGCCCCGCGCACGGGGGTGGCGGGAGGGCCGTCCAGCCGGGCGAGCAGGCCGGGGAACCGCGCCAGGTGCTCGTCGTAGGTCCGCCGTTCGCTGCTGAGCACGGCCACGCCGATCAGGTCGTCGCCCACCGGGGTGACGTACGCCTCGCCGCCGGGCGCCCAGTGCACCTCCACGAAGTCCGTCCACGGCGCGACCCGGTAGTGACGGCGCAGGCCGTATCTGCGGGGGCCGCCGGACGGCAGGCCGAGCCCGAGCCGCGTCCTGATCGGCGAGTGCAGCCCGTCGGCCGCGACCAGCCACCGCGCGCTCAGTTCCCGGACGCCTGCTTCCCGGCCGTACGGTTCCCGCGTACGCGGTTCCTGAACACACGGTTCCCTGCCGGACGGTTCTCCGGCACGGAACTCCAGACCCGACGTGCCGCGTGACTCCGGGCCGTATGGTCCCCGGCCACGCAGTTCGGGCCGGTGCAGTTCCGGGCCGTGCAGCTCGGACCCGTGCAATTCAGGCCACCGCGGCTTCGGGTCACCCAAGTCTGCAGCACGCGGTTCTGGAGCACGCAGTTCCGGGGCACACAGCTCCAGATCGCACAGGTCCGGGCCGCCTGTCACGCGGGCGCGTACGCCCTCATCAGCGGCGTGCACCGCGTCCACCCGGCCCGGCACGAGGCGGACGCCGAGGTCCCGGGCGCGGAGGGCGAGCGCCGCGTGCAGGGCCGTGCGGCGCACGCCCAGCCCGTGGCCGTCCCGGAACTCCGCCTGCACCCGGTGGGGCCCGTCCACGTAGCGGATGCCGCGGAACGGCCTGCCGTCCGGCATCTCCACCCCGAGGTCCGCCAGCGCGGCGGCGCCGGTAGGCATCAGGCCCTCCCCGCACGCCTTGTCGACCGGGCCGGTCCGCGGTTCGACGACGACCGTCTCCATTCCGGCCAGCGCCGCGTGGATGGCCGTGGCCAGCCCGGCGGGCCCGCCGCCGGCGACCAGCAGGTCGATCACGCCGCGGTCCCCGCCCCTGCGCCGGGTGCGGCCGAGCCGGTGGCCGCGGTGGCGAGGGCGGTGTTCTCACAGCGCAGGCGTACGGCCATGAGCGGCACGTTGAGCAGGGTGAAGGCCAGCGCCGTCAGCCAGGCGGAGTGCACGAGCGGCAGCGCCGCGCCCTCCACCGCCACCGCGACGTAGTTGGGGTGGCGCAGCCACCCGAACCGGTACGGCCCGCGCCGTACGAGCGGCAGACCGGGCACGACGATGACCTGCGTGTTCCACTGGGGGCCGAGCGTGGTGACGCACCACCACCGCAGCCCCTGCGCGGCCAGGACCAGCACGAACATCGGCCAGCCCAGACCGGGGACGAACGGCCGGTCCGCCAGCCACACCTCCAGCAGGCATCCGGCCAGCAGACCGGTGTGCAGGGCGACCATCCAGGGATAGTGGCCCCTGCCGTACACCACGCCGCCCCGGCCGAGGCTCCAGCGGGCGTTGCGGCGGGCGACGACCAGCTCGGCGAGGCGCTCAACCGCGACGAGCGCGATGAGCAGCACATACCAGGGCGACACGGGCCAGGACGACACGGGCCAGGACGACACGGCTTCTCCCTACCAGCGCAGCAGGACGAGTTCGGAGCAGAACCCCGGGCCCATCGCCAGCAGCATGCCCGGCGTGCCCGGCGGCGGGGGCCGCAGCGCGAGGGTGTCGCGCAGCACGTGCAGCACCGAGGACGACGACAGGTTCCCGTTGGTGGCCAGCGAACGCCAGGTGAGGTCGAGCGCGCCGTCCGGGAGCGCGAGCGTCTCCGCGACGGCCTCCAGCACCTTGGGGCCGCCGGGATGGCAGACCCAGGCGGTGATGTCGTCCGCGGTGAGGCCGTGGTCGGCGAGGAACCCGTGCACGTCGTCGCCCAGATAGGTGCGGACCACGTCGGGCACCCCGGCGTCCAGCACGACGCGGAAGCCGGTGTCGCGGACGTCCCAGCCCATCACGCGTTCCGAGCCGGGATAAAGGTGGCTGCGCGTGCCCACCACCGTCGGGCCGGCCGCATCCGCCGGTAACGGCTCGCGCTCGTCCCCGTACGCGACCACGGCGGCGGCGCCGTCTCCGAACAGGGCGCCTGCCACGAGGTTGGCGGTGGAGGTGTCGTCGCGCTGCAAGGTGAGGGAGCACAGCTCGACCGAGAGCAGCACGGCCACGTGGCCGGGCCAGCCGCGCAGGTAGTCGTGCAGCCGGGCGATTCCGGCCGCTCCCGCCACGCACCCGAGGCCGAACACCGGCACCCGCTTCACGTCCGGGCGGAGCCCGATCCGGTTGGCCAGCCTGGCGTCCAGCGACGGCGCGGCGACGCCGGTGACCGACGTGCACATGATCATGTCGACGTCCGCCGGGGTGAGCCCGGCCGCGTCCAGCGCCCCCGTTATGGCCTGCGCGCCCAGGTCGAGCGCGGCCTCGATGAACAGGTCGTTGGCCGCGCCGAAGCCGTCGAGCTTGCCGTACTGGTCGAGCGGCAGCACCAGGTTGCGGTGCTCCACCCGGGCGCCGGCGTGCAGCCGGTCGAGAAGCCGGCGATCGGCGCCAGGCGGAAGGCAGACCCGCGCGAGCGCGTCCGCGATCTCCGCCTGCGAGTGGCGATGCGGGGGAACGACACCGTGGACGGCCGCGATCCGCGTCATCTCACATCCTCGTGCAGGCGAAAACCGTGACAATTCCCTCTTGCCCGTTGGGGGCCTCGGCATACATTTCGGTGCGGATCGTGATCTGTCGGAGATGCCCCGTTACGCTCAAAACGTGACCGGTTCAGGGGAACTGCCCGAGGACGCGGCGGCCGGCAGCGGCGCGGGCGCCGCCGTGCCGGTCCAGGACGCGCGTCGCGCGGCCTCCTCCTCGGCGGGCACCGAGAGTGTCGCGGGCATCGAGAGTGTCGCGGGCATCGAAAGCGTCGAGGGCGCTGAGGGTGTCGAGGGCATGGAGGGCATCCGGAGCGAGGCGGCTGCCGAGGGCCAAGGGGCCGCCGGGGATCCCAAGGCGACCGGAACTGCCGCGATGACCAGGGACGCCAGGACGAACAGGGCGGCGGGGGTGGCGTCTACCGCGGCCGGGTCAGCGGGAGTGGCCGCAGTGGCGCGTATGGTGGCCGGGCTGGCCAGGGCGTGTCACCCGGGTCCGACAGCGGCGGTGACGACGCTGGTCACGGCGCTCGTGGCGGTCGCCGGGTGGGGGCCGGCCGGGACGGTGCTGACCGCTCTCGCCGTGCTGACCGGTCAGCTGTCCGTGGGCTGGTGCAACGACGCCGTGGACGCCGCCAGGGACGCCGGGGCCGGCAGGACGTCCAAGCCGATCGTGGCGGGTCTGGTGTCCGCGCGCACGGTGCGCGTCGCGGCGTTCGCCGCACTGGTGGCCTGCGTGCCGCTCTCGCTGTCCTGTGGTGTGGTGGCCGGGGTGACGCACCTGGTCGCCGTCGCCGCGGCCTGGGCCTACAACCTGTGGCTCAAGGGCACGGCGGCCTCGTGGGTGCCGTACGCGGCGGGGTTCGGCGCGGTGCCGGTGTTCGTGACGACCGGAACGCCCGGCCACGCCCCGCCGGTCTCACCGCCGGTCTCATCCCCGGCGTGGTGGGCCGTACTCGCCGCGGCGCTGCTCGGCTGCGCGGCGCACCTCGCGAACGTGCTGCCCGACATCGAGACGGACGTCGCGACGGGGGTGCGGGGCTGGCCGCAGCGTCTCGGCCCCGCCCGAGCGCGGCGTGTCCTGCCGCTGCCGTTGCTGGCCGCGTCGGCGCTGCTGGTGGTCGCGCCTCCGGGACCGGCAGGCCCGGCCCGATGGCTCGCGTTCGCCGGAGTGGCCGCGTGCGCCGCGGCCGGTCTGCTGCTCGCCCGGCGCGTGGCCGCGGCGCCCTTCGCCGCCGCGATCGGTGCGGCCGGGATCGACGTCCTGCTGCTCGCCGCCACGCCGGGCGTCGTCAGCGGAGGCTGAGGCTGAGGCTCAGGCAAGGCGGCCGGCGTCCCCCTGGGATCGCGGGCGGGCGTAACCGCGACGACCCCGAGCAGGGACACCTAGAGCAGGGACACCTACTAGAGCAGGGACACCTGAAGGAATCACCTGCGGGGGAGGAACAGTCCCAGTGCCACGGCCGCGATCGGCACCAGACAGAGGACGGTGAAGACGCCCTGCGGGCCGTACGCCTCCGCCGTGACGCCGAGCACCGGCGCGGCGAGCCCGCCGACGCTCACGCCGAGCCCGAGCGTGACACCGGCGGCGGTGCCCGGCCGGTTGGGCAGGTAGTCCTGGCCCAGCTTCACCAGCACGGCGAACGGGATGTTGACCGCGATGCCCGCGAGCACGGCGAACAGCATCGGCAGGCAGGGCCCCGGCAGCAGGCGCAGCCCGGCGAGCGCGGGTATGGCGAGCAGGCCGCCGATCTGCACGGTTCGCACGAGTCCCATCCGGTCGGCGAGGCGTCCCCCGAGGAGGGTGCCCGCGACCCCGCCGACCAGGAAGCAGGCCAGGGCCGCGCCCGCGAGGCCGCGTCCGGCGTCGAGATGCCTGATCCAGAACAGCTCGATGAAGGTGAGCACGCCGAAGAACGTCACCGACCTGACGACCTCGATGCCGGTGAGGACCATGAACGGCGCCCACCTGTCGGTGCCCGCGCGCGTGCCCGCCGCGCCCGCCCGGGCCGGGGGCCGGTTCCGGAGCAGCGCGAACGCGACGAGCAGGGCCGGTGGGATGAACAGGACCGTGGCGCCGACGCCCATCGCGATGAGGACGGGCGTGGCCAGCACGGGCGCGAGGAAGAAGCCGACGCTCCCGCCCGCCGCGAAGACGCTCATCGCCGTCGCGCTGTCTCCCGCCGTCTCTCTGGCCCCCTTGCCCGCCGCCGGGTGGAACATGGCCACGCCGAGCCCGGACAGCAGCACGAGGGCCCAGACCACGGGGTAGGGCTCCACCAGCCCGGACAGGCCGAGGCCGAGCCCGGCCAGCGCGACACCGGCGGCGGCGAGCCAGCCCAGGCGGAATCGGTCGACGGCCAGGCCGATGAACGGCTGCGGAATCGAACTGCCCAGGGCCGCGGCCATCGTCAGCCCGGAGGCCGCCACGTAGCCGTAGTGCCGGTCGAGCACGAAGTAGGGCACGCAGGCCGGCACGAGTCCCTGGTAGAGGTCGTCGACGGCGTGCGCCGTAGCCCACAGCCACATGCGCCGCCACGCGGACGCCGCCCGCGCCGCCGGCGCCTGAACGGATGTCTGTGTCACTGATCGTCTCCTTGAGAGGCTCCGTCGAGCATCCCGGACGACCCTGGCGGCGAACTAGCGATATTCTGCCGATTCATGTCGGCAACCCGCCATCCCTCCGGCGGCGGCGCGTCCCGCGTGCCGCTGGCCCACCGTCAGCGCATCGACTGGCACGACCACGCCTCCCACCAGCTCATCCATCCGCATCGCGGGGTGTTGCGGATCTCGACGCCGATCGGCGACTGGGTGGTGCCACCGCATCGGGGCGTGTGGATCCCGGCGGGAGTGGCGCACGCGCACGAGGCGTACGGGCCGACCGAGATGCGGGCGCTGCTCTTCGGCCCGACGGTCAACCCGCTGCGGCTGGACCGGCCCACGGTCATGGCGATCACGCCTCTGCTGCGGGAGGTCGTGGTCGCCCTGACCGGCGACGACGAGCCGACGCCGGGTCAGCGGGCCAACCTCGAACGCGTGCTGCTCGACCAGCTCCGCGAGGTCGAGGCGCTGCCGCTGTGCCTGCCGACGCCGTCCGTTCCCCGGCTGCGCGACGTGGCCGCGATCCTGGAGGCCGATCCGGCGGACGGCCGTACGCTCGCCGAGCTGGGCGCGGTGGTGGGCGCGTCGGAACGCACGCTCAGCAGGCTGTTCCGCGCGGAGACCGGCATGAGCTTCCCGCAGTGGCGCACCCAGCTTCGGCTGCATCACGCGCTCATCCTGCTGGCCGGCGGCCGGTCGGTGACCTCGACGGCCGCCGCGTGCGGTTACAGCGGCCCCAGCGCGTTCATCCAGTCGTTCAAGCACGCCTTCGGCACGACCCCGCACGCGTACGTGCGCGCGTGAGGCGGCCGGTCACGGCCGGGCGAGCACCACGTAGCCGCCCTCCAGGAACACCACCCGGTAGCCGCCTCGGCCGTGGAGGGGCGCGGAGCTCAGCCCAGGACCGAGAACCAGCGGCCGGCCTCGGTCCACACCTCCACGGGGCGGAAGCCGGTGCGTGCGGCGAGCGGCCCGATGTCCGACACGCTGACCCGCGCCCAGGCGAACCACCCGGTGACCCTGCCCTCCCGCCGCAGCCGCACCCGTTCCGTACGGGTCGCGGCGCCGGGCGGGTCGAGCTCGGCGACGACCTCGCCGCCGGGACGCAGCAGCTCGCGGGCCCGGCGCAGCAGGGCGTCGGGGTCGCCGCCGATGCCGATGTTGCCGTCGGCCAGCAGCACGGTGCCCCAGCGGCCCGCTCCGGGCACGTGGCCGAACACGTCGCGACAGAGGGCACGCCCGCCGGCCAGGCGGGTGAGCCGTACGGCCCGGGGGGTGACGTCGATGCCGAGCGCCTGCACGCCGCGCCTCGTCAGCGCCACGGTCAGCCGCCCCGGTCCCGAGCCCACGTCGAGCGTGGGGTCGGCGCAGCGGGCGAGCATGGCCTCGTCCCCTTCGGCGTCGTGGAGCCAGCGCCACGCCTCCAGCGGCCAGGTGCCGCCGTCGGCCGACTCGACCTCGACTCGCGCGCCGTCCAGCGACTCGGCGTAGAGCGGGCCGATCACGCGGGGACGTCCGCGCCGAGGGCGGCCAGCGTCGCCGCGAACCGCGAGGAGGGGATCCGCGCGGCCACCGCGTGCGCGTCCGCGGCGGTGTCCACGTCGGTCAGCTCGGGCAGCAGAGCGGTCCGCACGCCCGCGGCGCGGATCCGCTCCATCAGCAGCGCGCCCGTGTCGGGCCGGGACATCGGCAGCCCGTCCAGCAGGGCGGGATCGGGCGTGCGCTGCCCGAGCAGCCAGAACCCGCCGTCGGAGGCCGGGCCGACCACGACGTCGTGCCCGTCCAGCAGCCGCACCGCCTCGCTCAGCAGCGCGGGGGTGACCTGCGGCGTGTCCATGCCGATCAGCACGACCGGCACGGGAAGGGCCGTCCACGCGTCGGCGAAGGCGGCGGTCAGCCGTTCGGCCAGGTCGCCGCCCCGCTGCGCGACCACGTCGCACCCTGCGGGCAGCCAGGGCCCCGGCTCGCCGAGCAGGGCCAGCACCCGGCGCGCGGCGGGGGTGGCGGCGACGGCCGACAGGGTGTCGCGCAGTGCCGCCTCCGCGAGCGCGGCGGCCTCTTGAGCCGTGTACGGCGGCGTGAGCCGGGTCTTCACTGCCCCCGGCACGGGCGACTTGGCGATCACGACGAGCTGCGCCGCGGCCCCGCCCGTGGCCGGCGTCACGCCGCCCGCCACATGTCGCGCACCGTACGCACGGTGCCGCGGACCGTCCCCGTCACCTTCGAGTGGCCCACCCGCGGCAGGTAGTCGACGTCGACCTCGCCGATGCGCCAGCCCGCCTCGCTCGCCCGCAGCACCATCTCCAGCGGGTAGCCGAACCGCCGGTCCCGCAGGCCCAGGTCCAGCAGCGCCGTACGGCGGGCGGCGCGCATCGGGCCGAGGTCGTGCAGGGGCGCGCCGGTGCGGCGGCGCAGCCGCCAGGCGAGCACCTGGTTGCCCAGCCGGGCGTGCGCGGGCCAGGCCGACGCGGTGACGGGCCTGCGGCGGCCCAGCACCAGGTCGGAGTCGCCGCGCACCACATCCTCCGCGACGTACGGAAGCTGCCGGGGATCCAGGGAGGCGTCGGCGTCCATGAAACACACGACGGGGGCGGTCGCCGCCTCCAGGCCCGCGTGGCAGGCGGCGCCGAAGCCCGGCCTGGGCTCGCTCACCACGAGCGCGCCGTGCCGGGCGGCGACCTCGGCCGACCCGTCGGTGGATCCGTTGTCCACCACGATGGGCCGGTAGCCGTCCGGCATGCGGCCGAGCACCCAGGGCAGCGCCGCCGCCTCGTCGAGGCAGGGAAGCACCACATCGATCTGCATGCCGCAGAAGCTAGAGCCCAGGGGGCCGCCGAGTTCTTACGAAGTGACTACGGGGCTGCCCAGAGGGTCCGGACGGCGGCCACGGTGCGCCTACGGTGGCGGTCGTGACGGCACGACAGGGGGCGCCGGCGGAGCGGCAGGGCTCGCCGGCGGGCGGACGGGCTGCGCCGGCGGCGCGGTGGAGGGCGCTCACGGCCCGGCAGCGGGCGCTGGTGGTCTGGGCGGCGCTGGTGGTGGGCGCGTTCGCGGTGGGCGGGCTGCTGCACGCCCGCGGGGTGCTGCGCATCGACCACCTGCCGCCGCTGCACGCGCTGGCGCGCCTGCCCACGCCCGCGCTGCTTCCTGCCGTGGTCTTCGCCGCGGTCGCGGTCCCCGTGCTGCCCCGGCTGACCGCGAACCCGCCGATGCGCGCGGCGCCGGCCGCGGCCTTCGCCGCGTCGCTCGCGTGGACGGTGCTGCTGGCGGTGTCGGGGGACGGGCTGGCGTGGCCGTTCACCCACCCGCAGGAGTACCTGGCCGGGCTCGGGGCCGTGGGCGACGATCCCCTCGGCTGGCTCGCCGGGTTCACCCGGGATCTGCCTGCCTATCCCACGCACGTACGAGGTCATCCGCCGCTGCCGGTGCTGGTGCTGTGGGCGCTGGCGGCCATCGGGCTGCCCGGGCCGTTCTGGGCCGCCCTCCTCGTGGTCGTGACGGGGTGCTCTGCCACGGTCGCGATCGGCCTGACCGTGTGGCGCGTCGCGGGGGAGGACGCGGCCCGGCGCGTGCTGCCCCACCTCGCCCTGTGCCCGGCGGCGGTGTGGATCGCGACGACCATGGACGCGTTCTTCGCGGGCGTGGGGGCGTGGGGGACGGCGCTGCTGGTGCTCGGCGCGCGGAGCCGGGCGGGCCGGGTGGTGCTCGGCCTCGGCGCGGGGCTGGCGCTGGGCGCGCTGCCCTACCTCAGCTACGGCATGGTGCCGTTCCTGCTCGTCCCCCTCGTCGCGGCGCTCGTGGTGGGGGTGCCGCGTTCGACCGTGGCCGCCTGCCTGGCGGGGATGGCCGCGGTGAGCGCGCTGTTCGCCGCCGGGGGGTTCTGGTGGCCGGCCGGTGTGCTCGCCACCCACGCCGAGTGGGCGGCCGATCCCGGCGCAGAACGGCCCTACCTGTACTTCCTGGTCGCCAACCTGGCCGTGCTCGCCCTGGTGACCGGCCCGGCCACCGCCGCCGGCCTCGTGGCCCAGGGACGTGCCCGCGACCGGATCCTGCCGATGGCGGCCCTGGTCGCGGTGCTCGCCCTCGACGTCAGCGGCGTCACCAGGGGCGAGGTGGAGCGGATCTGGCTGCCGTACGCCCTGTGGGTCGCCGCGGCGGCCGGACGCACCGGAACCGGCCGGGAGGGCGACCGCCGCCTGCTCGTGGTGCAGGCGGTGGTGGGCCTGCTGCTGCAGGGCTTCGTGAAATCTCCCTGGTGACTCAGCCGGCCGTCCCGAGAGGGGCGTGGGCGAACTCCCGCATGCCGTCGGCGAAGCGGATCCGCGCCCGGAAGCCGAGGTCGGCGGCGGCGCGGTCCGGGGAGGCCACGATGTGCCGGACGTCGCCCAGCCGGTAGCGGCCGGTGACCTCCGGCGCGGGCCCGCCCCGGGCCACGCTGAGCGCCTCGGCCAGGTCGCCGATCGTGTGGGGCTCGCCGCTGGCCACGTTGTACGCGCGGAGCCGGCCGGGCGGGGCGGCCTCCAGCGTGTCCAGCGCGGCGAGGTTGGCCGCCGCGACGTCGCCGACGTGGACGAAGTCCCTGCGCTGGCCGCCGTCCTCGAACACCAGCGGCGCCCGCCCCGCCTCCAGCGCGGACCGGAAGATCGCGGCCACCCCGGAGTAGGGGGTGTCGCGAGGCATCCCCGGGCCGTACACGTTGTGGTAGCGCAGGGCGACCGCCACGCCGCCGGTCTCACGGGCCCAGTTGGCCGCGAGGTGCTCCTGGGCGAGCTTGCTCGTGGCGTACGCGTTGCGCGGATCGGGCGCGACGTCCTCGTCCACGGTTCCCGGCGACAGGGGGCGCCCGCAGCGCGGGCACACCGGCTCGAACCGCCCCTCGGCCAGGTCCTTCTCGGCCCGGGGGCCGGGCCGCACCCGGCCGTGTTCGGCGCAGTCGTAGACGCCCTCGCCGTAGATGACCATCGATGACGCCAGGACCAGCCGGGAGACCCCGTGCCGCGCCATCGCGGCGAGCAGCACCGCGGTCCCGAGGGCGTTGACCGACACGTACGCCGGCAGGTCGGACACGTCGACGCCCAGGCCGACCTTGGCCGCCTGGTGCACCACGGCGTCGGCTCCGGCGACCGCGCGGGCGACGGCGTCCTCATCCCGCACGTCGCCCACCGTGACGTCCTCGCCGCCGCGCAGGTCGAATCCTCGCACCTCATGCCCGGCGTCGCGCAGCAACCCGGCGACGCCGCTCCCGATGAAACCGGCCGCGCCGGTGACCACGATCTTCATCTCGCCACGGTATCGGCGCCCTGCCCAGGTGAAAGTTTCACAATCCTTACGGAACGACCGGCGGGGACGCGGCCGGTCCTTTGACCGGTTCCCTCGGCCGACCGATCATCCGGGCTACATCGTTGGCGGACTTCGTCTCCGGAAGGTGGGAGCTGTGCCCAGACTGTCATGGCCTGCCGGATGGGTTGCGGCGGGCGCCGTCGCCGCCGTGCTGCTGGCGGCCAACATCACCGCGCCGCCCGTGCTCGCGGGCAGTGTGGCCCAGATGCACGCCGTCCGCATGCTGACCACGGTCTCGCCGTCGCCCTCGGCCTCGCCGGGAGCGGACGTGAGGCCGCCGACGGGGCCGGGGGACCTGCGGGCGTGCCCGCCGCCCCCGCCGCCGAGCGGGAGCTTCCAGGGTTCGGTCGGCCTGTGCTGGACGGCGTCCACCGACAACACCGGGGTCGCCGAATACAGGGTGTACATGCTCACGGCGAACGGTTTCGTCCTGGTGGCCTCCACCTTCCAGACGACGGCCGTCGTCACCGGGCTGGGCGGCGACCGGACCTACGCGTTCTACGTCGTCGCCAGGGACGCCGCCGGCAACGTGAGCCCGCCGAGCGCGCTGGTCAGCGCCCCGGCACTGGGCGCGGGACCGACGCCGACCCCCGCCCCGACCGACACCACGCAGCCGACCAAGCCGACGGGGCTGCAGGGCGACTGCGTGCCCGACTTCAACGGGACGTCGCTGTGCTGGACGGGGTCCACCGACGACGTCCGGGTCGTCGGCTATGACGTCTACCGGCGCACCGACACCGGCTGGGCGCGGGTGGCCAGAGACCTGCCCGCCACGGCTCGGTCCTTCACCGAGGCCGGCTACAGCAACGTCCCGGGTCAGCAGTACATGTACTTCTCGCCCGGTCGCTCGTACGTCTACGTTGTCGTGGCCAAGGACGCCGCCGGCAACGTCAGCGAGCCGTCCGACCTGGTGACCTCCACGGTGCCGAGCGACTACCCCACCCACTCGGCCTCCCCGACCCCCGCGGCGACGTGCCGGGTCGAATACGACTCCTGGACGTGGCCCGGCGGCTTCGGAGCCAATGTGAAGATCACCAACATCGGTTCCGCCGACATCGACGGGTGGGAGCTGCGCTTCGCCTTCCCCGAGCAGGGACAACAGCTCACCAGCGGCTATTCGGCGACCTGGTCCCAGTCGGGCAGGGACGTCACGGCCGTGAACGCGGACTGGAACGCGACGATCAAGCCCGGTGCGTCCGTGCACATCGGGTTCAACGGCACCCACACCGGCGCCAACCCCGATCCCCGGAGCTTCACCCTCAACCTCCGCACCTGCGTGGTGAGCTGATCCCCGCCGCCGTACGGCCCGCCTCCGTGTGGGGCGGGCCGTGGTGAGAGGGCCCGGTGGCCGGCCGTTGTGCTCGCCACCCGGGCCGCTCGGCTGAAATTTTCACGGTTCTTGCGGAACGACCGGCGGGGACGCGGCCGGTCCTTTGACCGGTTCCCTCGGCCGACCGATCATCCGGGCTACATCGTTGGCGGACTTCGTCTCCGGAAGGTGGGAGCTGTGCCCAGACTGTCATGGCCTGCCGGATGGGTTGCGGCGGGCGCCGTCGCCGCCGCGCTGCTGGCGGCCAACATCACCGCGCCGCCCGTGCTCGCGGGCAGTGTGGCCCAGATGCACGCCGTCCGCATGCTGACCACGGTCTCGCCGTCGCCCTCGGCCTCGCCGGGAGCGGACGTGAGGCCGCCGACGGGGCCGGGGGACCTGCGGGCGTGCCCGCCGCCCCCGCCGCCGAGCGGGAGCTTCCAGGGTTCGGTCGGCCTGTGCTGGACCGCGTCCTCCGACGCCACCGGGGTCACCGAATATGAGGTGTTCCTCCTCACCGCCGACGGTTTCGTCTCGGTGGCCTCCACCTCCCGTACGACGGCCGTCGTCACCGGGCTGGGCGGCGGGGACCGGACCTACACGTTCTACGTCGTCGCCAAGGACGCCGCGGGCAACGTGAGCCCGCCCAGCGCGCTGGTCAGCGCCCCGGCGCTCGGCGCGGGACCGACGCCGACCCCCGCCCCTGACGACACCACGCCGCCGACCAGGCCTGCCGGACTGCGGCCCAACTGCATTCCCGACTTCAAGGGGACCTCGCTGTGCTGGACGGGGTCCACCGACGACGTCCGGGTCGTCGGCTATGACGTCTACCGGCGCACCGCCACCGGCTGGACGCGGGTGGGCACGTCCATCGGCACGTACTTCACCGAGGGCAACCTCGTCACCGGCCAGTCGTACTCCTACTTCGTCGCGGCCAAGGACGCCGCCGGCAACGTCAGCCCGCCGTCCGACGTGGTGATCGCCACGGCGTCCGGCGGCTATCCCACCTACACGCCGCCGCCGGTCAACTGCAAGATCGAATACACGGCGTGGTCGTGGAGCGGCGGCTTCTCGGCAAGCGTGACGATCATCAACCTGGGCCAGACGCCGATCGACAACTGGACGCTGCGCTTCGTCCTCCCGGACGCCGGGCAGAAGGTCACCAGCGGCTGGTCGGCCACCTGGTCCCAGTCCGGAAAGGACGTCACCGCCGTGGCCATGCCGTGGAACTCGGTGATCCAGGGCGGCGGGTCCCTGCAGATCGGGTTCAACGGCAGCCACACCGGTGCCAACCCCGATCCCACCGGCTTCCGGCTGAACGGCGGCACCTGTATCCAAGGCTGACCGCCGTCCATCCTGCCCCGCCCGTCCTGCCCCGCCCGTCCGCTCCGGCCGGGCGGGCGGTGTCCGTTTCCGGCGGACAGGCGGGGGCAGTCAGGACGTATGCCGCTGCTCGACACCACGCTGCTCCTGCTGCTCGAGGGCTACGCCTGGCTGCCGGCCCGTTGGCGGGAGGCCCAGGGAGTGATCGCCCAGGGAAAGATGGGCCACGGAGAGAGTGCCCAGACAGAGATGGGCCAGGCAGCGATGGCCCGCACCCGGCTGATGGGCCGGGACGCCGTCGTGCTGCGCGGGCCGGACGCCGTCAGGTTCTTCTACGACGACAACCACGTCCAGCGGGCACCCGCGCTGCCCGAGCCGATCAAGAGCACGTTGTTCGGCCACGGCGCGGTGCACACGCTCGACCAGGCCGCGCACAGGGCGCGCAAGGGCATGTTCATGTCCCTGATGACGCCGGAAAGCGTCGCCTCCCTGGTGGGCGAGGCCACCGCGGCGTGGTACGCGGCGGTGGCGACGTGGCACGGCAGGGGAGACGTCGTGCTCTTCGACGAGGCCGCCCGCGTCCTCACCCGGGGTGCGTGCCGGTGGGCGGGCATCCCGCTCGCCGAGGAGGAAACCGGGCCCCTCGCCGGCGACCTCGTCGCGCTGGTCGACGGCTTCGGGTCACCGGGCCCGCGGCACTGGCGGGCCCGCGCCGCCCGAAAGCGCCGCGAGGCGTGGCTGGCGGGACTGGTCGGGGAGGTGCGCCGCGGCGCCCTGCGGGTGCCGGACACCTCGGCGCTCGCCGTGGTCGCCCGCCACCTGGAGCCCGACGGGGAGCGGCTCGCACCCCGGATCGCCGCGGTCGAGCTGCTCAACCTGGTGCGTCCCACGGTCGCGGTGAGCTGGTTCGTCACGTTCGCCGCGCACGCGCTGCACCACTGGCAGGTCACCCGGGTCCGCCTGACCGAGGACACCGACGGCACGTACGCCGAGGCGTTCGCCCATGAGGTGCGGCGCTTCTACCCGTTCGCGCCGTTCGTGGCGGGAACGGCCGTCAAGGACCTCACCTGGAAGGGCGAGCAGATCCTGGCCGACTGGCTCGTGCTGCTCGACATCTGGGGCCAGAACCACGATCCGGCGCTCTGGCCGCACCCGTATACCTTCGACCCGCAGCGCTTCATCGGCCGAGGGATCGGCCCGTACGACCTGATCCCGCAGGGCGGGGGCGACCCGGTGACCGGCCACCGGTGCCCGGGAGAGCCGGTCGCCGTGGGCTTGCTGAAGGCCCTCGCTCCTCGACTGGCGAAGCTGGACTACACCGTGCCGGAGCAGGACCTCACCATCTCGCCCTACCGGATCCCTGCCCGGGTGGCGAGCGGCTTCGTCCTGCGGCCGGCCGGGGCGGCCGCGCCCCCCGAGACGGCGGGGGCGAAACGGCCGCGCCCGGCGGTTCATCCCTTGTAGTTGAACACCTGGCGCAGCGTGTGCCGGACCTCCACGAGGTCCTTCTGGTCCGCCATCACCTGGTCGATCGGCTTGTACGCCTCCGGGTGCTCGTCGACCAGCGCGGCGGCACGGTCGGCGTTCCAGGTCCGCCCGCGCATCGCCTCCTTGAGCGACGCCGCCGACAGCTCGCGCTTCGCCCGGCTCCGCGACATCCTGCGCCCCGCGCCGTGCGAGCAGGAGTTGTACGACAGCGGGTTGCCCCGCCCGCGCACGATGTAGGAGCGGGTGCCCATCGAGCCCGGGATCACGCCCTCGTCCCCGGTGTCCGCCTTGATCGCGCCCTTGCGGGTGATCCACAGCTCCTTGCCGTCATGGACCTCCAGCTGCGTGAAGTTGTGGTGGCAGTTGATCGTGCGGACCCGGGCGCCGGAGCCGACGACGCGGAACAGCGCATCGCTCAGCACCTTGTCCATCCGCGCCCGCGACGCCATCGCGTAGCGCTGCGCCCACAGCATGTCCTCGATGTACGCGGTGAACTCCGGGGTGCCCTGGGTGAAGTAGGCGAGGTCGTAGTCCTCCATCCCGATCCCGAGGCTGCGCATGAGCCGCTTCGCGCCGTTGATGTGCGCGGTGGCGAGCTGGTTGCCGATCCCGCGCGAGCCGGAGTGCAGCACGGTCCACACCCGGTCGCGCTCGTCGAGGCAGACCTCCACGAAGTGGTTGCCCGAGCCGAGGGTCCCGAACTGGCAGGCCACGGTGTTCTCCTGCTTGGGCGTCAGGCCGGTGTGCGGCCGGCCGAGGTCGCCGAGCGCCCGGTCCACCGCCCGGTCGTCGTGCCCCTTGCCCACTCCCGCCGGGATGCGCCGCTCCACCAGCCGCATCAGCGGGTCGAGCGAGTCGGGCAGGTCGGCGGCCGTGAGCGTGGTCTCGGTCGCGACCATGCCGCAGCCGATGTCCACGCCGACGGCGGACGGGATGATCGCGCCCTCCGTCGGGATGACGGAGCCGACCGTCGCCCCGATCCCGACGTGTGCGTCGGGCATGAGCGCGACATGACCGGGCACGAACGGCAGGCGCGCCGCCCGGGCGGCCTGGTCGATCGTCCCGTCGTCGATCTCGCTCGCCCAGGACAGCACCTTCGGGGCGATGTGCTTCGGCATGGTTGGAACTCCTTCTTGGGTCGAGATCCACTGTGCCGGGCACCGGCGGGAATCCCAACCGAATATCGAGGCGAAAGTCGTTTGCCGCCCTACCCGCCCGTCGCCCATCATGCCGGGATGAGCGACGATTCCCGGGACCGCGCCGGCCTGGACGAGGAGCAGCGGCGTCGCCGTACCGGTGACGGCCCGCCCCCGCCCGCCGGCGGCGTACGACTGCCGTGGACCGCGGTGCCCTCGCACCTGCGGCTGGCCGTCGAGCGGCACCTCGGAGATCACGTGGCCGAGGCCGTCACCCAGCCCGGCGGGTTCTCCCCGGGCGTGGCGGCCCGCCTGCGGCTCGCCGGTGGGGGCAGGGCCTTCGTCAAGGCGGTCGGGCCCGAGCCGAACCCGATCAGCCCCGGCATCCACCGAGCGGAGGCCCGGGTGGCCGCCGCGCTGCCGGCCACGGCGCCCGCGCCCCGGCTGCTCGCCTCCTTCGACGAGGACGGCTGGGTGGTCCTGCTGTTCGAGGACGTCGAGGGCCGCACCCCCGCCCAGCCCTGGACGGTGGCGGAGCTCGGCCTCGTGCTCGGCGCGGTGGCCGATCTGGCCGAGACGCTCACCCCCGCGCCCGTGGCCGTGCCGTCGGCCGGCGAGCGGCTCGCGGAGGAATACCAGGGATGGCGGCGCCTGGCTGCCGGCTCGGGCAGCCTCGGCGCGGACGGCCTCGGCGCGGACGGCCCGGGCTCGGGTGGCCCGGGCTCGCGCGGCCTGGGTTCGGGCGGGCCGGGCTCCCTGCGTCCCGGCGAGGACGGATCCGACGTGGCGTGGGCCCGGCGGCATCTGGACCGGCTGGCGGAGCTGGAGGCGGGCTGGGACCGGGCGGTGGAGGGCGACACGATGGCCCACGCCGACCTCCGGGCCGACAACCTGCTGCTCACCGCCGACGGGCGCGTCTACGTGGTGGACTGGCCCTGGGCGTGCCTGGCGGCCCCGTGGTTCGACCTCCTCGGGATGCTCCCGAGCGTGGCCATGCAGGGCGGGCCGCCGCCGGCCGAGGTCTTCGACGGCCACCCGGTCGCGGCGAAGGCGGACCCCGACGCGGTCACCGCGGTTCTCGCCGCCCAGACCGGCTACTTCCTGCAGAGGGGAAGCCTTCCCCCGCCGCCGGGCCTGCCCACGCTCCGCGCGTTCCAGCTCGCCCAGGGCCGGCAGGCCCTGGCCTGGCTGCGGCAACGGACCGGCTGGAGATGACGCCCGCGACCACCCCGTGATCGAACCGCCGTGATCGGACGGAGCGCCCGGCCCGGCCGGCCGGCGCCCGAGGGGCATGAGGGCATGGGGATCCGAGGCATCGGGAGTGTGAGGCGCCGGGGTCTATGGCGCTGGGCGTCCGAGGCGCTGGGCGTCCGAGGCGCTGGGGATCCGAGGGCATCGGAGGTCCGAGGCGCGGGGGATCTGAGGCGCGGGGGATCTGAGGCGCGGGGGATCTGAGGCACTGTGCATCTGAGGCGCTGGGCGTACGGGGCGTCGAGGTCGTGGTGAGCGACGGGGTGCGTGATCTCCGCCCGCACGTGACCCTGGATCGGGGACCGGCGGGCGCGCGTGGAACCCTGGGCGAGGGCGGCGGACGTCATGACCGGTGGGACGGCTCACCGGATCCCGGCCCCGCCCCCGCCGGTTTCACATGTGCGAGAGGAGCGCGGCGATGAACTCCGTCTCGGCCGCCGTGGGCGGTGCGGCCACCTTCGTCTGGCTCGGGATGGTGCTGGCGATCTCCTTCATCGAGGCGCCGTTGAAGTTCCGCGCGCCGGGGGTGACGATCCCGATCGGGCTCGGCATCGGCCGGCTCGTGTTCCGGGCGCTCAACGCCGCCGAGGCCATGCTGGCCATCGTCGTGATCGTGGCGGTCGCCACCGGATCGCCGGGCCCCGTCGTGGTCGCGCTCACGGTGGTCGCCGCCGTCGTCCTGGCGATCCAGATCGCCGTCGTACGCCCGCCGCTCAACCGCAGCTCCGACCGCGTCCTGTCCGGAGAGGACCCGGCGCGGCACAGGTCGAGAGCGCACCTCTACTACGTGGCCCTGGAGGTCGTGAAGGTCGTGTCGCTGCTCGCCCTCGGCTGCCTCCTCCAGGCCGCCTAGCCCCGGACCGCAGCCTGGTGAGGGGCGCGCCGCGGGCGTGCTCAGGGGCGTTTGACGACGGTGAGCAGGACCGCGCTGTCCTCCACGGCGTCGAGCGCGTGCCGGGCGTCCGGGATGGTCAGCAGGTCGCCGGAGCGTCCTTCCCAGGAGGCGTCGCCGCTGCTCAGCCGTACATGACCACGCAGCACCAGAAGGGTCGCGTCACCCGGGCTCTCGTGCTCGGCGAGGCCGGTCCCGGCCGTCAGGGCGAGCAGTGTCTGGCGCAGCGCGTGCTCGTGGCCGCCATAAACGGTGTCGGCCGCGCGCCCGCTGGACGCCGTGGCGGCGCGATCGAGGAGTTCCCCGGCACGGGCGTCGAGAGAGATCGGCTCCATGCCCATCAGTCTGCCCCGCGTTCCGCCCGCCGCTCCGGAAAGGTGATGGCCGTGCCGGAGACATGGTCGTTAAGCTGGGTTTCGCACACGAAAACGCGGTCCCGGTCGGTAGCCCGGGCACCCGCCGCTCTCGGTTCCGACCGGTGCCGGCGGTCTTGTATCCGCCTCTCGTGTCCCCCTCGGGGCGCCTCGGAGGATGTCCGGTGTGCCGGAAAGCGGCTTCGCCAAGCCGCCTGTCGGCATACCTGTGGAGGCATCGTGGTGTCCCTGTCCGTCTACTTCGAGAACCCGTTCTGGGTGGGCGTCCTGGAGATCGTCGAAGGTGGCGAGCTTCGCGCGACCCGGTTCGTGCTCGGCTCCGAGCCCACCGACCCCGAGCTGTACGCGTTCCTCATGCGGCACGGAGTCGCCCTGCTCGAACGCGCCGAGGCGGCCCCCGCCGTACCCGTGGAGGAGCGCGGGGACCGGCGGGTCAATCCCAAGCGGGCGGCCAAGCTCGCCGCCCGTGCGGCGGCCCGGGTCACGCGGCGTGGCACGGCGGCCCAGGAGGCGCTGCGGCTCGAAATGGAGAACGCCAAGGGAGCGGCGCGGGTGAACCGGCGTGAGCGGGAGCGCGCGCTGGCCGAGCACCGCCGCGAGGTGGCCCGGAGCAAGCGGATCGAGCGCCGTCGCGACCGCTGATCGCGAGGGATCCGTTCCGTCCCGGAGTGGGGGAATCACGGCGGGGCGGCCGAGGTTGTCGCCATCATGACGGCAGGGCTTAGGCTTGAGGCTCTCTGGGGTTGGAGGTCCTCACGTGCTGGTTGACTCGTTCGGCCGGGTCGCGACCGATCTGAGGGTGTCGCTGACCGACCGGTGCAACCTGCGATGCTCCTATTGCATGCCGCCCGAGGGCCTCGACTGGCTGCCCAAGCCCGAGCTGCTCACCGGCGAGGAGATCGTCCGCCTGGTGACGATCGGCGTGGAGCGGCTCGGCATCCGGGAGGTCCGCTTCACCGGTGGCGAGCCGCTGCTGCGGCGGGAGCTGCCCGAGATCGTGGCCGCGACCGCCGCGCTGCGCCCGCGTCCCCAGGTGTCGCTGACGACCAACGGCATCGGCCTGGCCCGCCTGGCGGAGCCGCTCGCCCAGGCCGGTCTCGACCGCGTCAACGTCTCGCTGGACACGCTGGACCGCGACGTGTTCGTACGGCTGGCGCACCGGGACCGGCTCCGCGACGTGCTGGACGGGCTCGCCGCGGCCACGGCGGCGGGACTCACGCCGGTCAAGGTCAACGCGGTGCTGATGCGCGGCGTCAACGAGCACGAGGCCGCTCCGCTGCTGCGCTACTGCATCGACCAGGGATATGAACTGCGCTTCATCGAGCAGATGCCGCTCGACGCCCAGCACGGCTGGCGCCGCGACGACATGATCACGGCCGACGAGATCCTCGGGCTGCTGAAGGACTCCTTCGACCTCACCGAAGACGACCCGCGCGAGCGGGGCAGCGCGCCCGCCGAGCTGTTCCTGGTGAACGGCGGCCCGCACCGGGTGGGCGTGATCGGCTCGGTCACCCGGCCGTTCTGCGGCGCCTGCGACCGCGTCCGGATCACCGCCGACGGCCAGGTCCGCAACTGCCTGTTCGCCACCGAGGAATCAGACCTGCGTACGGCCCTGCGCTCGGGCGCCACGGACGAGGAACTGACGGCGCGGTGGGTCGCGGCGGTGCGGGGGAAGCGGGCCGGGCACGGCATCGACGACCCCGCGTTCCTCCAGCCGGCCCGCCCGATGTCGGCCATCGGCGGCTGACGGGCCGGCAAGAGAGCACCCGTGCGTCCCCGTTCCGGAACCGGCGACGGCGAGGCCGCCTGCCCGCCGCCGTACGACGCCGTGATCCTGGCGGGCGGCCGGGCCGAGCGGCTCGGCGGGGCGGACAAGCCGGGCGCGCTCGTCGGCGGGCTGCCCCTCGTCGAACGGGTGGCCGCGGCGGTCCGCGACGCCCGCGCGGTGGTCGTGGTGGGCCCGACCAGGGACATGCCGGGTGTGCTGTTCACCCGTGAGGACCCGCCGGGCGTCGGGCCGGTGCCGGCGCTGCGCGCCGGGCTCGCCGTGGTGACGTCCCCGCTGGTCGTGCTGCTCGCCGCCGACCTGCCGTTCGTCGTCGCCGGGCACGTCGGGGCGCTCCTCGCGGCCGTGCCCGGCGACGGCGCGGGCGCGGTGCTCGTGGACGACGAGGGGCGTGAGCAGTGGCTCACCGGCGCGTGGCGGACGGCCGCTCTGCGGGACGCGCTCGGCGCGTACGCGGGGCGGTCGCTGCGCGGGGTGCTCGGCCCGCTGGGGCCGGTGCCCGTGCGCCCGCCGGTGGCGCCCGGGGAGATCCCGCCGTGGTTCGATTGCGACACCGACGACGATCTGCGCGCCGCCCGCGAGCGGGCCGGAGAGCGCGGGTGAGGGGAGTGCGCGTGAACGTGCTGGAGGAATGGACGGCCCTGGTCTGCCGTGAGCTGGGCATCGATCCCGCGCGGGTGGACCGGACCGCGGTGCTCGACCTGACCAGGGATGTGGCGCACGGAGTGGCGCGGCCCGCCGCCCCGCTGACCGCCTACCTGATGGGGCTGGCGCAGGGGGCGGGCTCCGCGCCGCCGGATGTGGTGGAGCGGCTGTCCCGGATGGCGAAGGACTGGGCGGACGTGAACGCGGAGCGGAAGGAGACCACCGACACCCCCGGCTCCTGACGCCGGCTTCCACGGCCCCGGCGCGCCGCGTGGAGGGGAAGGGCGGGCGCCGGGGGCCGTTCGGCGGAAGGGCCGTCCCCGCCGGGGACGACCGCGACGGCCGGTCCGTGAGGCCCGTACGAATTCTTCGAAAAAGGGCGACGCCGGGTGGTTACGGGGGCAAACCACCCGGCGTCGCTTCATCGGCGTTCCGACGGGGGCCCGGAACGCCGGCACCAGCGCTCCGACGGGGGACCAGAGCGCTTGGCTAAACTGTACACCTCCAACCCATGGGTTGCGTCAAGACTTTGTCACGACCCGATCTCGCGTCGATGGCGTGGTATCTCGTTTTGGTCAGACGAGGTCAAGTCAGGGGGCGGAGGAGGCTCGTGACCTCTCTGATTGGCCCCGATAACGGCAAGGTATGGCAAAAGAACGGCCCCCGCGACGAACAGGGCCTTGACGGGCCAGGGGGCGGGTACCGCCACGGCCAGAATGAGGCACACGAGGCGGATGCCCATCTTGATGAGGTAGCTGATTTCCCGCTTGCGCACGTCGTCGGTCAGCGACGGCTGGGCGTCCGTCACCTGGTGAACGACCGGGCGGTCTTTTCGCAACCTGCGCCATGGATTCACGATTTCCACGGTAGACCCCGAGGGGGGCGGGGGCGACGCCCGCACGGCGATACGATCATGTGAGACGCACAGCCAGGAGGACGTGATGTCGGACCGCACCTATCGGGTGACCGAGATAGTGGGCACCTCGGCCGAGAGCGTCGAGCAGGCCATCCGCAACGGCGTCAGGCGGGCCGCCCAGACGCTTCGGCATCTTGACTGGTTCGAGGTGACCGAAGTGCGCGGGCACATCGTGGACGGCGAGGTGGCCCATTTCCAGGTCGGCATGAAGGTCGGCTTCCGCCTGGAGGACGCCGAATAAGGGCCCGAGGACGCCGGGCAAGACCGGCGTCCATGCTCGGCCCCCTGCTGAGGGGGAGGGGTCCGCGCGGTGCCGTCCGGGAGCGGGATCTCGCCGGAGGTCTCGCCCTTGCCGGCGCGGACGATGACGTTCCCTTCGCGTGCCGGGAGTGGGACGCCGCCGGCGCCTGCCGGACCCGAACATGACGGATGCGGCGTCCATGCGTGCCTCGTCGATCAGGATCGCGGCAAGCACTGGCCACCGATGTGGCCGGCGGCGACATCGACCATGCGGTCACCCGCAAGCTCCTGCGCCCGGCCACGGCCGCCTCGACGCCGCCGATGAAGTGGGAGCGCCTCGGGGTCTTCGGGCATCGACCGGTGTGACACCACGGCCACGATCGCCGCCGGATTTCGGCGTACCAGGTCGGCGTGCGCCCGGCGAACGCCCCGTGCTCAAGGCCGAAGCGAGCCTGATCGAAGTGGCCCGTGTCCGGCGCGTCCCGCCCCGGGCGCGGCGGCATCCCGGCTCGCGGCCGGCTCCCGGAGAGACATGGCCGTCAAGATGTCACATATGTTGATCTCGGCCGCACTCGAAGCCCTGCTGGGCTGTCCATCCTGGACGTACGGCGACGCCGACGTGATGGCAGGGCTCGACTCTGCCAATAGACAGACATAGGCAAACTTATTAAGCTTCTTTCGCATCATGAGCCGTCGGTCATCCGGCCGATCGGAGGGCCGAGGTGAGGAACAAGCCATGCGCGCGATTGAGTACGACCGGTTCGGGGGCTACGACGTACTGGAGCTCCGGGAAAGGCCCCTGCCGGTGCCTGCCGGGGGGCAGGTGCTCGTCAGGATGTCGGTGGCCGGGGTCAACCCGCTGGACGAGACGGTGCGTGCGGGAAAACTCGCACCCGCCCTGCACAAGCCGCTGCCGATCCGGCCGGGCGGCTTCGGCGTGGGACGGGTCGAAGACCCCGGCGCCTCGGGACTGGCCGCGGGGATGAGGTCATCGACCTCACCCGCGAGTCGCTGCGCGAAGGGGTCGCGCGGCTGACCGACGGCAAGGGCGTGGACGTCGTGCTGGACGGCGTCGGAGGTTCGGTCACCGGGGAGGCACTCGGCTCGTTGGCCGTGGGCGGCACCCTCGTCAGCATCGGTTACGCGGCCGGAATGCGTGCCGAGATCAACGTGACCGGCCTGATCTGGAAGAACGCCCACATCCACGGATTCCGCTTCGCCCTGTTCACCCCCGAGCAGGTCAACGCCGCCAACGCGGCCTGCTCGACCTGGTCGCGCAGGGCGAGCTCCACCCGAAGGTGGCGCAGGTCCTCCCGCTGGAGAAGGCCGCCGAGGCGCAGCGCCTCCTCGCCGAGAGCGGCCCCTTCGGCCGCATCCTGCTCGCTTTGTGACCCAGCGCGCCGCACCAGGGCGAGGCCGTGCCGGGGCGACGCCGCACCAGGGTGAGGCCGCACCAGGGTGAGGTCGCGCCGGGGTGAGGTCGCGCCAGGGCGAGGCCGTGACAGGGTGGCACGGGGTCGTATGCCACAGCACCAAGGGAGGACCTGACGGGCCCGCCGGTAGTGCGGACACGTTCGTTAAGATCCGCGGACACACCATGTCGGTGCTACGTGACGCCAGGGGATGTCCGGTCCCCGGAGAAAGGACGACGCCATGACGTGGCCGGCCACCGAGCGCTACGCCTTGGAACCTGCTCCCGGCGGTCTCGCGTTCGTCCAGGACCTGCTCAACACCTCGCCCGCCGGCAGGCCGCGCCATGCCGACTGGCTCGACGACCCCGCCACCGCGCGGACGTGGTTGAGCGAGGCGCTCGCCCAGTGGAGCACCGCTACCGGCCGGCCCGCTCCTGCCGTGGACCTCGCCGATCGTGACTGCGAGGCGCTGCGGGATCTGCGATGGGCTCTGCGCAGGCTTCTCTCCGATCAGGGCGACGGCGCCGAGGCCGTGTCCGCGCAGGTCCTGGCCGCCCTTCCCACCCTGTCCGTCTCGATGCAGGTCGACGAGCACGGCACCGTCGTCGCGGAACCTTCGGGCACCGGATGGCGGAGGGTCGCATCGCTCGTGCTGATCGAATGCTTCCAGGCCCAGCAGACCGACCAGTGGCGGCGGCTGAAGGTATGCCGCAACGAGCGCTGCGATTGTGCGTTCTACGACCGTTCACGCAACAACAGCGGCGTCTGGCACGACGTACGGGTCTGCGGCAACGCCGCGAACCTGCGCGCCTACCGAGCCCGCAAGCGGGAACAGGCCGTCTCCGGCGAGTGACCCCCGCGCCATCCTCTGCGCCATCGGCGGCCGAGCAACGGGGCGCCCGCCGCGGCCGCCATCCCGAGCACCACCCCCGCGCCCGACCACCGCCCCCACTCGTGCGCCTCGGACGACGCCGCGGATCACCGTCGGCAGGGCGCTGCCGCGGCCCTGCCGATCGGCGCTTCGGCGGGTTCTCTCTCGTACGTTCTCGCAGGGCCGCCTGTCGTTCGGCGAGCGTACAGGGCCCGAGCGCCTTCGAAAGGTACGGCCGGCCGCCGCCCTAGCTGGCCTGGCTGACCGTCGACATGTTGAAGTCGGGCACCCGGACCGGTGGCATGACGGCGCGGGTGAACCAGTCGTTCCACTCGCGCGGCAGCGTCTGCTCGCTCGGGCCCACCTCGCTGAGGCGGCCGAGCAGGTCGACCGGCGACTCGTTGAAGCGGAAGTTGTTGACCTCGCCCACGACCTCGCCGTTCTCGACCAGGTAGACGCCGTCCCTGGTCAGGCCGGTCAGCAGCAGCGACTGCGGATCGACCTCGCGGATGTACCACAGGCAGGTCAGCAGCAGGCCCCGCTCGGTCGAGGCGATCATCTGCTCCAGCGAGCGCCCGTCCTCCGGTCCCGTCATGATCAGGTTGTCGATCTGCGGGGTGGCGGCGAGCCCGGTCAGCTCGGCGGAGTGCCGGGTCTGCACGAGGTTGGCCAGCGTGCCGTCGCTGATCCACTCCGTGCGGCCCAGGGGCAGGCCGTTGTCGAACACCGACTGCTCCCGGCCTGAGGAGTGCGCGACGACGAAAGGCGCGCACTCGACGCCGGCCCGCGCCGGATCGCTGTACAGCGACACCGGCAGCGTCGAGAGCCGCTCGCCCACGCGGGTGCCGCCGCCGGGCTTGGAGAACACCGTGCGGCCGTCGGCGGCGTCGCGTGCGCCGGCCGACCAGTACAGGTAGATCATCAGGTCGGAGACCGCCGTCGGCGGCAGGAGCGTCTCGTAGCGGCCCGGCTCCAGACTGATCCGCCGCTTGGCCCAGTCGAGCCGCCGGGTGAGCGTCTCGTCGAGGGCGGCCACGTCCACGTCGGAGAAGTCGCGGGTGGCCACGCCCGTCCACGCCGAGCGCGTCATGTCCGCGGACTTGGCGTTCAGTTCGAGCCGCCCGGTGGGCTGGTCGTGACGCAGCCGCAGGCCGGTGGACGAGCCCACGAACGTCGAGGTCATGCTGTGCTCGGCGAAGCCGTACAGCCTGCGTCCGGAGGCGTCGGCGGCGGCGAACGCCTCGCCGAGCGCGGGGGCGAACCCCCCGAAAACGTCGATGGAGGTCGGCTCCACCGGGCGCTCCCAGCCCTCTCCGGCGACGCCCTCCACGAGGGGCCGGGCGTCCTCGGACGGCTGGGCCTCCCGCGCGGCGCGGTCCGCCGCGGCCACCACGTCCGCGAGCTGGTCGGCCCGTACGGCGGAGCGCGAGACGACCCCCACCCCGGCGCCCACGACGGAGATCACGGTGAGCCGGGACGAGCGCGCGACCCCGTTGGTCGTCAGCGTGTTGCCGGCGAAGCGCAGGTTGGCGGTGGAGCCCTCGTCCACGATGACGACGCAGGCGTCGGCCTCGCTCAGCGCGAGCGCCCGCTCCACCGTCTCCTGCGGTGTGGTCACCCGGTCGCTCACTTGCTGCCACCCTCCTGGACGGTGTTGAGGATCCGTACGCCGCGGAACAGGGCCGCGGGGGCGCCGTGGCTGACCGGCGCGACCTGGCCAGGCTGGCCCTTGCCGCAGTTGAAGGCGCCGCCGAGCACGTACGTCTCCGGGCCGCCGACTGCCTCCATGGAGCGCCAGAAGTCGGTCGTGGTCGCCTGGTAGGCCACGTCGCGCAGCTGCCCGGCGAGGCGGCCGTTCTCGATCTTGTAGAAGCGCTGCCCGGTGAATTGAAAATTGTAGCGCTGCATGTCGATCGACCAGCTCTTGTCGCCGACGATGTAGATCCCGCGCGCGACCCGGGAGATCAGCTCGTCGGTGGACGGGCCGTCCGCGGCGGGCTGGAGCGACACGTTGGCCATCCGCTGGATCGGCACATGCCCGGGGGAGTCGGCGAACGCGCAGCCGTTCGACCTCCCGAGGCCCTTCAGCAGTGCCATCCGCCGGTCGAGCTGGTAGCCCACCAGCGTGCCCTCGCGGACGATGTCGAACGACTGACCGGCCACGCCCTCGTCGTCCCAGCCCACGGTGGCCAGGCCGTGCTCGACCGTGCGGTCGCCCGTGACGTTCATCACCGGCGAGCCGTAGTGGAGGCTGCCGAGCTGGTCGAAGGTGGCGAAGGAGGTGCCCGCGTAGGCCGCCTCGTAGCCGAGCGCCCGGTCGAGCTCGGTCGCGTGGCCGATCGACTCGTGGATGGTCAGCCACAGGTTCGACGGGTCGATCACCAGGTCGTACGTGCCGGCCTCGACCGAGGGCGCCTTGAGCTTCTCGTCCAGCAGGTCGGGGATCTCGGCCAGCTCGGCGGGGAAGTCCCAGCCGGTGCCGGTCAGGTATTCGTACCCCCGGCCGGCCGGGGGAGCGAGCGTGCGCATGTCGTCGAAGCGCTCGCCGTCGGCCCGCATCGCCGTCAGGACCGGGTGCAGCCGCACGCGCTGCTGCGTGGTGACCGTGCCGGCCGTGTCGGCGTAGAACTTCTGCTCCTTGACCTGCATGAGCGAGGCCGAGACGTGGTCGACCCTGCCGAGCAGGCCGGACGACCACTCGGCCAGCAGCGCCGCCTTGTCCGGCAACGGCACGTCGAACGGGTCGATCTCGTAGGACGACACCCAGGTCACGTCGTCGTACACCGGCTCGGGGGCGAGCTCCACCGGCTCACGGTTGATGGGCGCGCTGACCGCCGCCACCCGCACGGCCTCCTCGGCGGCCCGGGCCGCCGCCTCCGGGGTCAGCTCGATCCCGGACGCGAAGCCCCATGTGCCATCCTTGATCACCCGTACGGCGAAGCCGAGGTCGTCGGCGTCCGAGGAGCCTTCGAGCCGGGCGTCGAACAGGCGCAGCGTCTCGGCGCGTACGCGTTCGAGCCGGAACGAGGCGTGCTCGGCTCCCAGGTCACGGGCGCGCTGCAGGGCCGCGTCCGCCAGCCGCCGCAGCGGCAGGGCGAGAAAGTCGGGGTCGATCTGGCGCATGTCCACGATCCTAACCCTGTGATCTTGTGCCCTGCGGACAAGTGGACTACCCCCAAGTAGCCGATACGGTCGGTCGCATGGTTCGCTCTGTTCTCGTCACCGGCGGAAATCGCGGCATCGGCCTCGCGATCGCCCGTGAGCTGTCCGCCGCGGGAGACGCCGTCGCCGTCACCTACCGTTCCGGCGAGCCCCCGGAGGGGCTGTTCGGAGTTCGCTGCGATGTGACGAGCTCCGCCGACGTCGACGCCGCCTTCGAGAAGGCCGAGGCCGAGCACGGCCCCGTCGAGGTCGTCGTCGCCAACGCGGGGATCACCAAGGACACGCTGCTGCCGATGATGAAGGAGAAGACCTTCACCGACGTCATCGACACGAACCTGACCGGCGCCTACCGCGTCGCCAAGCGCGCCGTGCGGCCCATGCTGCGCATGCGGCGCGGGCGCATCATCCTGATCTCCTCCGTCGTCGGCCTGTCCGGCTCGGCCGGCCAGACCAACTACGCCGCCTCCAAGGCCGGCCTGGTCGGCTTCGGCCGGTCGCTGGCCCGCGAGCTCGGCTCGCGCGGCATCACGGTCAACGTGGTCGCGCCCGGGTTCGTGCAGACCGACATGACCGCGGTGCTCGACGAGGCGCAGCAGGAGCAGATCCGCAAGAGCATCCCGCTCGGGCGGCAGGCGCAGGCCGAGGAGATCGCCCGGGTCGTCAGGTTCCTGGCGAGCGACGACGCCTCCTACATCACCGGGGCGGTCATCCCCGTCGACGGCGGCCTCGGCATGGGCCACTGAGCCCGACACCCGACTGACTGGAGCTGGACATGGGTTTGCTGGACGGGAAGCGACTGCTGGTCACCGGCGTCCTCACCGACGCGTCGATCGCCTTCAACGTGGCCAAGCTGGCCCAGGAGGAGGGCGCCCAGGTCGTGCTGACCGGCTTCGGCCGCCTCAGCCTGGTCGAGCGCATCGCCAAGCGGCTGCCCGAGCCGCCGCCGGTGATCGAGCTGGACGTCCAGAACAACGAGCACCTCGACACGCTCGCCGACCGCGTCGGCGCGCACCTCGACGGGCTGGACGGGGTCGTCCACTCGATCGGGTTCGCCCCGCAGACCTGCCTGGGCGGCAACTTCCTCAACACCTCCTGGGAGGACGTCGCCACGGCGGTCCACGTCTCGACGTACTCGTTCAAGTCGCTCGCCGTCGCGTGCCTGCCGCTGATGAAGGAGGGCGGCGCGATCGTCGGCCTCGACTTCGACGCCACCAAGGCGTGGCCGGTCTACGACTGGATGGGCGTGGCCAAGGCCGGGCTGGAGTCGTGCTCCCGCTATCTCGCCCGTGACCTGGGCAAGCACGGCATCCGGGTCAACCTCGTCGCCGCCGGTCCGCTGCGCACGATGGCGGCCAAGAGCATCCCCGGGTTCAAGGAGTTCGAGGACTCCTGGCCGGAGCGCGCGCCGCTCGGCTGGGACCTGGCCGACACCGCCCCCGCCGCCAAGGCGTGCGTCGCGCTGATGTCCGACTGGTTCCCCGCCACCACCGGCGAGATCGTCCACGTCGACGGCGGCGTGCACGCGATGGGCGCCTGACGGCACCCCCTCTCGCGACATCCCGCCTTCATCGTCAGGCGGGCGTACGGGCCGCGGCAGGCGAATCTTGCCGCGGCCCGTTCCTGCGCTTAGCATCTGGGCGTGTCTGACGCTCGCGGTTCTCCGCGGTGAGCAGGAGCCGTCAGACGCGAGCGTGGTGCCCGGGCCTCCCCGTCCCCCGTACGCCCCGGACGGCGTCGCCCGCGGCGACGTGGCCGTCGAACTCGGTGGGGACCATGGGACGACCGGAGCGCGATCTCGATCCCGGGGAAGGGCCCGTGCAGGCGTTCGCCGTCGCGTTACGGCGGCTGCGCGAGGAGGCCGGGTCGCCCACCTACCGGGCCCTCGCGGAGAGGGCGCACTATTCGCCCACCGTGCTGTCGCGGGCCGCGGGCGGCCGGGTCTTCCCGAGCCTTGAGGTCACCCTCGCGTTCGTACGCGCCTGCGGGGGTGACGAGGACGCGTGGGCGCGGCGCTGGCACGAGGTCGGCGCGGAGATCTCGGGGCGGAGGGCGGAACGCCCGGCACCTGCCCCGGCAGCCGGGGATGGCCCGGCTCCCGGCGTGGTAGAGGTCGTCTCGCCGCCCGAGGCCGACGGCGTCAGCGGCGTCGCTCGTGCCGGTGGTGCCGGTGGTGCCGGTCATGGCGGCGGGCAGGGTGACGGTCATGCCGGCGGGCACGGCAGCGCGCACGACGGCGGCCCCGATGCCGGGCCGGAGGCCGGGCGCGGTGGCCTCGCAGGATGCGCGCGGCGGCGCGGGCGGCTGCTCGCGCTTGCCGGCGTCCTGGTGGTCGCCGGTGTGGTGGCGCTGGGCGCCGCCGGGGGCGGCGTGCGGCTCGCGCCCGGCTGGATCGCGCGCAACCAGCACGTCACCGACCATGCGGGGGACGTGAGCCGGGCCGAGAACATGGACGGCGACGACCCCCGGGCCCGTGGATGCGCGGACGTCCTCGAGACGATCGAGACGCTCGACGCCGTTCCGCTGAACCTGCCCGACGGCACCCGGTTCGGGACGCTACGGCTGCGGCGTGGTCCCGAGTGCGACACGGCGTGGGCGTCGGCGTACTTCGACAATCCCCGTCTCTACACCGTGTGGCTGGCCGCGCATCGTCCTGCGGACAACGCCCAGGTGCGCTCCCGATGGGCGAACAACACCCCGCCGGGCGCCTACGGCGACATGCTCTCCCTCGCACGGGGATGCGTGTGGGTGGAGGGATGGGTGGTCAGCGAGCAGGGAGAGGGCCCCCACGCGAAGACCCGCTGCGCGCGCTGATCCCGCACGGACCCCTCACCGGGCCGGTGCGCGCCGATCTCGCGGCCTCGCGTCCGCCTTCCTCGCCGCGCGCCGATCCCGCATGGGCCGATTGCCCGCTCGTTACGCGCCGATCCCGAACGAGGCCCGCTCGGCCCGGCACCGTGGGCGCCGATCTCGCGGCCTCGCGTCCGCCTTCCTCGTTACGCGCCGATCCCGAGCGAGGCCCGCTCGGCCCGGCACCGTGGGCGCCCGCTCCCGGGCGGCGCCGGGGCGCGCAGGCGGTGCCCGGGAGCCCGCGTCGCCCGTCACCGGGACGCGGCGCCGGCGAAGGGGATGGCGGCCGGGACCTGGTCGCCGGGCGCGTCCACCGGGTGCCGCCACAGCCCCCTGCGGTGCAGCAGGGGCAGGACGCCCTCGCCGAACCAGTAGGCCTCCTCCAGGTGCGGGTGACCGGACAGCACGAACTCGTCGATGCCAAGAGCGTGATACTCCTCGATCCGCTCGGCCACCTCGACGTGGCTGCCGACGAGGGCCGTGCCCGCGCCGCCGCGGACGAGCCCCACACCCGACCACAGGTTCGGGGAGACCTCCAGCGCGTCCGTGCGGCCCCCGTGCAGCGCCCGCATCCGCCGCTGCCCCTCCGATCCGCTGCGCGCGAGACCGGCCTGCACCGACGCGATGACCGCCGGGTCGAGCGCGGACAGCAGCCGCTCGGCCTCCGCCCACGCCTGCGCCGAGGTGTCCCGGCTGATGACGTGCAGCCGGATGCCGAAGCGCACCTCGCGGCCGGCCGCGGCGGCCTCCCTGCGGATCCAGGCGAGCTTCCCGGCGACCTGCGCGGGCGGTTCGCCCCAGGTCAGGTAGACGTCGCTGTGCCGCGCCGCCACTTTGCCCGCGGCCGGGGACGACCCGCCGAAATACACGGTGGGCACCGGGGACGGCACCCGGCTCAGCGCGGCGTCCACAACGCTGATGTGCCTGCCCTCCAGGGTGACCCGTTCCCCGCGCCACAGGGCGCGTACGACCGTGAGGAACTCGTCGGTGCGCTCGTAGCGCTCGTCCTTGGTGAGGTGGTCGCCATAGGCGCGCTGCTCGTGGTCCTCGCCGCCGGTGACGACGTTGACCAGCAGGCGTCCGGCCGAGTGGCGCTGGAACGTGGCGGCCATCTGCGCGGCGAGCGTCGGCGACAGCAGCCCCGGACGGAAGGCGACCAGGAACTTCAGTCGCTCGGAGCCCGCGACCAGCATCGCGGTGGTCAGCCAGGCGTCCTCGCACCAGGCCCCGGCGGGGGTGAGCGCGCCCTCGAAGCCGAGCTGCTCGGCGGCGCGCACGATCTGCCCGAGGTACGCCAGGGACGCCGGCCGGTCTCCTCCGGCCGTGGTGATGTCCGTGCCGTGCCCGCCGCCGACGAGGTGGCGGCTGTCGCCGTACGTGGGCAGGAACCAGTGGAACGTCAGTGTCATCGATGGTCTCCTCAGGACGCGGCCAGCAGCGGGCGGCGTGCGGCCACGGCCGCCGCGAAGGCGTCGACCACGCGGTAGAGCGGGGCGGCGTGATCCGGGTCGAGGCCGGCCTCGTCGCCGCGGATCGTGATGTGCCGGTCGAGGACGAACCATCCCGGCACGACGTGGTCGGCCCCGAGCGAGGTCAGGACCGGGCGCAGCGCGTAGTCGATGGCCAGCACGTGGGCGGGGCTGCCGCCGGTGACGATCGGCAGCACGACCTTGCCCGCGAACGCGAACTGCGGCAGCAGGTCGAGCAACGTCTTCAGCAGCCCGCTGTAGGCGGCCTTGTACACGGGTGAGGCGACCAGGACGCCGTCCGCCTCGCCGACGAGGCCGACGACCTCGGCGATCCGGGGGTGGCCCGTGTCGGCGGACAGGAGCGCCTCCGCCGGCAGGTCGCGTACGTGCACGGTGCGGACCTCGTGGCCGCCGAGGCGCAGCCGCTCGGCGAGGTGGGCGCTCAGGGCCGCGGTGCGCGAGACGGCCGAAGGGCTGCCCGACAGCACGACGATGGTGGACATGGCGGAACCTCCGTCAGAGGGGACCGGGTTCGGGATGGGACGGATTCCGGGATCAGATGAGGCCGTGACGCGGGGGAGGGGTGCGGTTCAGCGCGTAGCGGCCGATGTGCTGGATCTTCCAGCGCACCGGGTCGTGCAGGGTGTGGGTGCGGGCGTTGCGCCAGTGCCGGTGCAGGTTCAGCGAGTCGAGCGCCGACCTGGTGCCCGACACCTCGAAGAGTGCGTCGGTGACCTGCACGGCGGCCGGGTCGGCGAACGCCTTCGCCGTGGCGACGGCGATGGAGGCCGCCGCCGCGGTCTCGTCGTCGAGGTGTTCGCGCGCCTGGTCGACCGCCCGCCCCGCCTCGCCCAGCAGCGCCTCGGCGGCGCGTACGGAGACCTCCAGCTCTCCGAAGCGCTGGATCGTCAGGGGGTCGTCGGCGGCGTGGTCGAGACCGCTCTCGAACCAGGGCCTGCTGCGGGTGCGGACGAACTCGGCGGCCTCGGTGAGCGCGGCGCGGGCGATGCCGACGTCGATCGCGGCGTGCAGCAGCTGCGCGTGGGCGCCGTGCAGTTGCGGCCCGGTGAAGGTCAGGTGGTGGGGGACCACGCGGTCGGCCGGCACCCGCACGCCCTCCAGCCGGACCGTGCCGCTGGCGGTGGTGCGCTGGCCCATGCCCTCCCAGTCGTCCACGACCGTGAGGCCCGGCGCGCCCGCCGGCACGTACGCGACGACGAGCCGGTCGGCGGGGTCCTTCGCCAGCACGGTGATCCAGTCGGCGAACAGGGCCCCGGTCGAGTAGTGCTTCACGCCGTCGAGGACGTAGCCGCCCTCCTCGTCGGGACGCAGCCGGGTGCGGTAGTCCTGCACGTGCCGGGTGCCCGCCTCCGACTGGGCGTTGCCGAACCGCCTGCCCGCGAGGACCTCGGCGAAGAAGAACTCCCGCTGCGCCGCGGACCCCTGCTGCCGCAGCACGTTGACGTACACGAAGTGGCTCTGCGGGATCTGGGCGATGTTGGGGTCGGCGGCGGCGAGCAGGCGGACGACCTCCGCCAGCGTGGCGCTGCGTACGTCGGCGCCGCCGTGCTCACGGGGGACGGTGATGCCGAGCAGGCCGCTGGCCGACAGCTCGGCCAGCTCGGCGTGCGGGAGCTCGCGGCGGGCGTCACGTCCGGCGGCGCCCTTCGCGAACCGCCCGGCGAGCTCGGCGGCGACCGCGAGGGCCTCCTCGTCGCCGGTGACGACATGAGCGGTCCCCGGTGTGCGCGGCGATGCCTGGGCAGGCGTGCGAGTGAGATCGGTCATGGATCACGCCCGGGCCGGTTCCACGGGGAACGCGCCCTTCGCATCGAGCTCGCCTTCCAGCTCGCGGATGATGGGCAGCACGTGGCGGCCGAAATACTCGACCTCCTCGTGGTAGTGCAGGAAGCCGAGCAGGAGCAGGTCGACACCGCGCTTCTTGTACTCGATCGCCCGGTGCGCGATCTGCTCCGGCGTGCCGATGAGCCGGGTGCGGAAGCCGTCGTTGTACTGCACCAGGTCCTCGAACGAGGAGTCGGCCCACATGCCCCGTCCGTCCTGCGTGGACCGGCCGGCCTGGCGTACCGCGTCGCGGAACCCGTGGACCGCCTCGACGTCGGCCTTGGCCACGATCTCGCGCAGCGTCTCGCGTGCCTCCGCCTCGGTGTCCCTGGCGATGAGGAAGCCGTTCAGGCCGAAGCGCACCCGGCGGCCGTGGGCCCGCGCGGCCGCGCCGACCTCCTCGATCTGCTCGGTGACGCCGTCGAAGTCCTTGCCGTTGCTGAAGTACCAGTCGGAGACCCGGCCCGCCATGGCGCGCGCCGCGGTGGAGTTGCCGCCCTGGAAGATCTCGGGGTGCGGGCGGTCCGGCCCGGAGAGCGGCTTGGGCTGCAGGTCGTATCCGTGCAGGCGGTAGAAGTCGCCCTGGAAATGCGCGCTGTCCTCGGTCCAGCTCGCCCGCAGGACGCGGATGAACTCCTCCGCCCGGCGGTAGCGCTCGTCGTGTTCCAGCCACGGCTCGCCCAGAGCGGTGAACTCGCCCTTGAACCAGCCGCTCACCACGTTGACGGCGGCCCGGCCGCCCGAGAGGTGGTCGGCGGTGCTGAGCAGCTTGGCCAGCACCGCCGGGTGCCACAGGCCCGGGTGCACGGCGGCGATCACCTTCAGCCGCTGGGTGGCGAGCAGCAGCGCCAGGCTGAAGCTCGTCGACTCCTGCTGGTAGGCGGCGCCGTAGCTGGCCATGTAGCGCACCTGGGACAGCGCGTACTCGAAGCCGTTGTTCTCCGCGAGCACCGCCAGCTTCCGGTTGTAGTCGTAGCTCCAGTCGGTGCGCTGCTCGATCGTGCTGGTGACGAGCCCGCCGCTGACGTTGGGCACCCAGTAGGCGAACCGCAGCGGCTCGGGACTGACGTTCGCGGACACGAAGGACCCCTTTCAGTCATTTCCTACTTGAACAATCGGGATCGTACGTCGGGCGTGTCCGGGAGTTCCACACGCGATCGGCGGGGGAGTGATAGGGCCGCCCTGTCACCCTGCCCCCGGCCGTTGTGTCGCTGTCGTTGTCTCGCTTGTCGTCGTGTCGCTGTCGTCGTGTGCTGTCACCCGGTGGCGCGCGCCCGGGCGTCGGTGCGGCACTCCCGTGCCCGGTCCACGAGGAACCGGTGCAGGTCGCGGGCCACCCGGGGGCCGGAGGTGGATCGCTGCGACTGGATCACCAGGAGGACCTCCGCCACGCGGTGCGCCAGCGGCCGGTAGGTGATCGCGCCGCTGCGCAGGAGGGGGTCGCCGGCCACGCTGAACTCGGGCAGCACCGTGGCGCCGAGCCCCTCGGCGACCATGAGCTTGCCCATCTCGGCGCCGTCGGTCGAATACGAGAACGACGGCGCCCGCCCGTCGAGCAGGCGGTGCACCAGGCGGTGCATGACGTAGCCGGAGCGCATCACGATCAGGGGCTCGCGGAGCAGGTCGGCGACCTCGACCGCGGCCAGCGCGGCCAGCGGGCTGTCCGGCCGCACGCACACGACCGGTCGGCCGCGCAGCAACTCGGTCGTGGCGAGGTCGGGCGGCAGATCGTCGCCGGTCAGGTAGTTCACCAGCCCGAGATCGAAGCTCCCCTCCCGGATGCGCCGGTGGATCTCCGCCTGCTGCGCGCCGACGACCTCGACCTGGGTCGCCGGATGCGCCTCCCGGAACGCGCGTACGGCGGGGATCAGCAGCGGGACCGTGGCCGCGTTGACCGTGCCCAGCCTGACCATGCGGGCCATGCGGTGCTGCTCGTCGGCCGCGCTGCGCAGCCGGTCCACCGCCTCGATCACGCCGTTGATGTACGGCAGCAGCTCGCGGCCCTTGTCGCTGATCGTGGCGCCGGACCTGCGCCGCTCGAGGAGGTCGACGCCGAGCTCCCGCTCCAGGTTGCGCACGGTCTCGCTCAGCGCCGGCTGGGACAGGTGCAGGTGGTCGGCCGCCCGGCGCAGCGAGCCGAGACGGGTCACCGCGCGGATGTATTCGAGCTGCTCGATGCGCATCGTCGTCCACCTCGTCCAAGGGGTTCGCCGGTGTTCAAGGGCGACCCTACCGGCCGTTCGGCAATTTTCCCACTTAACAAGTAGAGAATGTTGCCTAACCTGGTGGGCGACGGCAGGCGCGACGCGCCGCACACGAGAGGAGACGACACGTGACCATCGCTCACGCCGGTCGTACGGACTGGACGGACGGCCCGGCACCGCGCACTCCGGACGAGTGGATCGCGCGCGCCGGAGAAGTGGCGGCCGCTCTCGCGGCCGACGCCGCGGAGCGCGACAGGGCCGCGAAGACCCCGTACGCGGAGATCGGGCTGCTCAAGGACTCCGGCCTGGTAACGCTGCTCGGACCCACGGCGCACGGCGGCGCGGCACAGGACTGGCCCACCGCCTATCGCGTCGTCCGCGAGGTGGCCGCGGCCGACGGCTCCATCGGCCAGCTTCTCGGCTACCACTACCTCTGGAACTGGGCGGCCCGCCTGGTGGGCACCCGCGAGCAGTGGGAGCGGATCGAGGCCGAGGCCGCCCGCCACCGCTGGTTCTTCGGCGGGGCCGTCAACCCCCGTGACCGCGACATCGTCGTACGCGACGAGGGTGACACGCTCACCTTCGACGGGCGCAAGACCTTCTCCACCGGCAGCAAGGTCTCCGACGTCACCGTGCTGGAGGGCGTGCTGGAGGGGACGGACAAGCACGTCTTCGCCATCGTCCCCTCCGGCTCCGAGGGGCTGACCTTCCACGACGACTGGGACAACATCGGCCAGCGGCTCACCGAGAGCGGCAGCGTCACGGTCTCCGGCGTACGCGTGCCCTGGCGCGACGCCCTCGGTTACGTGGACAAGGAGTTCCGGCCGCGCGTCTACGCGACCCTCAACGTGCCGACCATCCAGCTCGTGTTCGTGAACTTCTACCTCGGCATCGCCAGGGGAGCGCTGGAGACCGCGCTGGCGTACACGCGGGAGCACACCCGCCCGTGGCTGCACGGCGGGTATGAGCGCGCGGTCGACGAGCCGTACGTCATCGACCTCTACGGCGACCTCACCGCCAAGCTGTGGGCGGCCGAGGCGCTGGCCGACGAGGTCGCCCGGGAGGGGTTGTGGTTCCACCTCAACCCGGACGAGGTCACCCCGCGGCTGCGCGGCGAGCACGAGGTGCGGGTGGCCGCGGCCAAGGCGCGCGCCACCGACGTGGCCCTGGAGGTCACCTCGCGTGTCTTCGAGGCCACGGGGGCCCGCTCGACCGCGTCCCGATACGGGCTCGACCGGTTCTGGCGCAACGTGCGCACCCACACCCTGCACGACCCGGTGGCGTACAAGCGCCGTGAGGTAGGCGTCCACCGGCTGCGTGACGAGATTCCCGAGCCCACCTGGTATTCCTGACGGAGCCGCGTCCGGCCTCCTCCCGGGCGCGGGTGAGGAGGCCGGGCACGCCCGGGGCGTCCTCAGGCGAGCCGGTGGCGCCCGGCCTTCCCGGGCAGCCGCAGGCCGCCCTCGAACGGGATCGATTCGGCCGGCTCCTGCTGTCCGGCGCGGGCCCGCCGAGCCGAGACCACGCGGGTGGCCAGCAGCGCCGAGAGCAGCAGAACCGCGGTGAGGGCCGTTCCCGCCGCGTCGTAGGACCGCTGGGCCCGCGTGGACGCGCCCGCGGGGCCGCCGTGCAGTTCGGACAGTTCGGGCATCTTCTGCCCGGGCCAGAGGAGGGGGATCACGCCGTCCTCGTCCGGGTCCACCTTCCCCGCGTGGCCCGCCCTCGGGTCGTCCTCGAGCGCCGCGACGAGACGCGGCCGGTAGGGCTCGGGAGAAAGGGTGCCCTCGGGTGTCATGGACGCCTTGGGCCGGGTCGCCTTGTTGCCGGCCGTCCCCGCCTTCCCGGAGCTCCGCGCGCCCTCGTCGTCCTCGTCGGACGCGCAGTCATCGCCGGCGACCAGGGGCAGGCAGGTGCCCTGGACGGCGCTGGTGAGCCCGTCGGTGATCTTCTGGATGGCCGGGGAGGGGCTGCTCGTGGCTCCGCCGCCCGTCAGCGTCTCGGCCGCTCCGCTCACGGCTTTGGCCGCTCCGCTGACGGCCTCCGTCACCCCGCCCACGGGGCCCGTCGCGTCGCCCGAGGCGTCCGAGCCTCCGGTCGCCGCGCTCGCCCCGCCGCTCGCGCTGTCCGCCGCCCCGGTGAGCGTCCGGCCGGCCTTGTCGACCGCCTTCCCGACATCGTTCACCGCCGTGCCCGCGGCTCCGGTGGTCGTTTTCAACGTGTCGTCCACGGCCTTCGTGACCGGTTTCGTCGCGCCGCCGGTGGCCTTGTCCGCGATGTCGGTGACGCCGTCGGCCAGCTGGCTCACGCCGTCCACCAGGGAGCAGACGCCGCCGGTGAGGCCCGAGACCAGGCCGCCGTCGCTGGTGCAGTCGAAGGCCTGTGCCGGAGATGCGGCGAGAGGGAGCCCTCCGGCCAGGGTGATCGCGAGAGCCCCGGCGGAGATCGCGGAGGCTTTGCCTACGATCCCCATGTGTCCCCTTCCGCAGTGCTCTGGTCCATCCCCCGACATACCCGCCACTCTTCGCCGGAGCGCGGGGTTATGCAGTAGAAAGTTGCAGTTCGGTATCGATGTGTGATACGTGAGGACGATTCTCGTTCTCCTCACGCGCCCGGCGCGGCGCTCAAGGGTCGGAGACGTCGTCCAGAGCCTCGCGGATCTCCCACGGCAGTGTCAGCTTCTCGGCCTGCAACACGCCGAGAAGCTGCGCGTGGGTGCGCGCGCCGACGATCGCCGACGACACGCCCGGGCGGTCGCGCACCCAGGCGAGCGCCACGGCGAGCGGCGACACGCCGAGCCCCTCGGCCGCCGTCGTCACCGACTCCACGATGCTGCGGGACCGTTCGTCCAGGTAGGGCCGGACGAACTCGGCGAAGTGCGGGGTGGCGGCGCGGGAGTCCGCGGGGATGCCGGTGCGGTACTTCCCGGTCAGCACGCCGCGTCCCAGCGGCGACCCGGCGAGGATCCCGGCACCCACGTGCCCGGCGGCCGGCAGCACCTCCTCCTCGGCGTCCCTGGCCAGCAGGGAGTACTCCACCTGCGCCGCGACGATCGGGGCCCGCGAGTCGCCGCACCGCTGCCACGTGGCGGCGGCCGCGAGCTGCCAGCCCGTGTAGTTGCACACGCCCGCGTAGGCCGTACGCCCGGTGGAGACCGCGTAGTCGACGGCGGCGAGCGTCTCCTCCAGCGGCACCCTGGGGTCGAACGCGTGGAGCTGCCACAGGTCGACCTCCTCCAGGCCGAGCCGGGTCAGGGAGGCGTCGAGCGCGCGGATGAGGTGACGGCGCGATGCGTCGTGCCCGCCGCCGGGCGTGAGCACGGCCTTGGTGGCGATGACCAGCTCGGAGCGCGGCACCACGTCGCGGATGAGCCGCCCGATCAGACGCTCGGCGTCGCCGCCCCCGTAGACGTCGGCGGTGTCGATCAGCGTGCCGCCGGCCTCGGCGAAGGCGGTGAGCTGGGCCGTCGCCTCCTCGGCGGAGGTGTCGCGGGCCCAGGTCATCGTGCCGAGCCCGATCCTGGACACCGACAGACCGCTGCGCCCGACTAGTCGCTGGTCCATGGTGCGGACAGACTAGCCGATAGGCTGTCCGCACCATGGACGTACTACAGGCGATCGTGCTCGGGCTCGTGCAGGGTCTCACCGAGTTCCTGCCCATCTCCAGCTCGGCCCACCTGCTGATCGTGCCCAAGCTGGCCGGATGGGGCGACCCCGGCGCGGCGTTCACCGCGGTGATCCAGCTCGGCACCATGCTCGCGGTGCTCATCTACTTCTGGCGCGACATCGTCCGTATCACGTGGACCTGGCTGCGCAGCCTCTGGACGCCGGAGCTGCGCGGCGACCTCGACGCGCGCATGGGGTGGTACATCGGCCTGGGCACGATCCCGATCGGCGTCGCCGGCCTGCTGTTCAAGGACGCGATCGAGGGCCCGGCCCGCAACCTGTGGCTGAACGCGGTCATGCTCATCGTCTTCGGCCTGCTGCTGCTCGTGGCCGACCAGATGGGCCGCAAGAAGAAAGAGGTCGCCGACCTCAACATGCGCGACGGCCTGATCGTCGGCGCCTGGCAGATGCTGCCGCTGATCCCCGGCGCCTCCCGCTCGGGCTCCACGATGACCGGCGCGATGTTCCTCGGATACACGCGCGAGGCGGCCGCCCGCTACTCCTTCCTGCTGTCGATCCCGGCGGTGATCCTCTCGGGGCTGTTCGAGCTGCGCCACGTCGGCGACGGCGGCGGCCCCCCGGTCGCGCCCACCCTGATCGCGACGGTCGTGTCGTTCGTCGTCGGGTACGCCTCGATCGCCTGGCTGCTGCGCTACGTGGCGCGCCACTCGACCATCATCTTCGTCGTCTATCGCGTCTTCGCCGGGACGTTCCTCCTCACGCTGCTGGCCCTGGGAGTGGTGCAGTCATGACGACCGTCCTGCTCGTACGGCACGGCCTCACCGCGATGACCGGCCCCGTGCTGGCCGGCTGGACCCCGGGCGTCCATCTCGACGAACGCGGCCGGGAGCAGGCGCGCGCCGTCGCGGAACGGCTCGCGCCCCTGGAGCTGGACGCCATCGTGTCCAGCCCGCTGGAGCGGTGCCAGGAGACCGCCGCCGCCATCGCGGCGGGCCGCCCCGTGTCGGTGCAGACCGATGAAAGGTTCGGCGAGTGCGGCTACGGCGACTGGACCGGCAGGCCGCTGAAGGAGCTCGCCGAGGAGCCGCTGTGGCGGGTGGTGCAGGCCCATCCCAGCGCGGCCGTCTTCCCCGGCGGCGAGGCCCTGGCGGACGTGCAGAGCCGGGCCGTGCGGGCCGTACGCGACTGGAACGAGCGGCTCGGCGAGAAGGCCACCTATCTCATCTGCAGCCACGGTGACGTGATCAAGGCGATCGTGGCCGACGCCCTGGGCATGCATCTGGACCAGTTCCAGCGGATCACGGCCGACCCCGCGTCCGTCACGGTGATCCGCTACACCCCCTTGCGTCCCTTCCTGCTCAGGGCCAACGACGTGGGCGGGGGAGTGGCCAACCTGGTGCCCCCGCCGGAGGTGTCGGAGGACGAAGACGGGGGAGAAACCATCACCGGAAGCGATGCCGCCGTCGGCGGCGGACCCGGGACCACATAAGGTCGGGCTATGCCGGTCTTCGACTACGATCCGCCTGACAGGTTCGTGGCCGGTGCCGTGGGGCAACCGGGCGCGCGAGCCTTCTTCCTGCAAGCCAGAGGCCAGGGCAGGATCACCACGGTTGCGCTGGAGAAGTTCCAGGTCGCCGTGCTGGCCGATCGCCTCGACGAGCTGCTCGACGAGGTGCTGCGGCGCAGTGGCGGGCGCGCGCCGGTCCCGGCCATGGCCCCCGCGGAGCTGGCCGACGAGGGCCCTCTCGACCTGCCGATCGACGAGGACTTCCGGGTGGGCACGATGGCGCTCGCCTGGGATCCCGAGACCGCCCAGGTGATCATCGAGGCGCAGGAGGCCACCGAGGGCGACGAGGAGGACGAGGAGCCCCCGCTGGACGACCGGCCCGAGCCCGCCGTCCTCCGGGTGCGGATCAGCGCCGCCGCCGCCCGCGCGTTCAGCCGCAGGGCGCTCGAGGTGGTCGCCGCGGGCCGCCCGCCGTGCCCGCTGTGCGGCAGGCCGCTCGACCCCGAGGGCCACATCTGTGTCCGCCTCAACGGCCACCACCCCGGAGGACTGTCGGCATGAGAGGCGCGGCGGTGAACGGGTGGAAGGGCGGCCTCGCGCCGCGCGGGCGAGGAACCGGATGACGGCCGAGGGCGAGGCGAGCATCAGCGACGTGGACGGGCCGGGGCTGGACGACGCGGCGGCGCTGAGCCTGCTGCGGGAGGGCACCTTAGAAGTGGCAGGACGACTCGTCGAGGCCACGAACATGACGCTCTACTGCTCCATCAGGAACGGCGAGCACACGGCGGCGTGCGTGTACAAGCCGGTGCGCGGGGAGCGCCCCCTGTGGGACTTTCCCGACGGCACGCTCGCGGCCCGGGAGGTGGCCGCCTACGAGGTGGCCGCCGCCACCGGATGGCGCATCGTGCCGCCGACCGTCTATCGGGACGGCCCCTTCGGCCCGGGGATGGTGCAGCTGTGGATCGACGCCGATCCCGAGACCGATCTGATGGCTTTGATGCGCAGCCGCAACCCCGCCCTGCGCCGCATGGCCGTGTTCGATGCCGTGGTGAACAACGCCGACCGCAAGGGCGGCCACCTGCTGCCGCTGCCCGACGGGCACGTGTACGGGGTCGATCACGGGGTGTGCTTCGCGGTGGAGGACAAGCTGCGCACCGTGCTGTGGCAGTGGCGCGGCAAGGCGCTCCCGCGCGAGGCGGTCAACGTGCTGGTGCGGCTGGAACACGAGATCGAGCGGGGGCGTCTCGGCCGGCGCCTGCGCGAGCTGCTGACCCAGGCCGAGGTGGAGGCCACGTGGGAGCGGGTCAAGAGGCTGCTCGCCACGGGGGTCCACCCCCACCCGTCCGAAGACTGGCCGGCGATACCGTGGCCCCCGATTTGATCGACTCGGTCAGGCTTGCGCAAAACGTGCGAATTGTGCACTCTGCAGGGGTCTCTACCGATATTGGAGGGAACACGCATTGTGTACGGTCATCGTGAGCGTCGAGCCGGAGGCGGACGCGCCGGTGCTCCTGGCGGGAGTGCGTGACGAGTTCGTCACGCGGCCGTGGATGTCACCGGACCGGCACTGGCCCGCGTACCCCGGCCTGGTCGGGGGCCGCGACCTGCAGGCGGGCGGCACCTGGCTGGCCGCCGACCCCGAAAACCGGCGCGTGGCCGCGCTGCTCAACGGCGACGGCGTCGCGGCCTCGGAGGGCAGGCGTCACTCGCGCGGCGAGCTGCCGCTGCTCGCCGCGGCGGCGGGAGAGTTCCCGCCGCTCAATTTATCGTGGTACGACCCATTTCATCTGCTTCTCGGCGGGCTCGACGGTGTACGGCTGTGGAGCTGGGACGGCAGGTCCCTTGCCGAGGAGAAGCTGCCCGCGGGCGTGCACATGATCGTGAACGCCGGCTGGGATCGCGAGGAGAGCGAGCCGCGCACCGCTTGGTTCCGGCCCCGCTTCGCCAGGGCCGCCCGGCCCGGGTGGACCACGGGAGGCTCGACCGAGCGGTTCTGGGGGGAGTGGCTCGACCCCGCCTCGGGCGCGGGGATGCCCTGGGACGATCCCCGCGCGCTGGTCATGCGCCGGCGGCTGCCGGACGGGCGGGTCTTCGCCAGCCTCTCGATCACGCTGGTCGCCGTGGCGGAGGAGGGGCTTCGCTACGACTTCTGCCCCCAGCCGGACGACCCCGCCACCTGGCACGAAGTGGACACCTCGTGGGGCGCACCGGCTGACCGGGTCCGCCGGCGGCGCGGATAGGCTTCACACCATGCGATCGTGGTCTGCTCCGAATGTCCCAAGGCTGCCCGGTTCGGGCCTCATGCTCCGTCTGTACGACACGGCCGCCCGGGAGGTGCGGGAGACTACCCCCTCCGGCGAGGCCAGGCTCTACGTCTGCGGCATCACGCCGTACGACGCCACCCACCTGGGCCACGCCAACACCTACCTCGCCTTCGACCTGGTCAACCGGGTGTGGCGGGACGCCGGCCACGACGTGCACTACACCCAGAACGCCACCGACGTGGACGACCCCCTGCTGGAGCGGGCCGAGGCGACCGGCACCGACTGGCGCTCCCTCGGCGAGCGTGAGATCGAGCTGTTCCGCTCCGACATGGAGGCGCTGCGCATCCTGCCGCCCCGCGAGTACGTCGGGGTGACCGAGACCGTGGGGGAGATCGCCGAACTGGTCACCCGGCTGGCCGAGCGGGGCGCCACGTACGAGATCGACGGGGACGTCTACTTCTCGGTCGCGTCCGCGCCCAAGTTCGGCGCGGTCTCGGGCTACTCCGAGGAGACCATGTTCGAGCTGTTCGGCGAGCGCGGGGGCGACCCCGGCAGGGAGGGCAAGCGCCACCCGCTCGACTGGCTGCTGTGGCGGGCGGAACGGCCCGGAGAGCCGTCCTGGGATTCGCCGCTCGGCCGCGGCAGGCCCGGCTGGCACATCGAGTGCACCGCCATCGCCCTGCGCAACCTGGGCAGCGGCTTCGACGTCGCCGGCGGCGGCTCGGACCTGATCTTCCCCCACCACGAGATGGGCGCCTGTGAGGGCCACGTGGCCACCGGCGAGTGGCCGTTCGCCCGGGCGTACGTCCACGCGGGCATGGTCGGCCTGGACGGCGAGAAGATGTCGAAGTCCAGGGGCAACCTCGTGTTCGTCTCCAGGCTGCGGCAGGCCGCCGACCCCATGGCCATCCGGCTGGCCCTGCTGGCGCACCACTACCGTTCGGACTGGGAGTGGACGCCGGACCAGCTCACCGCGGCCGAGGAGAGGCTGGCGCGGTGGCGGGCGGCGGTGGCGCGCCCGGCGGGCCCCGAGGGCGGCCCTGTGCTGGCGGCGGTGCGCGAGCGCCTCGCCGACGATCTCGACGCCCCCGGTGCGCTCGCGGTGATCGACGCCTGGGCGGCGCAGGAGGGCGACGACGCCTCGTCTCCGGCGCTGGTGCGCGACGTCGCCGACGCGCTCCTCGGCGTCGCCCTCTGAGCGGAGCCGGCGAAGTTCGCGTCGGCGGTGTGGCGCTCCGCGGCGCTCGGGGCGGCGTTGGCACAGCTCACCGGGGCGCTGTGACCGGACATCAGGTCGGCGCACAGGCCGGTGCGCCGGTCGGGCAGGCCGAGGATGTGGCCGATCTCATGGGTGGCGATGCGCAGGGGAGAGTAGCCCCCGGCGGTCGCCTCCCTGCCCAGCCAGATCGTGCCCCGGCCCAGCCCGGTGGCGCTCGTACGCGGCCAGCCGTCGTCCGCGCGCACCACGAAGTCGGCGGGCGTGCCCGCGACCAGCCGGACGTTGGCGACGCTCGCGTTCCACACCCGCGCGGCCTGGTCCATCACCGTGCGGAACTCGGCGGCGCGGCTCGCGTCGTACCGCAGCACGCGTACGGCGTTCGCCGCCGGGTCACCCGCGGGCAAGGCTGCCCGGGCCGGTGACGCGGTGACCGGTGACGCGGTGACCGGTGACACGGTGACCAGCACGGCCGGTCCCAGGAGCAGGGCCGAGACGGCCCGGAGGAACCGCGAGGCGGGCATCGGGGACATGAGGGCGGCCTCGCTAGCCGAGCGGCACCCGCGGCGCCAGCCAGGGGAACACGACGTACCACAGCGCGGCCACGGCCGCGCAGGTCAGCAGCAGCACGACGGCCAGCCGGAGCGCGGTGCCGCCGGGCAGCCGCCGCCAGAGGAACCTGTACACGCCGGATCTCCCTCGGTCAGTCGCGGCGTTCCTCGCGGCGGACGAGCACGCCCTGGACGATCAGGCGCTGCGCCGCGGAGAACTTGGGGTGGCAGGTGGTCATGGTCATGACCGCGGTGGTGGGCCGCTTCCCGGGATGGCCGGGGACGGGATCGACGACGTCGACCTCGCCGGGGTCCACGATCTCCTTACGCGTCACCTCGTAGGTGTAGCGGGCGTCCCGCGCGTCCACCACGATGTCGTCGCCGCGCCGCAACTGGTCGATCCGGTTGAACGGCGCGGCGTAGGTGGTGCGGTGGCCGGAGAGCACGAAGTTGCCCACCTGGCCGGGCATCGCCGAGCCGGGGTAGTGACCGGGGCCCTTGCGCAGCTCCGCCGGGCCGACGCCCTCGACGACGGCGAACCGGTAGTCGGCGCCCAGACGTGGGATGCGCAGCAGCGCCAGCGCGTCGCCGAGCCGCACCGGACCCTCGCCCGGACGCGCCTGCCCGTCGTGCCTGGCGAAGACCTCGCCGAGCTGTCGCTGCAGCACGCTCTGCTCCCGCTCGGTCTCCGCTCCGGTGCCCCACAGCAGATATGCGTAGAACAGCAGCAGGACCAGCCCTACCGGCAGGCACAGCTCGCCGATGACCCGCGTGACCGTTTTCACGGCTCCGTCGTCTGCTCCGCGCACGGACCGAGTATCGCCTCCGGACATCTCCCGCCGGAGACCGCGCGAGGGGCGTTGGCGAATTCTTTGGCTCGCCGGACACCGGGGCATGAGCGCGGCGCGTGTCCCGCCCCGAAATCGCGGGACCGGGCCCGTACGGTTGACTCATATGCCCGATCACCTGCGGCGACACGGGCGGGGTCAACGAAGCGAAAACCTGGACGATCCTTCGGTAAGCACCGTGTGCCGCTATGGGGCGGACCTTGGCCAGGCGCATATAACAGTCGAGCAGCGAAATATCGCTGGCAATCCGGGCAAATGCTCAAAGAATTGAGCGGCCGTTATCGGGAGTCCAAAGTGGCGCGAAAAACTACAGTACCTATTCTTCTGGCGGTGACGGTCGCGGGCGGCCTGACGCTCGGCGGTGCCGGCGTGGCCGCCGCACAGACCTACGCGGCGGCGCCGAAGGTCGCCATGCAGCCGTACCCGCCCGCCCCCTTCGAACCGTTCGCCCTGGTGTTCCTGGGCGATTTCTCGGATGACCCCTTCGATGCCCTGGCCGGTCTCTCACGGGAAGGCCGGCTGCTCGGTCCCGTGGGCGGCGGTGGCGGTGCCGGCGGCGGGGACCGCGACGACGGCAGGGGCGGTCGCGGTGGCGACGGTTGGGGCGACCCCGGCGCGGACGGCGTCAACAAGGCCGACAAGGCCGACAAGGTCGTCGAACCGGCCACGACCACCGTCGTCCCGGCCGCGGACGTGCAGGGCGTGGAGCCGGAGACTGTGAACACCACCAACTGCCCCAACGGCAACTGCGGGCCGACGTGGTGGGGCACCGGACCGCAGTGGAACAACACCGGACCCGGCGCCTGGACCAGCAACGACACGCAGAACAACGACGGTGCCCAGCCCATCATCGGGCCGGGCGGCCCGGGTAGCGACAGTGGGGCACTCCCGGTCCAGAACGCCGTCCAGACCAGCGAGAGGTCGCCGGAGGACGTCGCCGAGCTCCCCGACGAGGACTTCTCCGAGGAGGAGTCGGAGGAGGAGCCCGAGGAGAGCGCGGACGAGGAGTCCTACGACGAGGACATGCCCATGGGCATGGACTCCGAGCAGATGGGCGGCGGCGGCCCCGCACCGGCTGCGGCCGGCCCGCAGCTGCCGTTCACGGGCGCGCCGATGGGGATCGCCGCGGCTGGCGCGGGCCTGCTGGCCGTCGCGCTCGGCTGCACCATGCTCTCCGCACGGCGCCGCCGGTCCACCGACGCCAAGTAGACAGGTGTCGAGCAGACCGGTGCCTAAGAGGATGAGGCGCAGGCTGGTCGTCGTCGGCCTGCCGTCGCTGGCCCTCGGCCTCGTGCTGGCCGGGGGCTGGTCCGCGCATCTCGGGCTGAGCGTGCGCGACCACCTTGAGGCGGCGCGGGACGCTCTGCTCCGGCTGCGCACCGCCCGCCTCGGGTCGCCGGGCGATTCGCTGAGCAGGACGCTCGCGGACGCCCGGCGGCACGCGGCGGAGGCGCGACGGCTGACAGGCGGCCCCGGCTGGGCCCTGCTCACGCATCTGCCTCTGGTGGGGGACGCGGCGACGACGGTCCGCGGACTGGCGGGGGCGGCCGACGAGTTCACCGACGTGCTGGCCGAGGTCCAGCGGGTGGCCGCCCCGCTCATGACGGGGGGCGGCGCTCTCGCCGGGAACGACCAGAGCCGGATGCTCGCGACTCTCGACGCGCTGGCGCCGGTCCTCGACCGCGCCGCCGTACGCATCGCGGCGGCGCGGTCGGAGCTGGCGCGCACCCCGGCCGAAACCGGCCTGGAGGCCGTGGACCGGGCGCGCGACACGATGGTGCGGGAGACCGCAAGGATCCAGGGCTTTGCGGGCGCGGCGGCGAACGTCGCGGCGCTCGCACCGCCCATGCTCGGCCGCGACGGCCCGAGGCGCTACTTCCTGGCGTTCCAGACCAACGCCGAGGCACGCGGGACGGGCGGCCTGGTCGGCGCGTACGGCATCCTCCGCGCCGACCGGGGCAGGATCGCGATCGAGCGGCTGTCGGCCAACAACGGCCTCGCGAACAGTAGTAAGCCCGTGGTCGACCACGGGGTGCGCTTCCGTGCGCGCTACGGGCCCGGTGCGGCCAAGATGCTGTCGGTGTCCAACCTGTCGCCGCACTTCCCGTACGCCGCGACCACCTGGGCCGGGCTGTGGCAGCGGCAGACGGGCAAGCCGGTGGACGGCGCCATCGCCACCGATCCGGTCGGCCTGGCCCGGATGCTGGAGATCACCGGGCCGGTGCGGCTGCCGGGAGGCGAGACCGTCACCGCCGCCAACGTCGTCGACCTCACCGAGCGGGTGGCGTACGAGCGCTATTCCGACCCGGTCGAACGCAAGAAATACCTGATCAGGCTCGCGGGCGCCGTGAGTGAGGCGCTGATCAGGGCGAATCCCGAGCCCACCCGGCTGGTGCCGGTCCTGGCCGGCCTCGCGACCGACCGCAGGGTCCAGATCTGGACCAGCAGGAAGGACGAGGAGGCGCGGCTCGAGGCGACCCCCCTCGGCGGTGTGCTGCCCGAGCGGCCGGGGCCGTACGCGGCGCTCGTCGTCAACAACTCGGCCGGGACCAAGCTCGACTACTACCTGCGCCGGTCGATCACCTACGAGCTGGGGCCCTGCCGCCCCGACGGGATGCGCCAGGCGAAGGTGCACATCAGCCTCGCCAACGACGTGCCGCACGGGCACCTGCCCAGCTATGTCACCGACCGGCTCGACTCCCCGCGCCGGTCCCACGTCCCCGGATCGAACCGGCTGTGGGTGTCGCTGTACGGCGCCATCGGCGCGCAGGCCACCGAGATGCGGGTGGACGGCCGGCCTTCCGGGTTCTACACGGAGTATGAGCGGTCGCACCCGATCTTCTCGACGGTGCTGGAGTTCGCCCCCCGGCAGACGAGGACGATGGACCTCGACCTGCTCGAACCCTACTCCGCCGCCCCGCCGATGGTCCCGGCGCAGCCGCTCGTCCGGCCGCAGGAGGCCGTGATCCGGCGCAACGACCAGGGTTGCCCAGTGCACTGACGAGGCGCGGGCCGCACGCCGCGGCCCGCGCCTTGCGCCGCGGTGACCGGCGACGCGGGCGGAGACCGGTGACAGAGCCGGACACCGGCGACGCGGGCCGGAGATCCGGGACGAGGCCGGAGATCGTAAAAAGCGGCGTGCCGTCCACGGCCGCCCGCCCGCCGCGTCCTAGCGTCCCGCTCCATGGAGCGTACGCGTGACTGTGACTCTGCCCGCGACCATTTCCGGGGCGGTGCGGGGGACCGTGCTGCCGCTCACAACCCTGCGCGGGAGCCCGATCGCGACCTTGTCCACGGCTCTCATGACCCTGCCGGTCCCGGGGCCGGCTTCCGCATCCTGTTCGTGTGCACGGGGAACATCTGCCGGTCCCCGCTGGCCGAGCGGCTGACGCGGGCGGCTCTCGGACCGGGCTCGCCGATCACCGTGTCCAGCGCGGGCACCCATGCCTTGCCGGGGCGCTCGATGGACGAGGGCGCTCGTAGGGAGCTGATCCGGCTCGGTGGCGATTCGGAGGGCTTCGCCTCGCGCCCTCTCACCTCGGAGACGGTGGTCGCCGCCGACCTCGTGCTGACGGCCTCGTCCGAGCACCGTTCCCACGCTGTGGCGCTGCATCCTCGGGCGGCGGCGCGCACGTTCACCATCGCGGAGTTCGGCGCGCTGGCCCGGGCGGTTCCCGCTGACGAGGTTCTCCGCCACGCCGACCCTGTGCGGCGGGCGCACGCGCTGGTCGCTGAGGCGAGGGCGCTGCGCGGGCTGGTCCGGGTGGAGCAGCCCGACATCGCCGATCCCTACCGGGGCTCCCGCAGAGCCTACCGGGCGGCGGCCCGACGCATCGTCGAGTCACTCGCCGCCCCGGTGGCGCTGTTCACACGGGCAGCGGCGACCTGACGTCCGCTTCCGGCTGCTCCGCCGGCTGGTAGCCGTACCCGTAGCCGTAATGATCGCCCTGCTTGGCCGGTGCGAAGTTGAGCACGGCGCCGACGAGGCGGGCGTTGACCGACGACAGCAGCTCCTCGGCGCGCGTCACCTGTTCGCGCCGGGTCTTGCCGTGGCGCACGACGAGCAGCGTGCCGTCGCAGATCGCGGCGAGCGCCGCGGCGTCGGTGACGGGGAGTAGCGGCGGCGCGTCGATTATCACCATGTCGTACTCCTGCGTGAGCTGGGTCAGCACCGCGCGCATGCCCTGCGAGCCGAGCAGCTCGCTGGGGTTCGGCGGGACGCGTCCGCTCGGCAGCACCGACAGGCTGGGCCGGCCCCAGGTCTGGATGACGTCGGGCAGGCGGGCCTTGTCGATGAGGACGTCCGTGAGACCGGTGCCGCCCTCGATGCCGAGATAGCCGGGGACACTGGGGCGGCGCAGGTCGCCGTCGACCAGGATCACCCGCCAGCCCGCCTGCGCCATCGCGATCGCCAGGTTGGCCGACGTTGACGACTTGCCCTCGTTGGGCAGGCAACTGGTGACGACGAGTGACTTCGGCTTCCGGTCCACACCGATGAACTGCAGGTTGGTTCGCAGCGAACGGAACGACTCCGACCGTGAGGAGCGACCGGCTCCGCCGATGATCAGGGGGTGCCTGCGGGCATCGCGCTCGTATCCGACCACCGCGAGGAGCGAGGTCCCGGCGACCCTCTGCAGCACCTCGGCCGTCTTGATGGTCGTGTCCAGGCGGTCGCGCATGACGAGCCCGCCGACGGCCGCGAACAGCGAGATGAGCACGCCGAGCGCCAGGTTGACCGCCGGCCGGGGAGCGATGGGCTCCTCGGGGACATCAGCCTTGTCCACGACGGTGACCCGGACGGTAGGCGGGCTCTTGGGCGTGGGCCGCTCGATCTGGTCGATCATCGAGGTGAACACGGCGCCCAGTGAGTCGGCCCGTGCAGCGGCGCGACGGGGGTCGGAGTCGGCGACGGTAGCCCGCAGCAGAGACGTGCTGGGGATGGCCTCGGCGGTGACGTTCTCCTGGAGGTCCGCGACCTCCGCGGCACCGACGACCCTCCCGATCACCCGTCGGCTGGTCAGCAGGGCGGCGTAGGACTGGACCCGTTGCTGCGACAGTTCCCCCGCCTGCAGGGCGGTGGACAGGTTCTCTTCCCGGTAGTTCGCCGAGACCAGCATGGATATCGACGCGAGGTACCTCGGCGGCGTCTTCGCGGTCACGACGAGGGCGGCGCTCACTCCGACGATCAGCGAGACCAGCAGAAGCGGCCAGTATCTGCGCACCAGACGCGCGTAGTAGAGAAGTTCCATTCCTTCATCGCCTAACAGGAAGAGAGGGCTGCGGGCGGGCGGCCGGGTAGACCGGAATCCGTTGCGGCAGGAGGACGGCGAGGCAGGCGACGGCCGCTGCCCCGATCGCTGCGCCGAGCGGCGGGATCCAGCCCAGGACCAGAGCCAGGTAGGCCGTGCCGGCTGCGGCGGCGCCCGCGGCGAGCGTGACCGCCGTGAGTCTGGTCCCAAGGCCGAGCCTGCGCAGCCGGTGAGAAAGATGGTCGGTGCCCCCGCACAGCAGTGGGCGTCCTGCGCGCCATCGCGACAGCAGCACGACTCCCGTGTCGACGGTCGAGACGAAGGTCGGCAGGAGCAGGCTCGCTATCGCGGCGCCGGGGCCGCCGGCGGGGGCGGCGGTGCCGGCGAGCAGTGCCGCGCTGCAGGCGAGGACGAATCCGATGAACAGCGAACCGGCGTCCCCCATGAAGATCCGCGCCGGCGCCCAGTTGTACAGCAGGAACCCGAGGGCGGCGGGTGACAGAGTGACCAGGACCAGCCCGATCAGTGGCTGTCCCGACACGAAGGCGGCCGCCGCCAGGCATGTCGCGCTGACCGCGGTCACGCCGCCGAGAACGCCGTCCATGTTGTCGAGCAGGTTGAAGGAGTTGGTGACGACGACGATCCACAGCAGCGTGATCAGGACGTCCAGCGGCCCGCCGGTGACTGGCGCGACGATGCCGCACAGCACCGCCACGCCGGCCGCCAGGGCTTCGACGGCCAGCCGGGTGAGTTGAGGGAGCGGGATCAGATCGTCGATGAGCCCCAGCAGGGTCATCGCCACGGCACCCACAAGGATGCCGGCCGCTGGTCCCTCGAAAGCGCCGAGCGCGATCGCAGGGACGACCGTGCCCAGAGTGATCGCGACCCCGCCCAGGTACGGGGTGGGGTGCAGATGGGACTTGTGGCCGCTGGGCCGGTCGGTGATCCCCCACCTCAGGGCGAGGCGGCGCAGCAGGAAGGTCGCTGCGGCGCTGAGCACGATGCCGGCGCAGCCGGCAGCAAGGATGGCCGAGGCGTTCACCGATGCGGGCTCGCCAGTTCGGCGCGGGCTTCCGCGATGGTGTCCAGCAGGATGTCGTCGAGCGACCGGCGCGGTGTCCAGCCGGTGAGCTCCCGCAGCCTCGTCGTGTCCGGCACCCGGCGGGCCATGTCCTCGAACCCCGGCCCGTACGCGTCGGCGTACGGCACGAGGTCGACGCCGGACGTGCTCCCGGCCAGCTCGGTGATGAGCTTGGCGAGCTCCAGGATGCTCACCTCCTCGCTGGAGCCGATGTTGAAGGTCTGGCCGACCGCGGCGTCGCAGTCCAGGAGCAGCACCAGGGCGCGCACGACGTCCTCGACATGCGCGAAGCAGCGCGTCTGGGTGCCGTCGCCGTGCACGGTGAGCGGCAGACCGTTGATCGCCTGCCTGACCAGTTGCGGGATGACCATCCCGTACGCCGGGCTCTGCCGGGGACCCACCGTGTTGAACAACCGGACCACGATCGTCTGCAGCCCGCGCTCGCGGTGGTAGGCGTTGGCCAGGATCTCGTCGACGGCCTTCGCCGTGCTGTAGGCCCAGCGGACGACGTCGGGGCTGCCCAGGATGCGGTCGGCCGTCTCGGCGAGCGGCCCGGCGGAGTTCTTGCCGTAGATCTCGCTCGTGCTGGCCACCAGGACCTTGCGCCGGTATCGGTGTGCCGCCTCGATGACGATCTCCGAACCGCGGATGTTGGTCGTCAGCGACCTCAGGGGGTGTTCGACGATCAGCTTCACCCCGACGGCGGCGGCGAGGTGGACCACGACGTCACATTCGTGCACAAGCTCGTCCACCACGAGTTCGTCCAGGACCGAGCCCTGGACCACCCGCAACCGCGGCTCGGCGGCATGGCGTGCGAGGTTGGCCGGACGCCCTGTCGACATGTTGTCCAAAATGATCACGGAGTCGCCGCGGGCGAGCAACGCGTCGGTCAGGTGAGACCCGACGAAGCCGCTTCCGCCCGTTATCAGATACGTGTTCCCGCTTGACTTGGTCACGACTTCTCCCAGCAGGTGGCGATTGGCAGGATCGTTAGTTAGGTGCGTGCGTGCGGAAGGGCCCGGGCACAGGTCGCCCGGACCCCTGTTCAGCGGGGGTCGATGTCCAGGTTCTTTTCGAACCAGGTCATCGTCAGGCGGAGACCCTCGTCCAGCGGGACGGGCCGCACCCCCGGGAAGCGTTCGAGCAGCAGGCGGGACGACGCCTGCGACTCCCGGATGTCACCGGCGCGGGCGGGCAGGAACTCCGTCTCGACCGGCCGTCCGAGGACGGTCTCCAGAGTGTGTTTGAGGCTTATCAGGGACACGCGGGTGCCGAAGGCGAGGTTCACCGGCGTCGAGCTCGTCACCCGGCGCACGGCGGCGTCGGCGAGGACGCTCGCCACCGAGCCCACGTAGGTGAAGTCGCGCGCCTGCTGCCCGTCGCCGTAAATGGGCAGCGGCCGGCCGCGCAGGGCGGCGTCCATGAACGCCGGGATCACCGCGGCGTACGCGTGCCCGGCGGGCTGCAGGGGCCCGTACACGTTGAAGAAGCGGAACGGCAGCACAGGCAGCCCGTAGCTGCCGGCGTACGCCAGGGCGTAGGCCTCGGTGGCGAGTTTGCTGGCGCCGTACGGGCTCAGCGGGCGCGTCGGCAGGTCCTCGTGCTTGTACGGCTCAGGGCAGTCCCCGTACACCGAGGACGAGGAGGCGAGGATGACGTGTGGCATCGCACCGGGTCCGGCGGCGCGGCAGGCCTCCAGCACCTGCAGGGTCCCCGTGGCGTTCACCATGTGCGAGGCGACGGGGTCCTTCACCGACCGGGGCACCGAGGGCCGGGCGGCGAGGTGGACGACGTGCGTGGCCTCGCGGGTGAGGCCGGCCACCAGCTCCTTGTCGAGGATGCTGCCGATCACCAGGTCGACTCCGAGCCCGGCGACGTTCGCGCGGTCCCCGCTGCTCAGGTCGTCCAGGACGGTGACGCTCTCGACCTCCGGCCGGGTGATCAGCGTACGGCAGAGGTTGGCGCCGATGAACCCGGCGCCTCCAGTGACGAGGACTCTCATATACGGCTCCCTTCGGTCTTCAGCGGAACGGGGCACAGCGACCGGTAGAGCCGCTCCGTGTCGGCCACCAGACGTTCGACCGCGAAGGAGTCCGTCGTCCAGCGGCGGGCGGCCTCGCCCATGCGGTGGGCGAGACCCGGGTCCGACAGCAGCCGCAAGGTGTGCGCGGCGAGTTCGCCGGCATCCGGGGCGGCGAGCAGGCCGGTGACGCCGTGCCGGACGACCTCGTGGACGCTGCCCACCCGGGTCGACACGACAGGGACGCCTGCCATGCCGGCCTCGATGAGACTCAGCGGGGTCCCCTCGTTGTCGGAGGTCAGAACGACGACGTCGGCCGCGGCATAGACGGTCTCGACGTCCGGCCGCCACCCCAGCAGGTGGAAGGAGCCCGGCATTCGGGCAGCGCCCCGCTCTACCTCCTCTGTCAGTTCGCCGCCGCCGCAGACGACGAAGCGGCAGGCGGGCAGCCGTCCGAGCAGCGATTCCGCCACGGCGAGGAAGCGGTCGGGACGCTTCACGCGGGTGAGCCTGCCGACGAAGGCGACGACGGGCGCGTCCCCGGGCAGGCCGAGGGCGGCGCGGGCGGCCTCCCGGTCCGGGACCGAGCCCAGCCGCACTCCCGGAGGGATCACGATGTACTGCTCCGGCCTGCCGATCCCGGCGGCGAGCAGGTCGTCGCGGACCTTCTCTCCCACTGTCACCAGACGGTCGGAGACGGAGGCCAGACGCCGTTCCGCCCACACGTAGAGCCGGCGCTTGGCGGGCGAGAAGTAGCCGCTCAGCAGGTGACCGTGGAACACGTGCACCCGGGCGGCGCCGACGCGGGCAAGGCGGACGGCCGTGCGGCCGAGCGCGCCCGCCTTGGCCGTCCGCGTGTGCACGATGTGCGGCCGGAACTCGCGCATCTCGGCGGCCAGGCGCAGCAGGGCGCGGTAGTCGTCGGCCGGTCGGACGGAGCGGCCGAGTCCGGGGATCCGGCGTACCCGCAGCTCGGCGTCCCGGAGCAGAAGGTGGTCGCCTTCGGCGCCGTCGACGTGTCCGGTGTAGAGACGGTGGTCGAACTCGTCGGCGTTCAGCCGTTCGTGCAGTCCGAGAATCTGGGTCGCCGGCCCGCCGATATTCATGCGCGCGATGATTTCCATTACGCGGATCCGGCCGTCCGGTCTCGGCGTCGGTCTCACCAGGGGCTCCTCGTGATGGGCCTGTTCACGTCGCAGAAGCTAACCCGCCAATCGGGCTTCTCCGCGGCACCGTCACGGTCCCGGCGAAGCCTTTTCGCATTCCCTACCGGCACATGGTCCGGATGGTGTCCCGGGTCGTCGGGCGCGATTCAGTGAAATGTAAAAAGCCGACTTCGATTCGGCCTTCCGCCGCACCACCGTGAAATCGCTCGACAGGGACGCGCTTTCCGGCCGCACGCCGGGGTGGTCGGCCCGCCCCCGCCGGGGCGACCGCCCGACCGTACAAAAGAGTGGCAAGATCTTGGCCGCGCCCCGGAGTCGGAATCGCCAGCGGGCGGGGATGGTTGTGAGGCTTGGACCAGGCCCGAGACGACGCCTTCGCGGCACGCCGGAACGGCCACCGTCGAAGCGCCGCGACGACCGGGCCCGGCGGCTGTGCGCCCGCTCGGACCCCGATGACGTGCTCGGGGCCGGCGCGCCCTGCCGCTGGGGCCACGAGAGCCTCTGCGATCCCCGGCGCTTCCGGACGGCCGCGCCGGTCGAGCGGTGGGTGCCGGCCGAGGGTCCCGATCTCGGCGCTGCGCCGGCCGTAATTCCGCCGGCGCGCCTGCCGTTTCCTTTTACGAAATATTCCCGTGGCGCTCCCGAGGCGCGTATGAAACGACGCCATATCCTTCGGGCATGAATATTCGCGTCGTCGCCAGGAATGCCGTCCGCCCTTCTTATCTACCGGTGATGACGCAGAAAATATGGGTGCGCCTGAGCCACGGGCACAACCGTGAGAGGAAAGCCGCCCGAGCGTGGGCGGCGCGGCACGCGGAGGACATGAACGCCTGGGGGAGCGCCGTCGATCCCGTCCTGTGGCGAGAGGGCCTGGATTGGGCTGCCGCTTTCGCCGACTTCGCACGGCCGCGTCTCGACAGGCTCGCCGCCGCGGGCGTGAACCTGGGCGGGGGCGGCGGGGTCGAACTTCTGTACCTGCTGACCAGGCTCATCCGCCCCGCCCTGGCCCTGGAGACCGGAGTGGCGGCCGGTTGGTCCACCAGCGCGATCCTCGCGGCGATGCGCGCCAACGAGAGCGGCCTCCTGCTGTCGAGCGACTTCCCCTTCTTCCGCCTCGCCGATCCCGAGCGGTACATCGGATACGTCGTCCCCGACGACCTGAAGCGCAGATGGACGCTGCGCACCAAGGGCGACCGGCGCAATCTTGAGGAGTTCCTGCTCCCGGACACCCGGGTCGACCTCGTGCACTACGACTCCGACAAGACGAGGAACGGACGAGAGTTCTTCCTGCGGCGCGTGCGTCCGCACCTGACCAACAGGCATGTCATCGTCATGGACGACATCCAGGACAACCTGGTCTTCCGGGAGTACGCGGAGAGGCAGCGGGCCTTCCGAGTCTTCGAGTACGAGGGCAAGTACATCGGCGTGGCGGGGGCCGGGCTGCCGGCCTTGGAGCGCAGGCGCCCCTAGCAGTCCGATGGAACGCCTTCCCAGGGAGCCAAGCGCGATGCGCGGTGTCAATGTCTGTGAAGTAATAAAAACGCTCGATGTCGGGGGAGCCGAGGTGCTCCTCGTCGAGCGCCTGCTGGCCGCCTCGCGCCGGCAGGCGGGCCGTCCGGCCAATCGGTACACCGTGGTGTGCCTGAGCGCTTCCACCGAGGAACTGACCGGTAGGCTCCGCGCGGCGGGGATCGATGTCGTCGACCTGTCGTCCTGCCTTCGGCTGCTGCGTCCGGCGCGCCTCGTGCGGGAAGTCAGGCGCCTGCGTCCGGATGTGGTCAACCTGCACTCCCCACTGCCCGCGGCGCTGCTGCGCCCGGCGTCCCGGCTGTGGCACCCGCGGCCGATCCTGGTCTCGACCGTCCACAACGTGCGATACCGAACGGTGACGATGGCGCTGGACCGGGCGACCGCCTGGCTGGACAGCCGTACGGTGGCGGTCTCGCCCCAGGTGGCGCGTGCGCGGACCGGCAGGCGCGGGCGCGGTCTGTCCACCTGCGTCCACGGTGTCCGGGTGGCGGGGCAGCGCCAGTGGGCCGAGCGGGCCGCGGCCACGAGGCGCGAGTGGTCGGTTCCGGACGATGCCCTTCTCATAGTGAACGTCGCCAACTTCCACCCGCAGAAGAACCACCGGCTGCTCGTCGAGGCCGCTGCCAAGGTCGTCGCGGCCGAGCCGCGGGCGCTGTTCCTCCTCGCCGGGTCCGGGCCGCTGCGCGACGCGACGGCCGAGCATGTGTCCCGTCTCGGGCTGGACCGGGTGCGCGTCGTCGGGCACGTGCCGGAGGCGGGCAGGCTGATCGCCGCTGCCGACCTCCTGGTGCTCAGTTCCTCTTACGAGGGCCTGCCGGTCGTCGTCATGGAGGCGCTGGCGGCGGGGGTGCCGGTGGTGTCGACCGCCGTCGGCGGCGTGTCCGACCTGATCGAGACCGGAAAGAACGGCGTGCTCACCGTGCCCGGCAGCGCGGACGCTCTGGCCGGGGGCATCCTTCAGGCGTTGCGGCCGGACATGCGGGCCCGGCTGCGGGCGGGCGCCAGGGAGAGCGCGGGGCAGGTGGACATCGCCCGCGCGGCCGAGTGGTTCGACAAGCTCTACGGTGAGGTCTGCACGGGGACCAACGGGTGACCGCGGTGGAGTACATCATCGTCATCGCCGCCGCGGTGCTGCTCGTCGTGATGGTGCATACCGGTCTGGCGGCGCCGGTGGCGCGGCGTGCGCTGCCCGTGCTGCTCGCGGCCTTCGCCGTCCGGCTGGTCGTGCACGTCCTGGTCATCCGGTCCGACGGCCTTGATTACGGCGGCGACAACCTCGGCTACGAGCTGCGCGCCCTCGAGATCGTCGAGCTGTGGAGACGCGAGGGCCTCCATTTCGTCGGCCCCGGCGAGCTCGGCTCGGTCCAGTCCGTGGCCGTGCCGTGCAACATCTTCGCGTTCGTGATGTACCTGTGCGGCGGACGGGCACCGCTCGCCTGCACCGCCGTCGTGGCGCTGCTCGCCTGCCTGCTGTGCGTCGTCGTCTACCGGTTCGCGCGCCTCGTGGGCGCCGACGAGCGGGCGGCGTTCCGGCTGCTCGTCATCACGGCGTTCCTGCCGGGGTTCCTGCTGCACACCTCCGACATGTTCAAGGACGGCTTCAACGCATTCCTCGTGGTGGCCTGCCTCGGGATCGCCGCCTCGAACCTGCAGCGTTTCGCGGTGCGCAAGGTGCTGACCCTCGGGCCGCTGCTGTGGGCCCTGTGGAATGTGCGCCCCTACATGGTGTTCATGTGCATGCTGCCGCTGCTGGTCGGCGTCTCCCGGATCAGGCGGGCGCTGTCCCCCCGGAGCCTGGTCGTCGTCGCCGTTCTGATGCTGCCGCTCCTCGTCGTGCTTCAGGGCGTCGACCAGGGGGGACCGTTCGCCGTCGTGCAGGACCAGCTCGACCGCGGGCAGTCGGAGCACGTACGGCTGGCGAACGCGGAGGGCGGGTCCGGCGTCGTCTTCGACGACGGTGGGAACGCCTGGAATGCCCTGGGGCCGAAGCTCCTCTACACGCTGTTGTCCCCGTTCCCGTGGATGGGCGGAAGCGTGGCCCTGCAACTCGGAAAGGTGGACACACTCCTGTGGTACTGGCTGCTCTACCATGCCTTCCTGGGCGCGCGCAGGCTGTGGCGGTACGACCGGAGATTGCTGCTGATCCTCCTGCTTTTCGTCGTCCCCGGCTCCATCGCGTACGCCACGACCATGGCCAACGTCGGCCTCATCTTCCGGCAGCGCATACCGATCGTCATGGTCACGAGCCTGCTCTCGGCCATCTCCTGGTCCAGGACCGGGCCGTACGGCCGCTCCGCCGCGGACCCGCCCGCGCCACGCGCCGCGGGCCCCGCTGACCCACTCGTACGCCGAAGCTGAGGTCGTCGATGGCATCTAGAGATGAAGGCAAGATCCGCCGGGTCGCGCTCCTCATCGGGCATCTGGGTCTCGGCGGCGCGCAACGGCAGTTGTGCCTCCTGGCCGAACGGCTGCGGGACAGAGGCATCGAGGTGCACGTCCTCGTCCTCTCCCGGGGCGGCCCGCACGAGGAGGACCTGCGCGCCACCGGCATCGACGTCCACCACCTCGGCTTCTCCCGCGGCTCCCGCGGTCCGGCGCTGCTGGTCAGGAACCTCGTGGCGTTCGCACGGATGGTCGCGCTGCTGAAAGAGCTGCGGCCGCAGGTGCTGCACGGCTTCCTGTGGGAGTGCTACCTCCTGGGGACCCCCGCCGCCCGGCTGGCACAGGTCCCGGTGATCGTCACCGCCCGGCGCACGCAGGGCTACCTGCGACCGAAGAAACCGTGGACCTCCGCCGCCGAGCGCATGGTGAACGCGATGAGCGACCACGTCGTCGCCAACTCGGCGGCCATCGCCGACGGCACCCGTGCCGTCGAGGGCGTGCCGGCTCACAAGGTGAGCGTGATATACAACGGGCTGCCGCCCTCGGCGTTCCACCTGGCCGAGCCCGAGCCCGTCGACACAGCGCTGCCCGTGGTGGTGTGCGTGGCTCGTCTCAGCGAGAACAAGGGGCAGCGGTTCCTCATCGAGGCGGCCGCCCTGCTCGCCCGGCGCAACCGGCCCTGCACCTTCCTGCTCGTCGGCGACGGCCCCGAGCGCGAACGACTGCGGGCGCAGGCGGACGCCGCGGGTGTGGACGTGCGCTTCCTCGGCTTCCGTCAGGACACCGACGGCTTGCTGGCCCGCGCCGACGTGGTGGTGCTCCCGTCGACGGCGGAGGGCCTGAGCAACGCCGTCATGGAGGCCATGGCGGCGGGCCGGCCGGTCGTCGCCACCGCCGTGGGGGGCACGCCGGAGCTGCTCGAGGACCGTGGCGTCCTCGTGGCCCCCTCGTCGCCGCAGGCTCTGGCCGACGCGATCGGCCGCCTTCTCGATGATCCCGTGCTCGCCGCCTCGGTCGGTGCGGCGGCCCGGGCCTGGGCATGGCAGAACCTCGACGTGGAGACCGTCACGGACGCGCACCTCGACCTGTACCAACGGCTGCTGGCGGCACGATGCGCGAGGTGACGCGGGCCGCGGACGTGGGCAGGCCGCCTCCCACGGCCGGTGGGGCGGACGTGAACGCGGATGTGAAGAACCTCCTGCGGACGATGGCGAGCCAGGCGGTCCCGCTGGCCTTGGCCGCGGTGGCGGGCGTGTTCCTCGCCCGCTGCCTGCAGCCCGAGGGGCGGGGCGTCTACGCGACCGTCACCACGACCGCGGGGATCGCGACCGTGCTGGGCCACCTGTCGGTCGGGAGGTCGCAGATAGCGCTGTGGCCACTCCTGGAGCGTCGCCGGCCCCTGGCGGGCAACGCCGCGATCCTCGGCCTGGCGCTGGGCCTGACGTCCGCAGCGGCCACGCTCGGCGTGGTCACCGTGCTGTCCCTGGCTCCCAGTCCGGCCCTCATGGTCATGGCGCTGCTCGCTGTGCCGTTCGCGGTCGCCGTGGTCAACCTCAAGGGGATCGCGCTCCTGGAGGGCCGCGTCGGCCTCGCCAACAGGTCCGTCGTGACTGCCGCCGTGGTGCAGTACGTCCCGATACTGGTCATGGCCGTGACCGGGACCGTCACCCTGACCGCCGTGGTCGTGTGCTGGACCGTCTCCACCATCCTGCCCTTCGCGTTGTTCGTACGGCCACTCGGCCTCCCCACACCCGGCGATGCGGCGCTCGCCCGCAGGCAACTCGCGCTGTCCGGCCGCTATCACCTCGGGACGATGGCGCTTCACCTGCTGCTGACCGTCGACGTGCTGCTCCTGGGCGCTCTCGTGACTCCGGCGGAGGTCGGCCTGTACACGGTCGCCACCTCGTTGCTGTCGCTGTCCCGGGTGCCCACCGACGCGCTGGCCCAGATCACGCTGTCGCGCCAGGCGGTCAGGGACGAGGCGGACGCGCGGCACGTGACGGCACGGACGATCCGCCTCACCCTGCTGCTCTCCTGCGCCGCGGTCGGCGCGCTGGCGTGCGCCTCGCCACTGCTGGTCCCGCTCGTGTACGGCCCGGCCTTCGCGGCGAGCGTCACACCGCTGCTCGCCCTCGCGCCCGGCGCTGTCGCCTGGTCGCTGCTGCGGCCCCTGGAGCAGTACCTGGTGCGGCTGGGGCGTCCGATGAGGATGACCGCCATCGCCGCTGGCGCCCTCGCGTCGAACCTCGCCCTGAACGCCGTGCTGATCCCGCTGTGGGGGGCTCGCGGGGCCGCGTTCGCCTCCACCCTGAGCTACGGCGCGATGGTGGCGGTCGAGGTCGGCTGGTTCGCCCGGGCGGCCGGCCTCGGCGCCGCGGACCTGCTACCCCGGTTCGGGGACGCGCGCCGGGTGGTCTCGGCCCTGCGTGGCAGGCGGTGTGGGAACGCGTCGGCGGCCACCTCCCGCTCCTGAACGGCGGGGCGGAGGCACTTCGCATGAACCGATCGAGAAGAGGTCCACGTGCGTATTCTGCACATCGGATATCGGCTGCCTCCCGAGCCGGGAGGCAAGGAACGCCACATCGAGTGCCTCGTCAGGGAGGAGCTCGCCCTCGGACACGAGGTGCTGGTCGCCAGGCGGCTTGGCGACGTCCCCGCGGGCGCGCTGGAGGTGCCCCTGCCGCGGACCCTGACGGCTCGCGTGGTCGCGCGCAGGTCCGACCCCCTTGCCTTCGCCCTGGAGTGCGCCCGCGCGCTGCCGCGTCTCGGCCGGGTCGACGTCGTCAACCTGCACGGCGACCATCGGGAGGCGCTCGCGGTCGGCCCGGCCGCCGCACGGCTGGGCATCCCCCTGGTGCTCACCGCGCACGGTGCTCTGACGACGCGCCACAGGATGGTCATGCGATGGGCCTTCCGCCGCGTCGGCGGGTTCGTCGCCCTGGGCACGCGCCCGGCCGCCGACCTGCGTCGGGCCGGAGTCCCGGCGCGGGCGATCCGTACGCTGTCGAGCGGCCTGGACCTTCCGCTGCTGGACGCGATTCGCTCCCGGACCGCGGTGGAACCCGGCCTGATAGTCAGCGTGGGCTCTCTCCTGCCCGTGAAGAACCACGCCCTGACGATCGCGGCGTTCCGGCGGCTCAGCGCCATCCGGCCGGGGCTGCGCCTGGTCATCGCCGGCGAAGGGCCGGAACGGGACCGGCTCGAAAGGCTCGCCCAGGCCGGGCCGGGAGTGGAGCTCGCGGGCCACCTGCCCCGTGACGAGGTCGCCTCGCTGGTGAGCAGGGCACAGGTCTTCGTTCTGGCCTCGCGCAGGCTGCCCGCCATCGGAGAGGGTGTGCCCACGGCCGCTCTCGAGGCCCTCGCGCTCGGCACTCCCGCGCTCCTGTCTTCCGAGGCCACACTCGACCCGGTGGTCACGGACCATGGCGCCTATCGTGTCTTCCGCAGCGGTTCGGTGGACGACCTGACCGCCCACCTGCGGGTGATCCTGGACGATGACGCCGTACGGGCCGGGATGGCCGAGCGCGGGCGGCGGGCGACCGCGCACCTCGGTTGGCCGGACGTGGCCGCCCGAATCGTCGGCTGGTACGAGGAGGTCGGCCGCCGGGCCGGCCTGCCGTCCGGGCGCCGGAGTGTCGCACGTGCCGACGGGGACGGCGGCGGCGTACGCGCGGTGGAAGCCGGTGCACGCCGGTGAGGCCGCCGGGCCGGTGGGTCGCGCGGTGGGTCGCGCGGTGAGACGGGCGGTGAGACGGGTGCTGAGACGGGCGGGCAGTCGTTCGATGCGCCCCGGGATCGACGTGGTGGTACACGAAGCAGCCTGAACGGAGCGCCCGCGGGCTGCCGCTCTCATTCCGGCACCCGCCTTGATCGCGTGAACTGCGCGCCTGCGTGCAATTCACGGGACGCCGCACTAGGTTCGTGTGCCATCAAGTCCGTCGCGGGGAGACGGGGAAAGACTCCGACCGGAGCACTTGGTGAAGAAATTGGGGGGCCTGAATGCCGGTAAGAATCACCTCCGACGACTGGACATCCGAGCGGGTAAAAGCATTCTGGGATCACTGTTATCGGCAGAACAATCGGGCGCTGACCTTCTCTGAACGAGTGGGCAGGGGAGTCGCGCGTTACCTCCGGGTCAACGGCCTGCTGCAGGGAGAGGTGCTCGACTACGGATGCGGGCCCGGTGCGCTCGCCGCGCAGCTGATCCGAGCGGGCTGCCAGTGCTGGGGATGTGACTGGTCCGAGGCCTCGGTCGAGGCGGCGAACAGGCTGCTCTCGGGCAGGAGAGGCTGGCATGGGGCGAGCCTCGCCGGAGACTCCCGCTCTGCTTACTTCAATCGCAAATTCGACCTCGTCACCTGCCTGGAGACGGTCGAGCATATTCCCGAGCACGAGGAAGAAGATTTCTTCGCCAATCTGCGGGACGCCGTGAAAGTAGGTGGGTCAATATTCTTGACCACCCCCAACGAGGAAGACCTGACTCTCGATCACAAGAACGTCTACTGCCCGTTCTGTGATTCTGTCTACCACCAGCGGCAGCACGTCCGATCGTTCGACAAGAACACTCTCGCGACGACGATCGAACGTCATGGATTTGTCGTCCGCTGGGTGACCGCACTGGATTTCAACTCGTATCAGGTGCCGGCCTGGCCGGGCATAGGAGACGTGAACCTGCGCTATCTCGCACGAGTCGCGGCTCGCATGCCCTTCAGCCCGATCACCGCTGTCCACCGCCGGTCACGCGGTAAGTTGCCGCACCTGTGCGCGGTCGCGACCAGGGTGCCGGCACTCTGACGACCGTGCAGTCGCCGGTACGCGGCGCGGGCGAGTCCGCGACGACCAATGTGGTGTGCCGGGCGAGGTCGATGACATTCGCGGTGGGGCCGAGCGGAGCAACCTCGACCTCACCGCCGCATCCAGGTGCTCGTGGACGTCACGGCTGAGGACGGCACATCGTGAAAGACAAGGGACGGGGGTCCTTGATGGAGAAACTGGTTGTGGTCGGGCAGGGTTACGTGGGCCTGCCACTGGCCATGCGGGCGGTACACGCCGGATTCGACGTGGTGGGCGTCGAGGTGGACGAGTGGCGGGTCAAGCGTCTCAACGCCGCCCAGTCGTACGTCGAGGACATCGGCGACGACGCGCTCGCGGCGGCGCATGCGACGGGTCGTTACCGGGCCAGCGCGGACTACGCGGATGCCGAGGGCTTCGACATGTGCGTGATCACTGTGCCGACGCCGTTGACCGACGGCGTGCCCGATTTGAGCCACATCGCGGCGGCCGGCCGGTCGCTCGCCCCTTATCTGCGGCCGGGCGCGACCGTGGTGCTGGAGTCGACCACCTATCCGGGGACGACGGAGGAGTACCTGCGCCCGATTCTGGAGGAGGGATCGGGCCTGCGCGCCCCCGGCGACTTCCACCTCGGCTACAGCCCCGAGCGGATCGATCCCGGCAACACGCAGTGGCGGCTGGAGAACACGCCGAAGGTCGTCTCCGGTCTCGACGCCGCCGCCCTCGCAAGGGTCCGCGCCTTCTACGAGGCCGTCGTCGAGCGGGTCGTCCCCGTGTCCTCGCCACAGGTGGCCGAGCTGTGCAAGCTTCTGGAGAACACCTTCAGGCACGTGAACATCGCCCTGGTCAACGAGCTTTCCATCTTCGCCAGGCAGCTCGGGATCGACGTATGGGAGGCCATCGACGCCGCCTCGACCAAGCCGTTCGGCTACATGAGCTTCACCCCCGGGCCGGGCGTGGGCGGGCACTGCCTGCCGATCGACCCGTCATACCTGTCCTGGAAGGTCAAGCGCAGCCTGGGGCACAACTTCCGGTTCGTGGAGTTGGCCAACGACGTCAACGACCACATGCCCGCGCACGTCGCCGACCGGCTGGTGCTGGCGCTGAACGACCGGCGTAAGGCCCTGAACGGCAGCCGGGTGCTCCTGCTCGGCCTGTCGTACAAGAAGAACACGGGCGACTGCCGGGAGTCCCCGGCGATCGAGGTGGCCAGGCACCTGCGCAAGCTGGGCGCGGACGTGCGCGCGGCCGATCCGCACGTCGACCTCGCCCTCGTGCCCGAGGGGGTGGCGATCGCCGAGGCGTCGCCGCGGGAGATCGCGGCGGCGGACGCGGTCGTGGTCCTCACCGACCACGACTGTTTCGACTACGAACTCGTCCAGCGCGAGAGCGCCTTCGTGTTCGACACGCGCAACCGCTGCCGGGGGCCGAACGTCGAGCGCCTCTGACCCGGCCGTACGGCACGGGCGGCTCCCCTCCGAAGGGGAGCCGCCCGTGCCGTTTCCGTGGGGCCTTGTCAGTAGGCCAGGTCGTGGTCAGTAGGCCAGGTCGTGCGGGCCCAGGGCGGGACCGTGCTCCAGCGGCAGGTCGCCGACGAGCACGGCGTCCAGCGCCTGATCGCCGGGCAGCGCGAGCCGCGGAGGCGGGGGCCCGTCCCGCCCCCCGCGCTCGCCCAGGCGGCGCGCGACGTCGTCCCGCAGCCGGGGCAGGTACGCGTAGAGGCGGTCGCCCGGGCAGGCGGTCCGGTTGAGGTCGCGGTGGCCGATGATGGCCTCGTGCGGGTCGAGCTCGTAGACGTCGCACAGCCAGGCCAGCAGCGCGGTGAGCGCGGACAGCTGGCGGGCCGGGGGCAGGGTGGAGGTGTAGGTTCCCTCGGTCTCGATGCCCAGCGTGTGGTCGTTGTGGTCGGCCGCCTGCGCGCCCATCACGTGCTTGCCGGCCTCGACGGCAGGCAGCGAGCGGTTGCGGCCCTCCATGATGTATCCGCCCCGGCTGACGGTGAACTGCTCGCCGATGTCCTCCCAGCCGTTGTGCTTCATGTGGTAGCGCTGGATGGTCCGGGACAGCCGGAAGGCCGCGTCGAGGTCGGTCGCGTCCGTGTTCGCCGTCGCCGTGTGGTGGACGACGAGACGGTCGGGCGCGCGGTCGAGCACCTCGGCCTTGCTCCTGGGCGGATCGGCCTTCCAGTCCGACCGGGTGTAGACGCGCGGCGGACGCGGGCCGCCCCCGGCCCAGACCGGCTTCGCCGCCGCGACGAGCCCGCTCTGCGCGGTCAGCATCGCCGCCGGCAGGCACGCCGACCAAAGGAGCCCCGTCGAAAGAAACGCGCGGCGCGAGACCGCAGACATCCGTCCTCCCCGAGTGCGCGGGGCCCTCGGGGGGCCCTCGTACGGCGGGAGGCGGCATCGATATCCCCTTTCCCCGCCGCGGATATTCCTGCGAGCGAAAACCGGTCACATGTCAACCGAAATGTCCGTGCCATGCCGCGGCGGAAAACGCCGCAGTCCGGTCACGGAATGGCACGACCGCGATCGCGGAAATATCCCGAAATGCCCTGCGCGCGGGTCGCGGGCGTGCTGACCATGCGTGATGGCGGCGAGTGGGACGGAGGTCACATGGACGTAACGCGGTCCTATCGGGAGAGGAGTCCGTGTTAACCGGATGTTGCGTCCGTTATGCGTGTGGATTGCATGTTTCGCGGGTGCGACACATGTAACGGCCGCACGGTCACCCATGGTCAAAGTGCGTAACGCGCTCTTCCTAGTTTCGGTTACCGGCCCCAGGCGACAAGGACGCAGGAGGAGCGATGACGGCGACGCAGGCGGCGCGCACGGCCCCGGAGGAAAATCGGAAGGGCCGCTGGATCGGTGACTGGCGACCGGACGATCCGGTGTTCTGGGAGAGCACCGGCAAGAAGGTGGCCCGGCGGAACCTGGTGTTCTCGATCCTGGCCGAGCACCTGGGCTTCACACTGTGGACCGTCTGGAGCATCGTCGCGGTCAAGCTCGGCGCCTACAAGTTCTCCACCGACCAGCTCTTCTGGATCGTCTCGCTGCCCAACCTGGTCGGCTCCACGCTGCGCATCCCCTACACCTTCGCGCCCGCGCGGTTCGGCGGCCGCAACTGGACGGTGGTCAGCGCGCTGCTGCTGCTGGTGCCCGCCGTCCTGCTCGCGGTGGCGGTGAACGACCCGGGCACGCCCTACTGGGCCTTCCTGGTGATCGCGGCGACGGCCGGGCTCGGCGGCGGCAACTTCGCCTCCAGCATGGCCAACATCACCTACTTCTACCCGCAGAGCCGGCAGGGCGCCGCACTCGGCCTGAACGCCGCCGGCGGCAACGTCGGCGTCAGCTCCGTGCAGCTGCTGATGCCGCTGGTCATCGCCGGGTTCGGGCTGGCCGCGGCCGGGTTGTTCTGGGTGCCGTTCATCCTCGCCGCGGCCGTCGGCGCGTACTTCTGCATGGACAACCTCACCTCGGCCAAGGCCGAGCCGAGGGAGATGGTCAAGGCGGCCGGCCGGGCGCAGACCTGGATCATGTCGGTCCTCTACATCGGTACGTTCGGCTCGTTCATCGGCTACTCGACCGCGTTCCCGCTGCTCATCAAGTCGCAGTTCCCCGAGCACACCGCGCTCACCTCGCTGGCGTTCCTCGGCCCGCTGGTCGGGTCGCTCATCCGGCCGGTCGGCGGCTGGCTGTCGGACCGCCTCGGCGGCGCCGCGGTGACGTTCTGGAACTTCGCCGCGATGGCCGTCTCGGTCCTGCTCGTCTGGCAGGCCATGTCCGTGCACAGCTTCCCGCTGTTCTTCGCGGCCTTCATGCTGCTGATCGGCACGGCCGGGGTCGGCAACGGCTCCACCTACCGGATGATCCCGGCGATCTTCCGGGCGAAGGCGGTGGCAGGCGTCGAGCCCGGCACCCCCGCGTACGAGGAGGCGCTGGCGACCGGCAAGCGCGACGCCTCGGCGGCCATCGGGTTCATCTCCGCGATCGGCGCGTACGGCGGGTTCTTCATCAACCGCGGGTTCGGCAGCTCCATCTCCGCGACCGGCGGTGCGGGGGCCGCGCTCGCGGCCTTCGCCGCCTTCTACATCCTCTGCTTCGGGCTGACCTGGTTCTGCTACATGCGCACTCTCGGCGCGAAGACGGCGCCGAGCCTCGCGGCGGCCCGGGTCTGAGCCCGGCCACACGCACCCACTCGCGGGCGCCGGTCACGGCGCCCGCCTTTTCCGGACCGACGCCTCACAAGCGGCGACAGCACAAGTGAGCTTTCGAGACGACGGGGTCTCTCACACGCCGCGCTCGCCGGAGTTAGCGCGGTTGGCGCCTTGTAGCACAGCGGTAACAGAAGGGACCCAGCGGTGAAACCGCCTGTCAGCACCATCGGATCCATGCCGATCTCACTGCACGCTCCCGGACCTGTGATGTCACAGGCCACCGCGGGCACGACCGTGGGCTCGGCCACCCACTGCCCCTACTGCGCCCTCCAGTGCGGCATGTACGTCGCGAAAGGAGAGATCACCCCGCGAGAGGACATCCCGGCCAACGCCGGCGGCCTGTGCCAGAAGGGCTGGACGGCGGCCGAACTGCTGACCTCGCCCGAACGGCTCACCACCCCGCTGATGCACGGCAGCCCGGTGAGCTGGGACGAGGCGCTCGACTACGTCGCCGAGCGGATCGAGGCCATCAGGGCCGCGCACGGGCCGGACGCCGTGGCGGTGTTCGGCGGCGGCGGGCTGACCAACGAGAAGGCCTACCAGCTCGGCAAGTTCGCCAGGGTCGCGCTGCGGACCAGCCAGATCGACTACAACGGCAGGTTCTGCATGTCGTCGGCGGCCAGCGCGGTCAACCGGGCCTTCGGCATGGACCGGGGACTGCCGTTCCCGATCACCGACATCGCCCGCGCCGGCGCCGTGCTGTTCGCCGGGGGCAACGTCGCCGAGACCATGCCTCCCTTCGTACGCCACCTGAGCGCCATGCGGTCCGGCGGCGGCAGGCTCGTCGTCGTCGACCCGCGCGTCACCCAGACCGCCAAGATGGCCGACCTGCACCTGCAGGTCACCCCCGGCACCGACCTCGCGCTCGCGCTCGGCCTGCTGCACATCGCGATCGCCGACGGGTACGCCGACCTGGACTACCTGGCCGCCCGCACGACCGGCTTCGAGGAGGTGCGCACCTCCGTGTCGGCCTGGTGGCCCGAGCGGGTGGAGCGCGTCACCGGCGTCCCGGTCGCGCGGATGCGCGAGGCCGTACGGATCCTCGGCGAGGCCGAGCGCGCGATGGTGCTGACCGGCCGGGGCGCCGAGCAGCACGCCAAGGGCACCGACACCGTCACCGCGTTCGTCAACCTGGCGCTCACACTCGGGCTGCCCGGCCGTGAGGGCTCCGGCTACGGCTGCGTGACCGGCCAGGGCAACGGCCAGGGCGGCAGGGAGCACGGCCAGAAGGCCGACCAGCTCCCCGGCTACCGCAAGATCGACGACCCGGCGGCGCGGGCGCACGTCGCCGCCGTGTGGGGGATCGACCCCGACGACCTGCCCGGTCCCGGCCGGTCGGCGTACGAGCTGTTCGACGCGCTCGGCACACCGGAGGGCCCGAAGGCGCTGCTGCTGTTCGGCTCCAACCCCGTCGTCTCCGCGCCGCGCGCCGGGCACGTCGCCGGGCGGCTGGGCGCGCTCGACCTGCTCGTGGTCTCCGACTTCGTGCTGTCGGAGACGGCGGCCATGGCCCACGTCGTGCTGCCCACGACCCAGTGGGCCGAGGAGGCGGGCACGATGACCAACCTGGAGGGCCGGGTGCTGCTGCGCCGCCAGGCCGCCGCGCCCCCTCCGGGCGCCCGCAGCGACCTGGAGATCCTGCGGGGCCTCGCCGAGCGGCTCGGCTGCGGCGAGAAGTTCCCCGCCGACCCGCGCACGGTCTTCGACGAGCTGCGCCGGGCCTCCGCCGGAGGCGTCGCCGACTACTCCGGCATCACCTACGAGCGCATCGCGGCCGAGACCGGCGTGTTCTGGCCCTGCCCCGGCACGGGGGACGACAGCGCCGGCCCGCACCCCGGAACCCCGCGGCCCTTCCTCGACCGCTTCGCGACCCCCGACGGCCGGGCCCGCCTGGTGCCGGTGGAGCACCGCCCGCCCGCCGAGGACGTGGACGAGGAGTTCCCGCTCTACCTCACGTCGGGCCGGGTGCTCGCCCACTATCAGTCGGGGGCGCAGACACGCCGCATCCGCCCGCTGACGCAGGCGTCGCCCGAGGTGTTCGTGGAGCTGCACCCGGACCTCGCCGAGCGGCTGGGAGTCGCCCCCGGCGACCGCGTCCGGGTGCGCAGCCGCCGAGGCGCCGCCGAGGGCGTGGCCCGGGTGAACACCTCGATCCGGCCGGACACGTTGTTCATGCCGTTCCACTGGGAGGGCGTCAACCTGCTCACCAACCCGGCGCTCGACCCGATGTCGCGCATGCCGGAGTTCAAGGTCTGCGCCGCCGCCATCGAGCGGTGCGCCGAAGACGGGGAGCGTGTCGCGTGAGGCTCGTCGTGGTGGGGAACGGGATGGCGGGCTCGCGCCTGGTGAGCGAGGTCCGCGCCCGGGACAAGAACGTGAAGATCACGGTGTTCGGCGCCGAGGCGTGGCAGCCGTACAACCGGGTGCTGCTGTCGAACGTGGTGGCCGGCACGTCGAGCCCGGACCAGGTCCGGCTGCTCGACTCCCGCTGGTACGCCGACCACGGCGTGACCGCCCGCCTCGGCGTCCCGGTCACCGCCATCGACCGGGACTGTCAGACGGTGATCGCCGCCGACGGGACGCGCGAGCCGTACGACGTGCTCGTGCTCGCCACCGGCAGCGAGCCGATCGTGCCGCCGATCCCCGGCGTGGAGCGGGCGACGGCATTCCGCACGCTGGACGACTGCGAGCGGATCAGGGAGGCCGCCGAGAGCGCCCGCAGCGCGGTCGTGGTCGGCGGCGGGCTGCTCGGCATCGAGGCCGCGCGGGGCCTGGCGGGGCGGGGCGTCCCGGTGACGCTGCTGCACCTCGCCGGTCACCTGATGGAGCGCCAGCTCGACGAGGAGGCCGGGCTGATCCTGCGCGAGACGCTCGGCGCGCTCGGCGTCGCCATCCGCACGGGCGTCACCGTGAGCGCGATCCGCGAGCGGCACGTCGGACTGGCCGGCGGCGAGCTGATCGACGCCGACCTGGTCGTGCTGGCCTGCGGGGTGCGCCCGGTCGTCGGGCTCGCCCGCGACGCGGGGCTTGAGGTCGAGCGCGGCGTCGTCGTGGACGACGAGCTGCGCACCGACGACCCGTCGATCTTCGCGATCGGGGAGTGCGCCCAGCACGCGGGCCTCGTCTACGGGCTGGTCGCCCCCGGGTGGGAGCAGGCGTCGGTCGTGGCCGACCTCGTGACCGGCGCCGACAAGGGCGCACGCTACCGGGGCTCGCGGCTGGTCACCCGGCTCAAGGCCAGGAGCGTGGAGCTCGCGGCGATGGGGGAGACCCAGCTGACGGAGGACGAGGCGGAGATCGTCCGCTTCTCCCACCGGCACAAGGGCACCTACCGCAAGCTCGTCATCCGCGACGGCCGGCTGGTCGGCGCGATCCTGCTGGGCGAGACCTCCGCGGTGGGCACCCTGACCCAGCTCTTCGACCGGGGAGGCCCCCTGCCCGGCGACCGCACCGGGCTGCTGTTCCCCGACCTCGCGGGCATGGGCGGCGCGGCGGTGGCCGACAGCCCCACCCGGATGCCCGACTCCGCGCGGGTCTGCCAGTGCAACAACGTGACGAAGGGCCAGATCAGAGCGTGCTGGGAGTCCGGCGCGCGGAACGTGGAGGCCGTGGCCGCCGCGACGAGGGCCACCACCGGCTGCGGCAGTTGCCGCGACGCGGTCGAGGGCATCGTCGGCTGGCTGTGTGAGCAGGAAGGTGTGAGCGCATGAAGGACCGTAAGGGCATGAGACTCGTCGTTGTCGGTCACGGCCCGACGGCACACCGCCTGATCGAGACGCTCGCCGGCCGGGGCTTCGACGGCACGGTGACCGTTTTCGGGGAGGAGCCCCGCCCGGCCTACGACAGGGTGGCGCTCACCTCCTACCTCAGCGGCAAGAGCGTCGAAGACCTCACCTATCCGGTGCCGGACGGCGTCACGGTCAGGACCGGCGTCCGCGTCACCGCGATCGACCGTGCGAACCGCACCGTCACCACCGACGCCGGCGACAGCGAGCCGTACGACGTGCTGGTGCTGGCCACCGGGTCGGCGCCGTTCGTGCCGCCGGTGCCGGGCCGGGACCTGCCGGGCTGCTTCGTCTACCGGACGATCGACGACCTGGACGCCATCAGGGACGCGTCGCGCGACGCCCGCGCGGGCGTCGTCATCGGCGGCGGCCTGCTCGGCCTGGAGGCGGCCGACGCCCTGCGCGGGCTCGGCCTCGACACCCACGTCATCGAGATGAGCGGCTGGCTCATGCCCCGCCAGGTGGACGAGGGCGGCGGCTCGGTGCTGCGCGGGCACATCGAGGGGCTCGGGCTGACCATCCACACGGGCGCGGGCGTGAGGTCGATCGAGGCGGGCCCGGACGGCCGGGTCGCGTCGCTCGTGAAGCCCGACGGCGAGGCGATCGAGGCGCAGGTCGTGGTCTTCTCGGCCGGCATCCGGCCGCGCGACGAGCTCGCCCGCGCCTGCGGCCTGGAGGTCGGCGAGCGCGGCGGCATCGTGGTCGACGAGGGCATGCGCACCTCCGACGAGCACATCTACGCGATCGGCGAGTGCGCCCTGGCCGGAGGCATGATCTACGGCCTCGTCGGGCCCTGCAACACCCAGGCGGAGGTGGCCGCCGAACGGATCCTCGACGGGCAGGCCGCCTTCACCGGCGCCGACATGTCCACCAAGCTCAAGCTGCTCGGCGTGGAGGTGGCCCAGTTCGGCGCCATGTCGGGCGCGCTCGACGTCACCTACATGGACCCCGTCGGGGGCGTCTACAAGCGGCTGTTCATCAGCGACGACGCCAAGACCCTGCTCGGCGGCATCTGCGTCGGCGACGCCGCCCCCTACAACGCGCTGCGGCCGTTCGTCGGCAAGCCGCTGCCCGGCGCGCCGAGCGACCTGCTGTTCGCCGGCGCGGGCAAGGCGTCGGTCGACCTGCCCGACGACGCGCAGGTCTGCTCCTGCAACAACGTCACCAAGGGGAGGATCTGCGAGGCCATCGCCGACAAGGGCCTCACCGACGTCCAGGGCATCAAGGACTGCACCCGCGCCGGCACCACCTGCGGAAGCTGCGTGCCGATGCTCAAGCAGATCCTGGTGAAGTCGGGCGTCGACGTCGGCAAGGCGCTGTGCGAGCACTTCCCGCACAGCAGGGCCGAGCTGTTCGATATCGTCAACGTCCGGGGGATCACGACGTTCTCCCAGCTCATCGCCGAGCACGGCACCGGCCGCGGCTGCGACATCTGCAAGCCCGCGGTCGCCTCGATCCTCGCCTCCCTCGGCCGCGGCCACATCCTCGACGGCGAGCAGGCCGCGCTGCAGGACACCAACGACCAGTTCCTGGCCAACATCCAGAAGAACGGCACCTACTCGGTCGTCCCCCGCATCCCGGGCGGCGAGATCACCCCGGACAAGCTCATCGTCATCGGCGAGGTGGCCCGAGAGTTCGGGCTCTACACGAAGATCACCGGAGCGCAGCGCATCGACCTGCTCGGGGCCCGGGTCGAGCAGCTTCCGGCCATCTGGCGCCGCCTCGTCGACGCCGGCTTCGAGTCCGGTCACGCGTACGGCAAGGCGCTGCGGACGGTGAAGTCCTGCGTCGGGTCCACCTGGTGCCGCTACGGCGTGCAGGACTCGGTGGGCCTGGCCATCGCCCTGGAGCTGCGCTACCGGGGGCTGCGCTCGCCGCACAAGCTGAAGTCGGCCGTCTCCGGCTGCGCCCGGGAGTGCGCGGAGGCCAGGTCGAAGGACTTCGGCATCATCGCGACCGAGCAGGGCTGGAACCTCTACGTGGGTGGCAACGGCGGCTTCAAGCCCCGCCACGCCGACCTGCTCGCGTCCGACCTGTCCACCGACGACCTGGTCAGGACGATCGACCGGTTCCTGATGTTCTACATCCGCACCGCCGACCGGCTCCAGCGCACCGCCGCCTGGCTGGAGAACCTCGACGGCGGGCTCGACTACCTCCGTGAGGTGATCATGGAGGACTCGCTCGGCATCTGCGCCGAACTCGACGCGCAGATGGAACGGCACGTGTCCACGTACGTCGACGAGTGGCGCGCCACCATCGAGGACCCCGACAAACTGCGCCGCTTCGTGAGCTTCGTCAACGCCCCCGGCGTTCCCGACCCCTCGATCTCCTTCGAGACCGAGCGCGACCAGATCAAGCCGGTGCTGATTCCACTGGAGGTGACCCGCAGATGACCATCCTCGACGAGATGCCGGCCCTTGCCGGCCACTGGACCCCGGTCTGCTCCTACACCGACCTGCTGCCCGAGCGGGGTGCGGCGGTGCTCGTCGGCGACCGGCAGGTGGCGGTCTTCCGCACCTTCGACGGCGCCCTGTACGCCCTGGGCAACCTCGACCCGTTCAGCGGGGCGTACGTCATGTCCCGGGGCATCGTCGGCACCAGGAACGGTGAGCCGACCGTGGCGTCGCCCATGCACAAGCAGGTGTTCTCCCTGGTCACCGGCGTCTGCGTCGACGACCCGGGCGTAGCCGTGCCGACCTATCCCATTCGGGTCACACATGGAACCGTGGAGGTGAGCGTGGTATGACCGCGCTGCTGGACGAGACCCCGATGAGCCTGGAGACCGCGCCGGACGCGCTGGCAGGGTTCACGATCGGGGTGACGGCGACCCGCCGCAGCGAGGAGCTGGCCGCGCTCCTCGAACGGCGTGGCGCCCGGGTCGTGCGGGCGCCCGCGATCCGCATCGTGCCGCTCGCGGAGGACGCCGGGCTGCTCGCCGCGACCCGGGCCTGTCTGGAGGCGCCCGTCGACGACGTGGTCATCACCACCGGGGTGGGGTTCCGCGGGTGGATGGCGGCGGCGGAGGGCTGGGGCCTGTCCGCCGACCTGAACGCGCACCTCGCCAACGCGCGGCTGCTCGCCCGCGGCCCCAAGGCGCGCGGAGCCGTCCGCGCGGCCGGCCTGGTGGACTTCTGGACGCCGGCCACGGAGTCGTGCGAGGAGGTCAAGGAGTATCTGCTCGCGCAGGACCTGCACGGCCGCCGCATCGCCGTACAGCTCCACGGCGAACCGCTGGACAGCTTCGTCGCGGCGCTGCGGAAGGCGGGCGCGGAGGTGATCGAGGTGCCGGTCTACCGGTGGCTGCCCTACCGCGACACCTCGCCGCTGCGCCGCCTGATCAGCCAGGCGATCACCGGGTCGGTGGACGCGGTGGCCTTCACCAGCGCGCCCGCCGTGCTGGCCATGCTGGGCGCGGCCCGCGCCGACGGGCTGGAGGACGCGCTGCTCGCGGCGTTCGGCAGCCGTGTGGTGGCGGCCTGCGTCGGCCCGGTCACGGCCGGGCCGCTCACCCAGCGCGGCGTGCGGGCCGTCCAGCCCGAGCGTGCCCGTCTCGGCGCGCTCGCCCGGATCCTCGCCCGCCACCTGCCGGAAAGCGGCGTCACGCGGCTCGTCGCGGGCGGGCACGAGCTGGAGATCCGCGGTCACGCCGTGGTGGTCGACGGCGAGCTCAAGCCGCTGCCGCCCGCTCCGATGGCCGTGCTGAAGCGGCTCGCCGAGCGCCCCGGGCACGTCGTCAACCGGGCCGACCTGCGGGTCGTGCTGCCCGGCGGCCCCTCGCGCGACTCGGCCGAGCACGCGGTGGAGATGGCCATCACCCGCCTGCGCCGGGCGCTCGGTCCCTCGGGCATCGTCGAGACCGTCGTCAAGCGCGGCTACCGCCTCGCCTGCGGCCGGGACGAACGATGACCCCGACCCTGGTGATGGCCGCGCACGGGGCACGCAGCGGCCACTGGGAGTCGGTCATGGACTCCCTGGCGGCCCGCGTGCGCCGCGCCAGGCCGGGCTCGGCGGTCGAGCTGGGCTTCCTGGAGATCAGCTCGCCGCTGCTGTCCGACGTGCTGTCGGGGGTGGCCGGGCCCGTCGTGGTGGTCCCCATGCTGCTCGCCGGGGGATACCACGCGCACATCGACCTGCCCGCCGTCGTCGCCCGCACCCGGCCCGACGCGGTCGTCGCCGGGCAGCTCGGGCCGCACCGGCTGCTGACCTCGGTGCTGGCACGCCGCCTGGCCGTGGCCGGCCTGCGGCCCTGCGACGCCGTCATCCTGGGCGCGGCCGGCTCGTCCGACCCCGCCGCTCTGGACGACGTCCGCGCCGCGGCCCGGCTCCTTTCCGTACGGCTCTCGCGTCCCGTCACGGCCGCGTTCGCCTCGGCCGGGACGCCCACGCTCGCCGAGGCGCTGGAACGCACCAGGGCGGGCCTCGCCCCGCGCGTCGCCGTCGCCTCCTACCTGCTCGCGCCCGGGTTCTTCCACGACCGGCTGCTGAACAGCGGCGCTGACCTGGTCAGCCCGCCCCTCGGCGTGGACGACGACCTGGCCGCCCTCGTCTGGACCCGCTTCGACGAGGCCCTCGCCGGACACCGCGCCACCATCACGCCCGCTCGCACCCCGTTCGCCACCCACACCCGCGCCTGACCGCGTCAGCCGCCTCCACCCCGGCCAGAGCCCTCAGTCACCCCCCAACCCCGGGCCCCGGCCCGTCTCCGCGTCCTCAGCCGTCAGCCGCCCGCGTCCGCTGAGCTGTCGGCCACTCGTGCCCGGGCCGTGCCGTCAGGCACCGGCTGTATCCGCGGCTGAGCCGTTCGCCGCGCCCGCCCTGTGCCGTGTGGGGGGGGCGGGCTTTTCTTTTTGCCGCGCCGGTCTGTTCCGGGCCGGCGCGTACATGTTTTCGGACCCCCTCGACTCCGGGGAAATGCCGCCGTGGGCTCGGAGAATTCGGTACGGCGTCTGTCCGCCGGGGGTCGCCGGCCCGCCGGATACCGGTCGACGGCCGGCCGGGTAGGGGTTGACCTGGTGGTTCCAGGGCAAGCACGCTTACCCAATAACCGAGGAAAAAGGGTCCGTAATTCACTCTCCCGGAAATGGCCGTGGAGGATCTCCAGGCCAGTGGCGGGCTGCCATCCCATGAATCCGGGCTCCATTCATGGTTCATTCGCCGAGGTGAATGTGAGGAGGCGAAGATGCCGCGTGCCGATTTCAGGTCTTCTCCGCCGCCCCCGGGAAGCGAACGGCCGGTGAGACTGCCGCGTCTCCTGGCCGAGGACCTGCGGACGATCGTCGAACGGGACCCGTCCGTACGCGACCGGAAGGAGGCGTTGCTGCACCCGGTGCTGCCTGCACTGTGGCTGCACCGGATCGCCCACCGGCTGCACCGGCGTGGCAGGCGGCTGCCGGCCCGGCTGCTGATGCTCCTCGCACGCCACGTCACCGGAGTGGAGATCCATCCGGGCGCGGAGCTGGGACGCAGGGTCTTCGTCGACCACGGCGCGGCCGTGGTGATCGGGGAGACCGCGGTCGTGGGCGACGACGTGACCATCTACCACCAGGTGACCCTCGGGGCGGTCGGCTGGTGGCGCGACAACCTCCGCGCGGACGGGGAACGGCGGCACCCGGTGATCGGAGCCCGTGTGGTGCTGGGCGCCGGGGCGACCGTTCTCGGCCCGGTGCGCGTGGGGGACGACGCCGTCATCGGGGCGCGGGCGCTCGTCCTCGACGACGTGCCCGCCGGCGCGCGCGTCCTCGCCCCAGCCGGCACCGTGTCCGCGCCACGCGGCGGCGTCCCGGCCCGTACGGCCGGAGCCGACCTGCCCCGACCCCCCGACGAAAGGAGTGGATCGATGAATCCGGACAGCACGGTCCTGATAGTCGGCGCCACCGACGAGACCGTGCGCAAGGCCAAGGAGCTCGGGCTGACCGTCCTGCTGCTCCAGCACCCCACCAAGGTCAGCGCCGAGCAGGAGGAGCTCGCCGACGTCCTGCGCGTGCTCGACTACACCGACTGGGCGGCGGTCGAGCCCGTCGCCAGGCGGCTGTGGCGGGAGCCTGGGTTCCGCGTCGCGCTGTCGATCACCGAGCCCGGGCTGGAGAACGCGGGACGGGTCAACGACCTGTTCGGCCTGGGCGGCACCGGTTATGAGGTCACCCGGAGGTTCCGCGACAAACTGGCCATGCGCCGTCACCTCGCGTCGGTTCCGGGCGCGGAGCTCGACCCCTCCGCGGTGGCCGCCGCGCCGCTCCTGCGCCGCGAGGACCTGGACGCCTTCGGCGCCGCCCACGGCTATCCGTTCATCGTCAAGCCGGCCGACGCGACCGCGAGCATCGGCGTCCACCGCGTCGCAGGACCGGAGGACGCCGAGCGGGTCTGGGCCGCGGTGGAAGGGCTGCGCGGCACCCGCACCGACCGGGTCTCCACCATGTTCCTCCTGCAGGACTTCCTCATGGAGCAGTACGTCGAGGGGCCGGAGTTCAGCGTCGAGGCGTTCAGCTTCGCGGGCCGCCACGTCGTGGTGGCGATCACCGAGAAGTTCGTGCACCCCGACCGGTTCGCCGAGCTCGGCCACGCCGTGCCCGCCCGGCTGGACGAGCCGGTGCGGGAGCGGATCCGCGCGAGCGTGTGCCGCTTCCTCGACCTGATCGGTCTCAGGGACGGCGTGACGCACACAGAGCTGCGGCTCGGCCCGCACGGCCCGGTGGTCATCGAGAGCCACAACCGCGTCGCCGGCGACATGATCCCGGAGCTCGTGCGCGGGGCGTACGGCATCGACCTGATCGAGTATGCCCTTGGCTGGCCGTTCCGGCTGGTCCCCGAGCTGCCGGACCGGCCGGAGGCGCACGCGGGGGCCAGCGTGCGCTCCCTGGTGAGCGAGCCGGGGCGGGTCGAGTCGGTGGAGGGCGTCGCCGACGCCGCGGCGCGGGAGGGCGTGCTCGACGTGCGCGTCACGGCCAAGCCCGGCGACACCGTGCACGCGCTGCGCGACAACTGGGACCGGCTCGGCCTGGTGGCGGTGACCGGCCCGGACACGGAGGCGGCGATCCGCCGCGGCGCGGAGGTCATCGACGAGGCGATCCGGATCCGGGTCGCCGGCGAGGACGGGCGCACCTGGCTCGCGCAGGTGGCCGAGGCGCGGTCCCTCGCGGAGGTGCCGGCATGAAGGGGCGAGGCAACGAACCCCGAGCCGCCGGGCGAGGGAGTGACATGAGCGTCGTCATCGTGCACCGCAACCCGCTGGAGCCGTTCCCGTACGACCGCTGGCTGCGCGACCACGAGGGCCCGGTGGTCATCCTCGCCGCCCGCGACAGGTTCGAGCCGTTCGGCGAGCGGATCCCCGAGGGGAACCTCGGCTACACCCACCTGGAGCTCTTCGACCACGACGACGAGGTGGCCGGGCGGGTCGCGCGGCTCGTCGCCAAATATGGCGCCACCCACCTGATCGGGGAGCACGAGGCCGACGTGCTGCGCGTGGCCGCCCTGCGCGAGGAGCTCGGGCTGCCCGGCGCGCGGGCCGCCGACGTGCTGCCGTTCCGCGACAAGGCCCTGATGAAGGAGCACGCGGCGCGGGCGGGCGTGGAGGTCGCGCCCCACACGGTGCCGCGGACCACCGCCGACGTGCTGGACTTCGCGGGCGTCCACGGGTTCCCCCTGGTGGTCAAGAACAGGGCCGGTTTCAACTCCATCGGCCTGCGCATCCTGCGCGACGGCGACGCGCTGACGGCCTTCCTCGCCGAGGCGTACGGCCCGGGGCACGACGGGCAGCGCGACGACCTGCTGCTGGAGGCGTACGTGCCCGGCCGCATGTGCCACGTCGACGGGCTGGTGGTGGACGGCGAGGTCGTGCTCGCCTGGCCTTCGCAGTACCAGTACGAGCTGGCGTCGTTCGGCAGCGACCCGGGCTCCCGGGTCGACCTGGCGCTCGATCCCGGCGACCCGCTCACCGGCCGCCTGCTGGAGCTGACCGGGCGGACGCTGGCGGCGCTGCGGCGGCCCGGCGGGCGGCTGCGCGACCACGCGTTCCACGCGGAGATCTTCCACACGCCCGACGACCGGCTGGTGCTGTGCGAGATCGCCTGCCGGTCCGGCGGCGGGAAGATCCGCGAGGTCTTCCACACTCTGTTCGGGGTCAACCTCGCCGAGTGCTCCATCCGGGCCCAGCTCGGCCTTCCGCTGCCCGACGTGGAGCGGGCCGTACGGCCGGGGCGGCGGCCGGAGCCGGCCCGGATGGCCGGTCAGGTGCTGATGATGAAGCGGCCCGGCCTCATCCACGCGCTGCCCGACGTCCCGCAGGAGCCCTGGGTGGAGCACTTCTGGCTCTACGCGCGGCCGGGCCAGGTGGTCCCGCCCGCCGCGGGCTCGGCCGACTTCCTCACCGTGGCCATCGCCTCTGCCCCCACCCGCGCGGAGTGCGAGCGCAGGCTGCGCTCGCTCGGGGCGCGGCTGGAGGAGCAGGTGCGGATCGGGGCGGTGCCGTCGTGATCCGCCCGTCGACGCAGGCGCGCTACATGGCCGGCATGGTGGTCGACTCCACCGGCAGCGGCATGTACCTGCCCCTGTCGCTGCTGTTCTTCCACCACGTCACCGGGCTGCCGATCGAGCGGGTCGGCGTCATCATGACCGCGGCGGCGCTGTTCAGCCTGGTCGCCAACCCGATCGCGGGCGTGCTCGTCGACCGCTTCGGCGCGCGGGCCGTCGTCGTGGGCGGTTATCTGGTGCGTGCCGTGGGGTTCGCCGCCTACCCGCTGGTGGACTCGCCGCTGACGATGTTCCTCGCGGTGGCGCTGGTGGCGCTCGGCGACGGCTCCTACCCGCCGTCGATCCAGTCGTTCGTCGCCGCCATCGCGCGGGGCGCGGACCGCGACAGGCTCCTCGCCGCGCAGCGCAGCCTGCGCAACGCCGGCCTCGGCGCGGGCGGCCTCATCGCGGGCGCCGCGCTCGGCCTGGGCAGCGACGCCGCCTACCGGGTGATCGTGCTCGTCAGCGCCGCCGCGTTCGCGGGCGCCGCGCTGATCCTCCGTACGATCCCCGTTCCCGGCGGGCGGGATCGTACGGCCACGCGGGCAGGTGCGGCCGCACCGGCTCCGGCGGCGGCCCGGGGGAGCGGGGGATACCGGCTCGTCCTGCGCGACCGGACGTTCCTCGCCCTGACCCTGCAGAACGTGCCGACCGCCTTCGGCTACATGGTGCTGTCGGTGGCGCTGCCCGTCTACGTCACCCAGGAGCTGGGCGTCCCGGCCTCGCTGGTCGGCGTGCTGTACGCGGTCAACACCGTCGGCATCGCGCTGCTGCAGATCCCGGTGACGCGGCGGCTGATCCGCTATCGGCGCACCCGTACGGTCGCGGCGGGCGCCGCCACGTTCGGGGCGTCGTTCGCGGCGTTCGCCCTGCTGGCCGGGGTACCCGTCCGGCCGGTCGCGCTGGCCGGGGTGTTCGCCGCGACGGCGCTGTTCACGCTGGGGGAGATGCTGCACGGCGCGCCGCTGTCGGCGCTCGTGTCGAGCGCGGCCCCCGAGGAGACCCGGGGCAGATACATGGCGGTCTACCAGTTCTCCTGGGCGATCCCGATCACGCTGGCCCCGGCCGTGCTGACCGCGCTGCTGAGCCTGTCGCCGATCTCCATGTGGCTGCTGCTCGCGGCGGGCGTCTCCGGCTCGGCCCTCACCATGCTCCGCCTGGAGCCCCGGCTGCCCGCCCGGGCCGTCCACGCGCGGGTCCCCGACGACCCCGAAGTCCCCGAGGACTCCGAAGACCCCGAGAACCCCGAAGACCCCGGAAAGACGGACACGGACGACCGTCGCGCCGCGACGGCGACACAGAAGGCTGGTGTTGAGTGATGGGCAGATCGAGTTGGCACGTGCTGCAGGGAGAGGACCCCGCGTTCGCGCTGCCGGAGGCGGCGGGCCAGTGCGGCTGGGTCAGCCAGCTGAGGCCGCTGATCGTGGAGATGACCGAGCCGGGCGACGTCGTGCTCGACCCGTTCGCCGGCTGGGGCACCACGCTGGTGGCGTGCGCGGTCGAGGGCCGGAAGGGGATCGGCCTTGAGGTCTCGCCGGAGCGCGCGGAGCAGGCGCGCAGGCGCCTGGAGGCGTATCCCGGCCAGACCATGCTGTGCGGCGACGCCCGCACGCCGCCGCTGCCGCCGGAGTCGGTGGACTTCGTCCTGGCCGACCTGCCCTACTTCGGCACCAACCTCGACACCGACTCCACCGTGGAGGGCCAGTTCTACGCGCTGCGCGACTACGACGAGTATCTGAGCGCGATCGACGAGGCGTTGGCCGCGGTGGCGAAGGTCATGCGGCCCGGCGCGCGGGCGGTGTTCGCCGTGCAGAACCGCCGCCTGGCCGGCAGGTTCGTGCCGCTGGCCTGGGACGTCGCCCGGGTCCTCGGCCGCCATCTGATCCTCGGCGACGAGCGGATCCACTGCTACAACTGGCCGGTGAGCGACGACGGCCCGATGGTGACCAACCGCTCGCACGAATACCTGCTCGTGGCCGAGAAGGAGCAGGCATGATCCCGCTGATCGGCGGCGACATCGCGGCCAGGATCGACGACCTCATCGGCGACACGCCCCTGCTCCGGCTCTCCCTCGACGGCCTGCCCCCGGACGTCACCGTGCTCGCCAAGCTGGAGGCGGCCAACCCGCTGTCGAGCATCAAGGACCGGGTGGCGCTGCGCATGATCGAGGAGGCCGAGGCGTCCGGGGCGCTGACCCCCGGCGCCACCGTGATCGAGTCGACCTCCGGCAACACCGGCATCGCCCTGGCGGCGCTCGCGGTCAGCCGGGGATACCCGTGCGTGGTCGTGATGCCGGACAACGCCTCCCGGGAGCGCACGCTGACCCTGCGCATGCTGGGCGCGCGGGTCGAGTTCACCGACCACACCCTCGGCTTCCAGGGCTGCGTGGACCGGGCGACGGAGCTGCACGCCGCCCTCCCCGGGTCCTGGTACGCCCGCCAGCACGAGAACCCCGCCAACGTCATGGCCCACTACACGACCACCGGACCGGAGATCTGGGCCGCCACCGGCGGTCAGGTCGACGTGCTGGTGTGCGGGGTCGGGACCGGCGGCACGCTCACCGGAACCGCCCGCTACCTGCGCGAGCGCAACCCCGGGCTGCGCGTCGTCGCGGTGGAGCCGGAGGGCTCGCCCCTGCTGTCGGGAGGCGCCCCGGGGCCGCACCGGATCCCCGGCCTCAACGGCGGCTTCATCAGCCCCGTCACCGACGTCACGCTGATCGACGAGGTGATCACCGTGCCGGACGGCGAGGCGGCCGCCATGACCCGGCGCATCGCGGCCACCACCGGGCTGCTGGTCGGGGTCTCGTCCGGCGCGGCGGCGTACGGCTGCGCCGCGCTCGCCCGCCGGCGGGACCTGTCGGGGCGGACGGTCGTGACGATCTTCCCGGACACCGGCGAGCGCTACCTGAGCTGGTGGCCGGCCTGACCGATCCCGCCGCCAGGGCCGCCCTGATCACGCCGAACCGGCCGGTCGGCCGTCCCCCGAACGGAGGGACCGGCCGGCCACATCGGCTGACGCGGGGCCCGGAGCCAGGGCTCAGGCGTAGGAGTCCGACACAGGGAGCGGACGCAGGGGTCAGCGGTCGGTGCCGCGGTCGCGGCGGCGCAGGTAGCGCTCGAACTCCGCCGCGATGGCGTCGCCGCTGGCCTCGGGCAGCTCGGCCGCGTCCTTGCGCTCTTCAAGCTCACGCACGTATTCGGCCACCTCGCTGTCCTGGGCCGCCAGCTCGTCCACGCCGTGCTCCCAGGCCCGCGCCTCCTCGGCGAGGTCGCCGTACGGCATCGGGATGTCGAGCATGTCCTCGATGCGGCGCAGCAGCGCCAGCGTGGCCTTGGGGTTGGGCGGCTGGGCGACGTAGTGCGGGACCGACGCCCACAGGGACACCGTCCGCAGCCCGGCGGTGCCGAGGGTGTGCTGCAGCACGCCCACGATGCCCGTCGGGCCCTCGTATTTGGTCAGCTCCAGGTTGAGCGCGCGGGCCATGCCGGGGTCGCTGACCGAGCCGGTGATCGGCACCGGCCGGGTGTGCGGCGAGTCGTTGAGCAGCGCGCCGAGCAGGATGGCCAGCTCGATGCCGAGGTCGTGGCAGAGCCCGACGATCTCGGCGCAGAACGACCGCCACCGCATGTTGGGCTCGATGCCGCGCAGCAGCACCACGTCGCGCTTGGCGCCCGGCGGGCGCGCCAGCAGCAGCCGGGTCGTCGGCCAGACGATGGAGCGGGTCACGCCGTCGCCGAGCTCGACCACCGGCCGGGTCACCTGGAAGTCGTAGTAGTCCTCGGGGTCCAGCTCGACGAGTGGGGTGGCCTTCCACTCGGATTCGAGGTGCGCGAGCACACCACTGGACGCCTCGCCGGCGTCGTTCCACCCCTCGAACGCGGCGATCAGCACCGGGTCGACGAGCTCGGGGAGCCCTTCGAACTCGATCACGCGCCGCCTCCTCACTGGCCTTGTGCAGTATGGCTCAGTCCAAGACTATTCGGTGAGGGCCCCCATACGTCACCTCCGCCGGGCACCGGTCCGTCGTAGTGGCGCTGACCTGCGGCGGATCGCCGGGCGGACACGGGCCCGCCGTCGCCCGCGCGACCGCTATTCCCGTTTCACGCGCGCTGACGATGTTCCGTCCGTCGGGGCCGATAGGCTTGCCTCCATGACCAGCAGACCGTCGTTCCGAGAAGTGCTGTCCGAGCGAATCCTGATCGCCGACGGAGCCATGGGGACGATGCTGCAGTCCTACGACCCCACCCTTGACGACTTCCAGGGCCACGAGGGCTGCAACGACGTGCTCAACGTGAGCCGTCCGGACATCGTACGGGCCGTGCACGACGCATACCTGGAGGTGGGCGTCGACTGCGTCGAGACCAACACCTTCAACGCCAACCGGGCGGCCCTGGGCGAGTACGGCATCGAGGACCGCATCTTCGAGCTCTCCGAGGCGGGCGCGCGGCTGGCCAGGGAGCGTGCCGACCACTGGTCGACGCCGGACAAGCCCCGGTTCGTCCTCGGCTCGATGGGTCCCGGCACGAAGCTGCCCACGCTCGGCCACCTGCCGTACGAGACGCTGCGCGACGCCTACCGCGACAACGCGGCCGGCCTGATCGCGGGCGGGGCGGACGCCCTGATCATCGAGACCTGCCAGGACCTGCTGCAGGTGCGGGCGGCGGTCGTCGGCGCCAAGCGGGCGGTCGAGGCCGCCGGGCGCGACGTGCCGATCATCACGCAGGTCACCATCGAGACCAACGGCGCGATGCTGCTCGGCTCCGAGATCGGCGCCGCGCTGACCGCGATCGAGCCGCTCGGCGTCGACCTGATCGGCCTCAACTGCGCGACCGGCCCGACCGAGATGAGCGAGCACCTGCGCTACCTCGCCAGGCACTCGCGGATCCCGATCTCCTGCATGCCGAACGCCGGTCTGCCGCAGCTCACGGCCGACGGCGCGTACTATCCGCTGAGCCCGGGTGAGCTGGCGGACGCGCACGAGGCGTTCACCCGCGACTACGGCCTCGCACTGGTCGGCGGCTGCTGCGGCACCACTCCCGAGCACCTGCGCCAGGTGGTCGAGCGGGTGGGCGGCCGCGCCCGCGGCGAGCGGCGGCCCCGTCCCGAGGCGGGGGCGGCGTCGCTCTACCAGCACGTGCCGTTCCGGCAGGACACCTCCTACCTCGCCATCGGCGAGCGGACCAACGCCAACGGCTCCAAGGCGTTCCGCGAGGCGATGCTGGCCGGCGACTACGAGGAGTGCGTGGAGATCGCCCGGGCCCAGGCCCGCGACGGCGCGCACATGCTCGACCTGTGCGTCGACTACGTCGGCCGCGACGGGGTCGCCGACATGAAGGAGCTGGCGTTCCGGTTCGCCACCGCCTCCACGCTGCCGATCGTGATCGACTCCACCGAGCCCGCCGTGCTGGAGGCGGGGCTGGAGATGCTCGGCGGCCGGGCCGTGGTCAACTCGGTGAACTTCGAGGACGGCGACGGCCCCGACTCGCGCTACCAGAAGATCATGCGCCTGGTGAAGGAGCACGGCGCGGCCGTGGTCGCGCTGACCATCGACGAGGAGGGCCAGGCCCGCACCACCGAGGGCAAGGTGCGCATCGCCACCCGGCTCATCGAGGACCTGGTGAACACCTGGGGCATGCGGGTCGAGGACATCATCGTCGACTGCCTGACGTTCCCCATCGCCACCGGCCAGGAGGAGACGCGGCGCGACGGCATCGAGACGATCGAGGCGATCCGCGAGCTCAAGCGCCGCTATCCCGGCGTGCAGACCACGCTCGGCGTCTCCAACGTGTCGTTCGGCCTCAACCCGGCGGCCCGCATGGTGCTGAACAGCGTCTTCCTCAACGAGTGCGTCAACGCGGGGCTCGACTCGGCGATCGTGCACGCGTCCAAGATCCTGCCGATGAACCGGATCCCGGACGAGCAGCGGCAGGTCGCGCTCGATCTCGTGTACGACCGCAGGCGCGAGGGCTACGACCCGCTGCAGCGGTTCATGGAGCTGTTCGAGGGCGTCGACGCGGCGTCCATGAAGGCCGGCAAGGCGGCCGAGCTGGCCGGGCTGCCGCTGTGGGAGCGGCTCAAGCGGCGCATCATCGACGGCGAGCGCAAGGGCCTGGAGGCCGACCTCGACGAGGCCCTCGCCCAGCGGCCCGCCCTGGAGATCATCAACGACGTGCTGCTCGACGGCATGAAGGTCGTCGGCGACCTGTTCGGCTCCGGCGAGATGCAGCTGCCCTTCGTGCTGCAGTCGGCCGAGGTGATGAAGACGGCCGTGGCCTACCTCGAACCGCACATGGAGAAGGTCGAGGGCAGCAGCAAGGGCCGCATCGTGCTGGCCACGGTCAAGGGCGACGTCCACGACATCGGCAAGAACCTGGTGGACATCATCCTGTCCAACAACGGCTACGACGTCGTGAACCTCGGCATCAAGCAGCCGGTCTCGGCGATCCTGGAGGCCGCCGAGGAGCACCACGCCGACGTGATCGGCATGTCCGGGCTCCTGGTCAAGTCCACCGTGGTCATGAAGGAGAACCTCGAGGAGATGAACTCCCGGGGGATCGCCGACAAGTTCCCGGTGCTGCTCGGCGGCGCCGCCCTGACCAGGGCGTACGTCGAGCAGGACCTGGCCGATCTCTATCGGGGCGAGGTCCGCTACGCGCGCGACGCGTTCGAGGGCCTGCGCCTCATGGACGCCTTCATGGCGGTCAAGCGCGGCGAGGACGGCGCGGCGCTGCCGCCGCTGCGCGCGCGGCGGGTGAAGACCGGCGCGACGCTCACGCGGACCGCCGAGGAGGACCTGCCGGCCCGCTCCGACGTCGCCGCCGACAACCCGGTGCCCGCCGCGCCGTTCTTCGGCGACCGGATCGTGAAGGGCATCCCGCTGGCCGACTACGCCGCCTTCCTCGACGAGCGGGCGACGTTCATGGGCCAGTGGGGCCTCAAGGCAGCCCGGGGCGGCGACGGCCCGTCGTACGAGGAGCTGGTCGAGACCGAGGGCAGGCCGCGGCTGCGGATGTGGCTGGAGCGGCTGCAGACGGAGAACCTGCTGGAGGCGGCGGTCGCCTACGGCTACTTCCGCTGCGTCAGCGAGGGCGACAACCTGATCATCCTGGACGACGACGGCAAGGAGCGCACCCGCTTCACCTTCCCGAGGCAGCGGCGCGACCGGCACCTGTGCCTGGCCGACTTCTTCCGCTCCCGCGAGTCCGGGGAGACCGACGTCGTCGCCTTCCAGGTCGTCACGATGGGCAACCGGATCAGCGAGGCCACGGCCGAGCTGTTCGCCAAGGACGCCTACCGCGAATATTTGGAGCTCCATGGTCTGTCGGTGCAGCTCACCGAGGCGCTGGCCGAATACTGGCACGCCCGGGTGCGGTCGGAGCTGGGCATCGGCGGCGACGAGTCGCTGGCCGACATGCTCAAGGTGAACATCACCGGCTGCCGCTACTCCTTCGGCTACCCGGCCTGCCCCAACCTGGAAGACCAGGTGCAGGTCATGGAGCTGCTCGACCCCGCGCGCATCGGCGTGACGCTGTCGGAGGAGTTCCAGCTTCACCCCGAGCAGGCCACCTCCGCACTGGTCGTCCACCACCCCGAGGCGAAGTACTTCAACGTCTGACACTTCAACGTCCGACCGGCCGCACGGGCGTCCACGGGCACCCCTTACCATGTTGGTCCCCCCTCTTCGGGGGTCTCGCCGGGGGAAGGGGCCACGTGGACGCCGTGCTGTTCGACATGGACGGATTGCTCGTCGACACCGAAGGGGTGTGGTTCGAGGTCGAGACCGAGGTGGTCACCCGCCTCGGCGGTGACTGGGGCCCGGAGCACCAGGAACAGCTCGTGGGCGGCTCCTGGGACCGCACCGTCGCGTACATGCTGGAGCTGACGCAGGCCGATGTCGATCCCGCGATCGTGGGGGACTGGCTGATCGACGGGATGGAGAGCCGCCTGTCGAGGGGCGTCGAGCCCATGCCGGGAGCCCTCGAACTGCTGCGGGGGCTCGGCGACCAGGGGGTGCGCACCGCGCTTGTCACCTCGTCGCTGCGGATCATCGCCGACGCCGTGCTCAAGGCCGTCGGCCGGGAGCACTTCGAGGTCGTCGTGACGGCCGACGACGTCACCTGCACCAAGCCGCACCCGGAGCCCTACCTGACCGCGGCCGGCCTGCTGTCGGTGGACCCGGAGCGGTGCGTCGCGCTGGAGGACTCGCCGAACGGCGTCGCCTCCGCCACCGCCGCGGGGTGCAGGGTCGTCGCCGTGCCGGGCGTCCTGCCGATCGCCCAGGCGCCGGGCCGGGTCGTGATGCCCTCTTTGCTCGACGTGGACGTCGATTTCCTGCGGGGGCTCATCCGGTAACGCGGACCCCCGCATGATCGTCGCGCGGGTGCCAGGATGGGGGTACGCCGTGGATCGAGGGGGCCCTCATGAATTTCACCGACATCGCCTGGCTGCCGCTGTGCGCCGGCCTCACCGCGGTGGGCGTCGGGCTCAGCTACCTGGCCTTCCGGCGGCGGGGGGTGACCGCCGGCCTGCGCGCCACCGCCTGGTCACTGCTGCCGCTGGCCGCCTATCTCACCGGCGCGCTGCGGACGATCTGGAACATCGGCGCGGCGGCGGTGGGTTTCGTGACCGGCCTGGTCCTGTCGCCCGCGGTCTGGGCCGGGGTGGTCCTGGCCGGTCTGTCGGCGCTGCTTTTCGTCGTCTCCGGCACGCTGCGCGGCCGCGCCCTGTCCCGGGCCCGTACGGCACGGCCGGAGCAGGGTGGCGGCGCCGCGGCGTCCGAACGCTCCGCCGAGCCCGGAACGTCCAAGACGGCCACGTCTAAAACGGCACAGACCGGAAAGACGGCACCACGACAGGTGGAACAGTCCGCAGCAGATGATTTCTCGGACATCGAGGACATTCTCAAGCGCCGGGGGATCAGCTGATCGATCTCACATCGTGAGACGAAGTTACCGGCCAGTGCAATGTTACAGTTCCACGACATAATCGAAACGGGACGCGGACATTCCCTTCAAGATCAACACGAATGAGTTTCGCGTGAATCACAGTTGAGCCACAGCGGCCCCCTGGGGACTGGTCAGCCCAGCTCAGACCATAGATTCTGCCTCCGGGGGTCGCACACCACGCGACCCCTTCGGACAATGTCGTCTGGGATCCAGGGGGCCTGCACCACATGGCCGTGCGAGGCAAGGTCGTAAGCGGCCGCAGCTACTTCGTCGCCGGATCGATCCCGGGCTATCCCGAGCCCGTCACCGCTGTTGCGGTGCGCTCGGGCAGGGCGAAGGAGGATCGATGACCGCGCCGATGGACGTCACCGGTGGGGACACAGAGGCCGCGCCGGAGGCCGTCGTCGACGCCTCGGGCGGCAAGGCGATCCAGGGCAGGTCTCTCGGTCAGATCGCCTGGATGCGGCTCAAGCGCGACAAGGTCGCCCTCGCCGGTGGTCTGATCGTCATCTTCCTGATCCTGGTCGCGGTCTTCGCGCCGGTGATCGTCGGGGTGTTCGGGCAGGACCCGACGCAGTTCAACTCCAACCTCATCGACTCCTCCACGATGGCGCCCAAGACGGGCACCGGCATCAGCCTCGACCACCTGTTCGGCATCGAGCCGGTGAACGGCCGCGACATCTTCAGCCGCGTCGTGTACGGCGCGCGGATCTCGCTGCTCATCGCCTTCCTGGCCACGCTGCTCTCGGTGGTCATCGGCACCCTGCTCGGGGTCACCGCCGGTTACTTCGGCGGCCTGGTCGACTCGATCATCAGCAAGACCATGGACGTCTTCCTGGCCTTCCCGCTGCTGGTCTTCGCGATCGCGCTGGCCGGCATCGTGCCCGACACGGCGTTCGGCCTGACCGGCGACACGCTGCGCGTCTCGCTGCTGGTGTTCATCATCGGCTTCTTCAACTGGCCGTACATCGGGCGCATCATCCGGGGGCAGACGCTGTCGCTGCGCGAGCGGGAGTTCGTGGACGCGGCGCGCAGCCTCGGGGCGCGCGGGCCGTACATCATCTTCCGCGAGCTGCTGCCGAACCTGGTCGCGCCGATCCTCGTCTACGCGACTCTGCTGATCCCCACGAACGTGTTGTTCGAGGCGGCGCTGTCGTTCCTCGGCGTCGGCGTGCGCCCGCCCACCCCCACCTGGGGCGGCATGCTGTCGGACGCGGTGCGGTTCTACACGATCCCGCACTTCATGTTCTTCCCCGGCATGGCGATCTTCATCACGGTCCTGGCGTTCAACCTGTTCGGCGACGGCCTGCGGGACGCTCTCGACCCGAAGGCCCGCTGAGCCCTTCCCTTCTCGTAAAGTCCCCGGCTCCTATCACCAAGGGGTTTGCAATGCTAAGAAGAAGACTGGGTGTGGCTGCCATCGGCGCCGTGCTCGCCCTTGCCGTGGCCGCCTGTGGCGGCGGTTCGGGCAGCGGCACGTCGTCGTCGTCCTCCGGTGGCGACGCCGCGGGCGGCGCCACCGCGACCGGCGAGTTCAACGCGGCCCTCACGGGCATCGTGAACCCGTCGGACAAGAAGGGCGGCATCCTCAAGTTCGCCAACGGCGGTGACTGGGACTCCCTCGACCCGGGCGACACCTACTACGGCTACTCCTGGAACTTCATCCGCCTGTACGGCCGCTCGCTGCTGATGTTCAAGTCCGCCGTGGGCAAGGAGGGCAACGAGCTCGTCCCCGACCTCGCCGAGAGCCTGGGCACGCCGAGTGACGACGCCAAGACCTGGACGTACAAGCTCAAGAAGGGCATCAAGTTCGAGGACGGCACCCCGGTGACGTCCAAGGACGTGAAGTACGCCGTGGAGCGGTCGTTCGACAAGGAGGTGTTCCCCGACGGGTACACCTACTTCAACGACTTCCTCAACTGGCCCAAGGACTACAAGGGCGCGTACAAGTCGAAGGACGTCAACACCGACAGCGCGATCGAGACGCCCGACGACTACACGATCGTCTTCCACCTGAAGCAGCCGCTGAGCAACTTCGACTACTTCGCCCAGCTTCCGGCCACGATCCCGGTCCCCAAGGACAAGGACACCGGTGCGAAGTACAAGGAGCACGTGATCGCCACCGGGCCGTACAAGTTCGAGAAGAACGAGATCGGCAAGGGCTTCACGCTCGTCCGCAACGACCAGTGGGACCCGGCGACCGACCCGAACCGCAAGGCTCTGCCTGACGGCTACGAGGTCTCCACCAACGTCAACGCCGACGACATCGACAACCGGATCCTCGCCGGCGACCTCGACGTCGACGTCGCGGGCATCGGCATCCAGTCGGCGGCCCTCGGCCGGGTCCTGTCCGACCCCGCCCTGAAGGCGAACTCGGACAACCCGACGAGCACCCGCCTCTGGTACACCTCGATCAACGGCAACGTCCCGCCGCTGGACAACATCGACTGCCGCAAGGCCGTCGAGTACGCCACCGACAAGGTGTCCCTGCAGACCGCGTGGGGCGGCGAGTTCTCCGGTGGTCAGATCGCGACCAGCCTGCTGCCGCCGGCCATCCCCGGCCACGAGGACTTCAACCTCTACCCGCCGGGCGCCGACAACACGGGCGACCTGACCAAGGCCAAGGAGGCGCTGACCGCCTGCGGCCAGCCTGACGGCTTCGAGACCAACATCGCCTACCGCGCCGAGCGGCCCAAGGAGAAGGCGGCCGCCGAGGCGCTGCAGCAGTCCCTCGGCCGAGTCGGCATCAAGCTCACGCTCAAGCCGTTCCCGCAGGCCGACTACTTCGCCCTGTACGCCGGCAAGCCGGGCTACGCCAAGGACAACAAGATCGGCCTGGCCATGAACGGCTGGCAGTCCGACTGGCCCGACGGCTTCGGCTTCCTGCAGCAGATCGTCGACAGCCGCGTCATCCGTGACACCGGCGGCTCCTCCAACATCAGCGTCCGCGACCCCGAGGTCGACAAGCTGATCGACAAGGCGATGCTGGAGACCGACACCAACGCCCGCAACGCGATCTGGACCCAGATCGACAAGAAGGTCATGGAAGACGCCTTCATCCTGCCGAACGTGTGGACGAAGACCCTGCTCGTGCGCAGCAAGAACGCCACGAACGTCTTCGTCAACGACGCGTACGGCATGTACGACTACCTCGGCATGGGCGTCAAGTAAGCGTCCGCCGAGACCAGACAGATCCGATAGACGCGTGAACGCGGCAAGGGGGCCGGTCCGGCAGGGCCGGCCCCCGGAGCCGGGGGGACTGTGGTCACATACATCATCCGGCGGCTGATCTGGGCGGTGGTGATGCTCACCATCGTGAGCATCATCACGTTCGCCATCTTCTTCCTGGTGCCCCGCCTGGCGGGCGCCACCTCGGAGAGCCTGGCCGCGCGCTACGTGGGGCGCACCGCCTCGGCGCAGGAGGTCAAGCTCGCGGCCGACAAGCTCGGCTTCAACGATCCGCTGATCGTGCAGTACGGGCGGTTCGCCAAGGGCATCGTCGCCGGCGCCGACTACGACTACGGCCCCGGTGTGGAGCACTGCCCGGCGCCCTGCTTCGGCTACTCCTTCCTCACCCGGCTCCCTGTCTGGCCCGACCTGCTCGACCGGCTGCCCGTGACGATCTCGCTGGCCATCGGGGCCGCCGTCATCTGGGTGTTAGCCGGTGTGGCGACCGGCGTGCTGTCCGCGCTGAGACGCGGCAGCTTCTTCGACCGCGCCGCGATGGGCGTCGCCCTGGCCGGCGTGTCACTGCCGATCTTCTTCACCGGCATCGTCTCGCTGGTCATCTTCAGCTACGGTCATCCGTTCCGCATCACCGCCCCGGGCGGCAGCTTCACGCCGTTCGACGAGAACCCGGCGATGTGGGCCTACAACCTGATCCTGCCGTGGATCACGCTGGCCTTCCTGTACGCCGCCGGATACGCGCGGCTCACCCGGGCGGGCATGCTCGAGACGATGAACGAGGACTACATCCGCACCGCACGGGCCAAGGGCCTGAACGAGCGGAGGGTCGTGATCAAACACGGCCTGCGCGGAGCGCTCACCCCGATCCTCACGATCTTCGGCCTCGACCTCGGCCTGCTGCTCGGCGGCGCCGTGCTCACCGAGAGCACCTACTCGCTGCCCGGCATGGGCAAGTACGCGATCGACGCGATCACCAACCAGGACCTGCCCAAGGTCATGGGCGTGACGCTGGTCGCCGCGTTCTTCGTGGTCTGTGCGAACCTGATCGTCGACCTCCTGTACGCCGTCGTGGATCCGAGGGTGAGGCTGGGATGAGCTTCCTGGAACTGAAGGACCTGCGGATCCACTTCCCGACCGACGACGGTCTGGTCAAGTCGGTCGACGGGCTGTCGTTCAGCCTGGAGCGGGGCAAGACGCTCGGCATCGTCGGCGAGTCCGGCTCCGGCAAGAGCGTGACCAGCCTCGGCATCCTCGGCCTGCACAAGGGCGGGCGCGCCCGCATCTCCGGTGAGATCTGGCTGGACGGCGAGGAGCTCGTCGGCGCCAGCCAGGAGCACGTGCGGGCGCTGCGCGGCAAGAAGATGGCGATGATCTTCCAGGATCCGCTGTCGGCGATGCACCCGTTCTACACGGTCGGCGACCAGATCATCGAGGCCTACCGCATCCACAACGACGTCAGCAAGAAGGTCGCGCGCAAGCACGCGATCGACATGCTCGGCCGGGTGGGCATCCCGCAGCCGGAGCGCCGCGTGGACAGCTATCCCCACGAGTTCTCCGGCGGCATGCGGCAGCGCGCCATGATCGCGATGGCGCTGAGCTGCGACCCCGAGCTGCTGATCGCCGACGAGCCGACGACCGCGCTCGACGTGACCGTGCAGGCGCAGATCCTCGACCTGATGCGCGACCTGCAGCGCGACTTCAACGCCGCGCTGATCATCATCACGCACGACCTCGGCGTCGTCGCCGAGCTGTCCGACGACATCCTCGTGATGTACGGCGGCAAGTGCGTCGAATACGGCACCTCCGACGACATCTTCGAACGGCCCGAGCACCCCTACACGTGGGGCCTGCTCGGCTCTATGCCGCGCCTGGACCGCGAGCCGACCGAGCGGCTGATGCCGATCAAGGGCTCGCCGCCCTCGCTGATCAACGTGCCGTCCGGCTGCGCCTTCCACCCGCGCTGCGTGTTCGAGGAGCGTACGGGCGGAAGGGCCAAGGCGGAGGTCCCCGAGTTGCTGGAGACCGAGGGCGGCCACCTCGTGCGCTGCCACCTGCCGCGCGAGCGGCGGCGCGCCATCTGGGAGAACGAGATCAAGCCGAACCTGGAGGCTTCGTGAACGAGGAGCCCTTGCTGTCCGTACAGGGGCTGGAGAAGCACTTCCCGGTCACGAAGGGCCTGCTCAAGCGGCAGGTCGGCGCGGTCAGGGCGGTCGACGGCATCAGCTTCGACGTGAAGAAGGGCGAGACCCTCGGCCTGGTCGGCGAGTCGGGATGCGGCAAGAGCACCAGCGGACGCCTCATCACGCGTCTGATCGAGCCGACCGCCGGAAAGATCGTCTTCGAGGGCGCCGACATCACCCACATGTCCCAGGGGCGGCTGCGGCCGCTGCGCCGGGACGTGCAGATGATCTTCCAGGACCCCTACAGCTCGCTCAACCCCCGGCACACGGTCGGCGCCATCGTCGGCGCGCCGTTCCGGATCCAGGGCATCAAGACCGAGCAGGGCACCAAGAAGGCGGTCCAGGAGATCCTCGAACTGGTCGGCCTCAACCCCGAGCACTACAACCGCTACCCGCACGAGTTCTCCGGCGGTCAGCGGCAGCGCATCGGCATCGCCAGGACGCTCGCGCTCAAGCCCAAACTGATCATCGCGGACGAGCCGGTCTCCGCGCTCGACGTGTCGATCCAGGCCCAGGTCGTCAACCTGCTTGAGGACCTGCAGAAGGAGCTCGACCTCACCTACGTGGTGATCGCGCACGACCTGTCGGTGGTGCGGCACATCAGCGACCGCGTCGCGGTGATGTATCTCGGCAAGATCGTCGAGATCGCCGACCGCAAGGGCCTCTACGAGTCGCCGATGCACCCGTACACCAACGCGCTGCTGTCGGCGGTCCCGATCCCGGACCCGAAGCGGCGCACGGAGCGGGAGCGCATCCGGCTGCAGGGCGACGTTCCGTCCCCGCTCAACCCGCCGCCCGCCTGCCGGTTCCACACCCGCTGCTGGAAGGCGCAGGAGATCTGCAAGCAGGTCGAGCCGCCGCTGGTGGCGCTCGCTCCCGGGCACGAGGTGGCCTGCCACTTCCCCGAGAACGCCCCCTCCGGCGACGCGGCCGCGGCACCCGCGCAGCCGGCCGCCGCGCCCGCCGACTGAGCCGCCCACCGGGTTGTTCAGCAGGGTCATTCGGCAGGATTGTTCGGCCGGTTGTTCGGCACGGTTCTTCAGCAGGGTTCTTTAGCACGGTTCCTTGGCACCGCGCCTGTTCGCCCGGTCTTTCCGCCGGTACGGCCCCCGCCGTCTTCCCCCAGACGGTCCGCGGGAGCCGTACCGGCGGGGCGTGTTTCCGCCACCTCGGCCACGCCCCTGTCATGACGCTATCGGCGCGCGCCCCCGCCCGGCATCGGCCCTCCGTACTGATCTCGCCCGCTACCAGGGGATGACCCGGCCCGCCGCACTCCTCCCGTGGTCGTAGGGCGGTGGTCAGGAGAAGGCGCCGGGGACGATCAGCCCGGTCTCGTACGCGAGCACGACCGCCTGCACCCGGTCGCGCAGCCCCAGCTTGGTCAGCACGTTGCCCACATGGGTCTTCACCGTCGTCTCGCTGACCACGAGCTCGGCGGCGATCTCGGCGTTCGACATGCCCTTCGCGATCAGGCGCAGCACCTCCAGCTCGCGCTCGGTCAGCCGGTCGACCCGCGCGGGGGTGGCCTGCGGGTGGGCGGAGGGCAGCCGGGTGGCGAACTTGTCCAGCAGCCGCCGGGTGACGCTCGGCGCCACGATCGCGTCGCCGGCCGCCACCACGCGGATCGCCTGGACCAGCTCGTCGGGCGGCACGTCCTTGAGGAGGAACCCGCTCGCGCCCGCGCGCAGCGCCTCAACGATGTACTCGTCCAGGTCGAACGTCGTCAGCACGAGCACCTTCGGCACGTGGGCGCTCGGCGCGGCCTCCCGCACGATGCGGCGGGTCGCCTCGATGCCGTCGGTGCCGGGCATGCGGATGTCCATGAGCACCACGTCGGGCAGCAGGGCCCGCGACTGCTCCATGGCCACCGCGCCGTCGCCGGCCTCGCCCACGACGGTGACGTCAGGCTCGGCCTCCAGGATGAACCGGAACCCGGTGCGCAGCAGCGGCTGGTCGTCGACCAGCAACACCCTGATCGTCATGATGCGTCTGTCTGGGAATGGGCGGCGGGCCGCCGGGTGGAGGGGGACACCCTGATCGTCATGGTCTGTCCTCGGAGGGGCTCTACGTGTGGGGGCTTCACTTCAACGGGAACCGGGCGCGGACCTCGAACCCGCCCCCGGTGCGGGGACCGATCCGCAGAACTCCACCATAAAGCGCCACGCGCTCGCGGATGCCGACGAGACCGTGGCCCCTGCCTCCGATCCGCACCGACTCGTCCGCCGCGCCGCGCCCGTCGTCCTCCACGTGGATGCTCAGCTCGTTCGGCTCGTGCCGTACGGTCACCCAGGCGCGGGCGGCGGGCCCCGCGTGCCGCAGGCTGTTGGTCAGCGCCTCCTGCACGAGCCGGTAGGCGGCCAGGTCCACCCCGGGCGGCAGGCCGCGCCGCTCGCCCTCGATCGAGAGCTGGGTCCGCAGCCCCGCCTCGCGCATCTGCTCCACCAGCGCGGGCAGGTCGTGCATGCCCGGCTGTGGCCCGCGCTCTGCCGGGCCGTCGGTGCGCAGCACGCCGACGATGCTGCGCATCTCCGCCATCGCCGTACGGCCCATCTCCTCGATCGCGGACAGGGCGTCCCGGGCCACGTCGGGCTTGGTGTCGAGCATCTTGCGGGCGGCGGCGGCCTGGACCGTCATCACGCTGACGTGGTGGGCCACGACGTCGTGCAGCTCCCGGGCGATGCGGGAGCGCTCCTCGGCCCTGGCGGCCCTGGTGTCGGCCTCGCGCGCCCGCTCCAGCCGGTCGGCCCGCTGCACCAGCTCGGCGAGGTATGCGCGGCGCAGCCGCAGCGCCCGGCCGCACACCCAGCACAGCAGCAGGACGGCGGTGACGACGACATGGTCGGTCCACGACGGGGTGATGACCCCGGCGACCGTGCCGGCCAGGTAGGAGGCGAAGGAGACGACGAGGGCGACCAGGCTCAGCGCCAGCCCCCGGTAGGCGGCCACCGAATAGAGCAGGACGAGCGCGCCGAACCCGCTCAGACCGGGGTCGTAGTCGAGCGTGTCGAGCATCGCCTGGGGGACGCAGGTGGCCACCAGCAGCACGAAGGGACGGCTGCGCCGCAGGGCCACGGGCAGCGTGCAGGCCGCCGCCAGGACCAGGTTGAGCACGTCAGCCGGGCGCGGCGTCCCCGGCCGCAGCCAGCCGGCCCCCTCCCCGCGGCCCGCCGAGGCGATCCACACCAGGGACGCGGTCGTCAGCACCACCGCGAGGATCGAGTCGTAGACCAGGGGACGAGCCCTGAGCCAGGACCGCATATTGCCGGGGGTGGTGCGCACGTACCAAATCTAGGCGTTCGCCGCCCGAGGCCACCCTGCCCCGGAGGGATATCCCCCTCCTCCTCGCGGAGGAGCGGCGGAGGCCAACTGGCCGGGCACGACGAGGGACGTGACGTGCGCGTGCCTCCGGCTCGGCCGGGCGGACGTGATCGCGTCGGGCAGCGAGGCGGCAGCCCCGGACGCGCCCGGGGCGCGGGAGACGCGGCCCCGCGAGCGCCGGGGGACCCGGAGGTCTGGGAGATCCGGGAGGCGTGGGGAGATCTGGGGCAAGGGGAGATCCGGGAGACGCGGACACGGGAGCGCCGGGGGACCCGGAGGTCTGGGAGATCCGGGAGGCGTGGGGAGATCTGGGGCAAGGGGAGATCCGGGAGACGCGGTCACAGCTCGTCGCTGGCCGACCTCCTGCTCACGCGGGCCGACAGCCCGGGCTCGCGGTCGGGCACGGGCGGCGGGGTGCCGCCGAACTCCGGGCACAGCGCCTGGTGGTCGCACCAGTCGCACAGCCGGGAGCGGCGGGCGCGCCACTCACGGGTGCGTACGGCACGCTCGATGGCCGCCCACAGCGCCTCGACCTTGCGCTCGGTCGCCCGCAGGTCGGCCTCGTCGGGGACGTAGCGGATGATCTCACCGTTGCCCAGGTACATCAGCTGGAGCATCCGGGGGACCTGGCCGCTGCGCCGCCACAGCGCCAGCGCGTAGAACTTCATCTGGAACAGCGCCTTGGCCTCCCACTCGCGCCCCGGCGCCGTGCCCGTCTTGTAGTCCACGACCCGCACCTCGCCGGTCGGGGCCACGTCGAGCCTGTCGATGTAGCCGCGCAGCAGCAGCCCGCTTTCGAGCACGACCTCGACGTACATCTCCCGCTCGGCGGGCTCCAGCCGCTGGGGGTCCTCCAGCGTGAAGTAACGCTCGACCATGCCGCGGGCCTGGGTCAGCCAGGCGTCCCGCTCCGCGTCGTTCTCGAACAACCCCGCGTAGTCGGGCTCCTCGGCGAGTAGCCGCTGCCACTGGGGCTCCAGCAGGTCCTGGGCGGCGGCGACCGTCCGCGCCTCCGCGGGCAGGTCGTAGAGCCGCTCCAGCACGGCGTGAACGAGCGTGCCCCGGACCGCGGCGGCCGAGGGCCGCTCGGGGAGCTGGTCGATCACCCTGAACCGGTAGAGCAGGGGGCAGGTCATGAAGTCACCGGCCCGGGAGGGGGATAGCGCCCCGATCACGGCGCGCTCTTCGGCGAGGGTCATGCCGGAACTGTAGGACACCGGGCCGACAGAACGCTTCCGCCCCGCCCTTCCCGGGACGTCGCGGCGACGATCACACGGTGCGCAACGGGCGGGCGAGCTCTTAGGCTGATCTCACGCTCCGGCACGTAGCATCGAGGAGCGCGGGAGGGGAAGGCGGCACATGAGCACACCTGTCAAGGAGTCCACCGGACTGCGGATGGGGCGGCCCTTCGGCATCCCCGTTTACGTCTCGCCCACCTGGCTCATCGTGGCGGCGTTCATCACGTACAGCTTCCAGCCGGTCTTCGCCGCCAGTCTCCCCGGATACGGGCTCCTCGGCAGTTCCGTGGTGGCGCTGGTCTTCGCCGTCCTGCTCTACGGCTCGGTCCTGCTCCACGAGCTGGCGCACTGCGTGGTCGCCAAGCACTACGGCCTTCCGGTGCGCAGGATCACCCTCTACATGCTGGGCGGCGTCTCGGAGATCGAACGCGAACCCGAGACGGCGGGCCGGGAGTTCAACGTCGCGCTCGCGGGGCCCCTGCTTTCGCTCGGCCTCGCGGCGATCGGTTACCTGGTGTCCGCGGTCGCGTTCGTGACCGGTCCCGTCGACCCGCTGTCCATGTTCCTCCGCCCGCCCGACGGTCTCGTGCCGGTGCTGATCTGGCAGCTCTGGTCGTCCAACCTGATCGTGGGGATCTTCAATCTCCTCCCCGGCCTGCCGCTCGACGGCGGCCGGATGCTGCGGGCCGCCGTGTGGAAGGCCAAGCGCGACGCCGGCATCGGCACGCTGGCCGCCGCGTGGGTCGGCCGCGGCGTCGCGGTCGCGATAGTCGTCGTGCCCCTCCTGATGAACCTGATGTCCGGCCAGGAGCCGGGGATCGGGAGCATGCTCTGGACGGTGGTGCTGGCGTCGTTCATCTGGCTCGGGGCCTCCCAGGCGCTGCGGGTGGCCCGCGTGCGGGCCCGGCTGCCGCAGTTGCGGGCCCGGGTGCTGGCCCGCAGGGCGATCCCGGTCACTCCCGAGGTGCCGCTCTCCGAGGGCCTGCGCCGGGCGCGGGAGGCCGGGGCGGGGGCCATGGTGGTGGTCGACCACGACGGGCGGCCGGTCGGCATCGTCAACGAGGCGGCGGTCAACGCCACTCCCGAGCAGCGCAGGCCGTGGGTGAACGTCGGCGCGCTGTCCCGCTCCCTGGAGCCCTCGCTCGTGCTCGGCGCCGACCTGGAGGGGGAGTCCCTGCTCGACGCCATGCGGGAGGCCCCCGCGCCCGAATACCTGCTCGTCGAGCGGGGCGGTGAGATCTACGGCGTGCTCGCCACGGCCGACGTCAACCGCATGTTCAGCGGTGTGTGAGCGGCCCGTGAAACGGCCCGTGAAACGGCCCGGGGAACGGCGCGGGGAGCGGTCCGTGAAACGGCGCGGGCAGCGGCCCGGCCCGCCGGGGCGGCCAGCGCGTCTGTACGGTGGGTCCCCGGAGACCGGGCTGCCGATCGCAAACTCGGCCGGTCGTCGCCTGGGTGCCCGTCGCGCGCTCAGACAGTTCGAGACCGGGGCCGGCCGCTGTCCGGGCACCCGTCGCGTGCTCCCGCAGACCGAAACCTGGGCCGGTCGTCGCCCGGGCATCCCTCACGTGCTCCCGCAGATCAGAACGGGGGCCGGCCGCCGTCCGGGCACCCGTGGCGCACTCCCGCAGGCCGCTTCATCATTCTTTTTTGCTACTTTCTGGGGTGATCGATCCGGCACACGGCGTGCCGGCGATGGTGCCGGTCATCCGGTGGCGTTTCCGGAGGGAGAACTTCTGTGACGGAACAGGGCGTGGGGGTGGTCCGCCCGCTGCCGGGGGAGGGCGTGGTCGCCCATCTGAACGGGTTGCTGCTCGTGTGCGCCACCGGTGGCGACCACCCGGTCGAGGACCTGCTGGCGGCGCTGCACGAGACCGCCACGACGGGCGGGGACGGCCGGGCGCTGGCCCGGCGGGTGGCCCAGGTCCTCGCGCGCGCCATGGACAGGTCGATCGGCGGCGAGCCGACGGCCTGCGCGGTCGCCGGGCCCGCCGGGGGCGGCGTGGCCGTGCTGGTCAGCGGCGCCGCGTACGCGACCGTGTCGGGCGGTCCCGACGGCGAGGTCCGTCTCGCCGGGCACGACGCGCTGACCTGGACCGATCGCCTCGTCAACGGCCCGGTGTCCCGGGTCGAGCTGCGCCTGCCGGGAGCGGGCCCGTCGAGCCCGTACGCCCGCCTGGACGGCGGTGTGGTCACCGGGGCCGGGGTGGAGTGCGACTTCACGCGGCACGGCGACCTCGCCTTCCCGCCGCTGCCCCCGCGCCCGCCCCAGCCGCAGCAGCAGGGCGTGCAGCCCCCGCCTATCGGCGCTCCGGAGCCGATCGCCCCGCGTGGGCCCGTGGTGCCGTCGACCGTGCCTCCGCCGCCCGTGTCGCCGTACTCGGGTCCGCTGTCCGGCGGGCCGTCGGGGGAGCAGGGAGCGCCGTCTCCGGGACCGTCCCAGCCCCTGTCGCCGCCGCCCGTCCAGCCGCTGCCTCCGCTCCCCGATCCGGGTCCGGCACACCATTCGGGACCGCAGCCGCTGCCCCCGCTGCCCGAGCCCGCCGAGGATCGGGGCGCCCCGCACGACCCCAACCCGCCGCACGACCTGAACCCGCCGCTTGATCTGAACTCGCCGCTTGACCCGGGCGGTCCTGACGGCCCGCCGAGCGGGCCGTTCGAGCCGGTGCCGCACGCGCTCGCGGACGAGGATCCGGGCGAGGCGACCCAGCTGGACGCGACGCCCGAGCCGGAGCAGCGGCCGATGGTCTACGGCGTCGACTGCAAGAACGACCACTTCAACGACCCGCGCGCGCCCTACTGCGCGGTCTGCGGCATTCCGATCGACCAGCGGGCCGTGGTGCCCTACAAGGGTCCTCGGCCGCTGCTCGGCGTGCTGCTGCTCGACGACGGCATGGCGCTGCCGCTGGAGGCCGACTACCTGCTGGGCCGCGACCCCGAGCGCGCGCCCGAGGTGCAGTCGGGCGAGGCCAGGCCGGCCAGGGTGACCAGCCCGGACGGTTCGGTGTCGCGCCGCCACCTGCGGGTCTTCCTGGACAACTGGGACGTCAACCTGCTCGATCTGGGCTCGGTGAACGGCACCCAGATCCAGCCGCCCGGCGACCCCAACTTCTACGACATCCCGCCGAACGAGCCGGTGCCGATCCTGCCCGGCACGACCGTGCGTGTCGGCGTCTCGCGCACGATGCGGTACGAGCCCCATCGCACCGCCTGACGATCCGAGGCCGCCGGGACCACCGGCTCCCGGCGGCCGGATCAGCGGCCCAGATCGAGGGGCGCAGATCGAGGGGCCCAGACTTCCGGGGGGCCCAGAGCCGGAGGCGCAGCTCAGCGGCCCGGGCGCGGGAAGTGCTCACGCACGGGCGGCCACCGGGCACGGCGTTCGCCCAATAAGCACCGGGCACGGCGTCCGCCTAACGAGATCGGGCACAGCAAGACCGGCCCGGTGAGCTCCGGGGCCGTCGCGCAGGTGGCGCAGGGCTTCCAACCGGGAGGTGACGATCCCGTGCGCTCCGGTCAGGCGCGCAGCCGGTTGATCTCGCCGAGGATCAGCCGTTCCAGCCGCTCGGCGGTGACGTGCGCGGGATACAGCAGCCGGTGCACGCTCAGCCCGTCCACGAGCGCCAGCAGCCGCTCCGCCACGTCCTCCAGGTCGTCGTCCGTACGGATCTCACCGGCCTCGGCGGCGCACCTGAGCAGGCTCGTCACCAGATAGCGGAGCTCGGCGGCCTCCCGCCGCTGGACCTCCAGCAGCGCGGGGCTGGTCAGGCTGCGCCCCCAGAAGCCCACCTCCAGCCCGGTCTCCCCGGCCCGCTCGTCGTCGAGCGGCACGTTGTCGAGCAGCAGTTCGCGCAGCGCCTCAAGGCCGGTGCGGCCCGACAGCTTCTCCCGCAGCCGGTCGGTGATCCGGCGATGGGAAGCCTCCAGGGCCGACAGCAGGATCTCGTCCTTGTCGGCGAAGTAGTGCGTGAGCACCCCGTTGGAGTAGCCGGCCTCCTTGGCGATGGCCCGCGTCGTCGCGGCCTCGATGCCCTCGCGCAGGATGATCCGGCGCGCCGCCGCAACGACCTCGCCCCGGCGCTCCTCATGATTGACGATCTTCGGCATGGTGCACCACCTCGGTTGACATTTTAGTCGGGCGCCCGTCTATTATCCGCTCATGACGGTAGTGACGGTCGGCGTGCATATCGTCGACGTCCTGGCCCGCCCGGTCGAGTCGATCCCGGCCGGTCAGGACACCCACCTGCTGGAGCAGATCCGCATCAGCGCGGCCGGCGCCGCCGCGGGCACGGCCGTGACCCTGGCGAAGATCGGCGTACCGGTCGCCTCGATGGGCGCCGTCGGCGACGACGAGCTCGGCGACTTCCTCCTGATGATCATGGCGAGGCACGGCGTCGACGTGAGCGGCGTGGTGCGCAGGCAGGGGGAGCAGACCGCCGCCTCCATCCTGCCCATCCGCCCCGACGGCGGACGGCCGTCGTTCCACGTGCCGGGGGCCAACCTCGGCCTGGCGACCGCCGACCTCGACGCGGATCGTCTCACCGGCGCGAAGGTGGTGCACCTCGGCGGCATGGACGTCACCTGGGGCCTGCACGACCCCGCCTTCTTCGCGCTGCTCGACAAGGCCCGCGAGGGCGGCACGACCGTCACGCTCGACCTGCTGTCGAACATGCCCGACCTCATGCCCGGCGTCCGGGCGTTCCTGCCCCACGTCGACTACCTCCTGCCGAACGAGGAGCAGGCGCTCATGCTCAGCGGGGCGGCGACCCCCGAGGAGGCCGCGGCGGCGCTGCTCGCCGAGGGGCCGAAGGGCGTGATCGTCACCCTGGGGGCGGCCGGCAGCCTCGTGGCCACCGCCGACGGAGTCACCCGGGTGCCCGCCCTCGACGTGCCGGTGGTCGACACCACCGGCTGCGGCGACGCGTACTGCGCCGGATTCGCGGCGGGACTGCTGCACGGCCGCGACGTCCTCGGCGCCGCGCGCCTCGGCACCGCCGTCGCCGCACGGGTCGCGGGCGGGCTCGGCTCCGACGCCGGGCTGGACGGCTTCTCCGCCGCCGACCCCGGCCCGGACGCCTGACCCGGCTCCCCGCCCGGCCCCCACATCTCCGATATTCCGATCCCAGGAGTGCCGCCCATGTCCCTCGACGCCTCCCTGCGGGCCCGTGCCGCGAAGGTCATCCCCGGTGGCATGTACGGCCACCTCAACGCGGCCCTGCACGGCGACCGCTACCCCCAGTTCTTCGTACGCGCCGAGGGCGCCCGGCAGTGGGACGCCGACGGCCGTGCGTACGTCGACCTGATGTGCAGCTGGGGGCCGATGATCGTCGGCCATCGCAACCCGCGCGTGGAGGCAGCCGCCGCCGCGCAGCAGGCGGAGGGCGACTGCCTGAACGGCCCCGGCCCGGTCATGGTGGAGCTCGCCGAGCTGCTGGTGGACCTCATCCCCTCCGCCGACTGGGCGATGTTCTCCAAGAACGGCACCGACGCCACGACCCAGGCCCTGATGGTGGCCAGGGCGGCGACGGGCAGGACCAAGGTGCTGGTCGCCCACGGGGCCTACCATGGCGCCGACCCCTGGTGCACGCCCGGCCTTTCGGGCGTCACCCCCAACCAGCGGGCGGACACGATCGAGTTCACCTACAACGACCTCGCGAGCGCCGAGGCCGCCGCCGCACAGGCGGACGGCGACGTCGCCGCCATCCTCGTCACCCCGTTCAAGCACGACTCGTTCGAGGACCAGGAGGACGCCGACGCGGAGTTCGCCCGGGGCCTGCGGGCGCTGGCCGACCGGATCGGGGCGGCGCTGGTCATCGACGACGTACGCGCCGGGTGGCGGCTCGACCTGCGCGGCTCGTGGGAGCCGCTCGGAGTGCGCCCCGACCTGGCGGCCTGGAGCAAGGCGATGGCCAACGGCTTCCCCATCGCGGCGGTCACCGGGACCGACGCGCTGCGCGGGGCGGCCCAGACGCTGTATTCGACCGGCTCCTTCTGGTTCTCCGCCACGGCCATGGCCGCCGCCAAGGCGACGATCGAGATCCTGCGCGAGACCGACGGCCCCGCGCTCATGCACCGCGCCGGGACCCGGCTGCGCGAGGGCCTCGCCGCTCAGGCGGCGGCGCACGGCTTCGTGGTCCGTCAGACCGGCCCGGTGCAGGTGCCGTGGCTGTCCTTCGAAGGCGACGAGACCCTGGAGAAGGGCATCGCCTGGGCCGGGCACTGCCTGGAGGAGGGCGTCTATCTCCACCCCTGGCACAACTGGTTCCTGTCGGCCGCGCACACCGACGAGGAGATCGACCGGGCCCTCCAGGGCACCGACGCCGCCTTCGCCAAGCTGCGGGCCGCGTACGGAGCCGACTGAGCCACCGGTCTCCGAAGGCGTGGGCGGGGCGTCCGGAGGGCGTTCCGCGCCGCGGACGGCCCGCGCTCGGGTGCCGGGTTCCGGGCGGCATCCGGGCGCGGGAGGTCCGTTGCGCTCAGGGGCGTGTCCGCGCCCACTGGATGTCGTCGAGCCGGGTGCCGTCCGGGCCGGGCAGCAGTCCCTTCACCAGGTGCTCCCGGGTGAAGCCCGCCCGTTCCAGCACGCGGTGGGACGCGGCGTTGCCCGGCGCGGTCCCGGCGATGATCCGGCGCAGCGGCGTGTGCGTGAAGGCCCACTCCACCAGCAGGTTCGCCGCACGCGTCACCAGGCCCCTGCCGCGGAAGTCCGGGTGGAGGCTGTAACCGAGCATCGCCTGGCCCAGCGGCGGGACGACGCCGGTGAGCTGGATCTCCCCGGCGAACTGGCCGGTGGTTGCGTCCCTGATGGCGATGTCCGCGCGCTGGCCGGTCAGCCACCGGTGCCCGGCGTACCGGCAGAGCACCTCGCAGTCCGCGTACTCCGGCTGCCCGGGCGGCACGTGCGAGTCCATCACGTCGGGCACGGACGCCAGCGCGAAATAGTCGGCGGCGTCGGCCGTGGTCAGCGGCGTGAGCCGGACGACGCCGTCGGTGAGCGAGCCACCGGGGAACCCTCCGGGGAAGAACGGCAGGAAGGGCGCGATCGGGTCGCCGGGGTCGGTGCTCAGCCGCCCGAACACCGCGAGGTCGGCGAGGGTGCCGCCCCGGGGACCGCCGGCCCCGCGCAGCACCCCCTCATGGGCGAAGCCGCACCGCAGGGCGACCCGCTGGCTCGCGACGTTCTCCACGTCGGCGTACAACTCGATCCGCGGGACGCCCCGGGCGAAGGCATGCTCGGCGAGCGCCCGCACGGCGGCCGTGACGACGCCGCGCCCGCGTGCCCACGGCGCGAGCCAGTAGCCCACCTCCGTCCCGCCGAACCGGTCCTGCGGCTTGAGCCCGGCGGCGCCGAGCACCTCGTCCGTGGCGGCGTCGGCGACGACGAAGTCGGCTCCGCCGTTCTCCCAGGTGGCGGGCACGGTCTTGGTGATCCACGTCAGCGCGTCGTCCCGCGTGTACGGGGAAGGGACAAAGGGGATGAACCTCGCGATCTCGGGGTCGGCGCAGGCTCGGGCGATCTGGTCGGCATCCCCCTCGACGGGCAGGCGCAGCACGGCCGGTCCGGCGGGGATCGCCTCTTGGGGCAACATGTCCCATTGTTACCAGCAGCGACTCCGCACCGGCCAGGCGTTTTCCCGGCCACCGCCGCGCCCCGCCGGGTTGCCGTGCGCCCTGCCGGGTTGTCACGCGCCCCGCTGGGTTGCTGTAAGCCCCGTTGGGTTGTCACGCGCTCTGCCGGGTTGTCACGCGCCCCGCTGGGTTGCTGCACGCCACGTAGCACCCCCGCTCCGCGCGGGCGAATCTCGTCGGTCGCGGGCACCCCGTGCCCCTTCCTCCGATCTTCGCCCCATCGTGTCGCCCGGAGCGGCGCCTCGCCGCGTTGTCGTCGTCGCCCACAGCCCGGCTATGGTCTCCTCCTCCGCCTTGCGATGCACGACTCCGGCCACCGCTCCGTCCCGGCGAATCTCGTCGGTCGCGGGCACTAGCCTTTTCCGCATGGGTTTTCGCAGGCACGGCCCGTTCCAGGCCGGAGATCAGGTCCAGCTCACCGACCCCAAGAACAAGCGGCACACGGTGACGCTGAAAGAGGGCGGCGTCTTCCACACGCACAAGGGGTCGATCCCGCATGACGACCTGATCGGACAGCCCGAGGGGTCCGTGGTGCGGTCCTCCGGAGGCACGGCCTACCTGGCGTTCCGGCACCTGCTGGCCGACTACGCGGTCTCGATGCCGCGCGGCGCCGCGGTGGTCTACCCGAAGGACGCGGCCCAGATCGTCGCCATGGCCGACATCTTCCCGGGCGCCCGGGTGGTCGAGGCCGGCGTGGGCTCCGGCGCGCTCACCTGCTTCCTGCTGCGCGCCGTCGGCTCGGAGGGGAAGGTCACCTCGTACGAGCGGCGCGCCGACTTCGCCGAGGTGGCCACCAAGAACGTGGAGAAGTTCTTCGGCGGCCCGATGGGGCAGTGGCGTCTTGTGGTCGGTGACTTCGTCGACGCTCTGGACGAGACGGACGTGGATCGCGTCATCCTCGACATGCTCGCCCCTTGGGAGTGCGTTGACGCGGCGGCGAAGTCCCTTACTCCTGGGGGAGTTATCTGCTGCTATGTAGCAACGACGACCCAGATGTCCAGAACGGTGGAAACCCTGCGGGAGCACGGGAGTTTCACCGAGCCTCACGCGTGGGAGACCCTGGTTCGCGACTGGCATGTCGAAGGTCTCGCCGTACGGCCCGACCACCGGATGGTCGGCCACACGGGGTTTCTCGTGACGGCCCGTCGCATGGCGGACGGCGTCACGCCCCCGCCGCGGCGCAGGCGTCCCGCCAAGGGGGCGTACGGAGAGGGGATCGAACAAGTGTGACGATTCAGCCACAACCCGGCAAAGCCGCGTGACACGGGAACATATGGGTGTGTTCCTAATGGTGAACCGAACAATCGGTCCATAAGGTATCAAACGCCGAACACCCAACGTAACTACACGAACACTGCCCGGCCAGGTTACGTACAGCGCCAAGATAGGTAGGGTCTTGAGTAGTCGTTCTCGACGGGGAAGGAGGTGACGGGGCGTGGCAGCTCGCGACGACGCTGAGGCTCGAGCCGCGCAGCGCGAACGGGAGGTCGCGGATCTCACAACACAGGTCTCCTTCCTGCAAGAGGAGATCACCGCGTTGCGCCGGAAGCTGGCCGAGTCTCCCCGGCAGGCCAGGGTCATCGAGGAGCGCCTCCACGAGGCGCAGGCTCAGGTGGCCGCCCTTACTAGCCAGAACGAGCGTTTGGTCTCCACCCTCAAGGAGGCCAGGGACCAGATCGTCGCCCTCAAGGAGGAGGTCGACCGGCTGGCACAGCCGCCGTCCGGATTCGGCGTCTTCCTCGAAGCCAGGGATGACGGCACGATCGAGGTGTTCACGGGCGGGCGCAAGCTCCGCGTGAACGTCAGTCCGGCGGTCGACGTCGACTCGCTCAAGCGTGGCCAGGAGGTCATGCTGAACGAGGCGCTCAACGTCGTCGAGGCCCTCGGCTACGAGGACGTCGGCGAGATCGTGATGCTCAAGGAGTTGCTGGAGAGCGGCGACCGCGCGCTCGTCATCTCGCACGCCGACGAGGAGCGGGTCGTCAAGCTCGCCCACTCGCTGCTCGACCAGCCGCTGCGGGCCGGTGACTCCCTTCTGCTCGAACCCCGTTCCAACTACGTCTACGAGCGCATCCCCAAGTCGGAGGTGGAGGAGCTCGTCCTCGAAGAGGTCCCCGACATCTCCTACGAGGAGATCGGCGGCCTCGGCCGGCAGATCGAGCAGATCAGGGACGCCATCGAGCTGCCCTACCTGCACGCCGATCTGTTCCGCGAGCACAAGCTCCGCCCGCCGAAGGGTGTGCTGCTGTACGGCCCGCCCGGCTGCGGCAAGACGCTCATCGCCAAGGCGGTGGCCAACTCCCTGGCCAAGCAGGTCGCGGAGAAGACGGGCCAGTCCGGCAAGAGCTTCTTCCTCAACATCAAGGGCCCCGAGCTTCTCAACAAGTACGTCGGCGAGACCGAGCGGCACATCCGCCTGGTCTTCCAGCGGGCGCGTGAGAAGGCCTCCGAGGGCACCCCGGTGATCGTGTTCTTCGACGAGATGGACTCGATCTTCCGCACCCGCGGCTCCGGTGTGTCCTCCGACGTCGAGAACACCATCGTTCCCCAGCTCCTTTCGGAGATCGACGGTGTCGAGGGCCTGGAGAACGTCATCGTCATCGGCGCCTCCAACCGCGAGGACATGATCGACCCGGCGATCCTGCGGCCCGGCCGCCTGGACGTCAAGATCAAGATCGAGCGGCCCGATGCCGAGGCGGCGAAGGACATCTTCTCGAAGTACCTCGTCAGCGACCTGCCGCTGCACCCGGACGATCTGGCCGAGCACGGCAGCAGCCGCGAGGGCACGATCGCCGCGATGATCCAGCGGGTCGTCGAGCGGATGTACGCCGAGAGCGAGGAGAACCGCTTCCTCGAGGTGACATACGCCAACGGTGACAAGGAAGTCCTCTACTTCAAGGACTTCAACTCCGGCGCCATGATCCAGAACATCGTGGACCGGGGCAAGAAGATGGCCATCAAGGAGTTCCTGGAGACCGGGCAGAAGGGTCTGCGGATCTCGCACCTGCTGGCCGCCTGCGTGGACGAGTTCTCCGAGAACGAGGACCTGCCCAACACCACCAACCCCGACGACTGGGCCCGCATCTCCGGCAAGAAGGGCGAGCGGATCGTCTACATCCGCACCCTCGTGCAGGGCAAGCAGGGCACCGAGGCCGGGCGGTCGATCGACACGGTCGCCAACACCGGTCAGTACCTGTAACACCCCGGCTCCGGCCGGACCGTCGCCATCGAGGAGCGGCGCGACCTGCGGGTCGCGCCGCTCCTCCGGCATTTCAGGCCCTTCCCGGCGCGGGAACGCGGGCAGGGCGGCGGCGGGCGGGGCAGAAGTGACCCTTGATAACGATCGTGATCAGAGGGAACCGAAACCCGGGCTGATCACGTCAAAGAAGGCATGATCTTTCTTGGCTCGCGCGGATGTCCGCTGTGGGGCAGCCTGTGAGACAGCCGGTAAGACGGCCCGTGCGACAGTCCGATCCGGTCTCGGCCGCGCCGGACAGGGGGCCGGAAATGGGGCCGGAAATGGGGCCGGACAGAGCCCTGGGCAGTGCCTCGGGCAGTGCCTTGGATAGGGCCCGGCCGCGGGGCGCCGCCGCGGCCGCCAAGGGCCGCCGCCTGGTCGAGCTCGACGTCCTGCGGTTCGTGGCCGCGTTCGCCGTCATGTCCTTCCATTTCATGGCGGCCAGCAAGTCGCTGTGGGACGAATACCCCACCAAGCTGTTCGAGCCGGTCGCCCGCCTGACCACGCTGGGCATCCTCGGGGTGGAGCTGTTCTTCCTCATCAGCGGGTTCGTCATCCTGATGAGCGTCTGGGGGCACACGGTCGGTGAGTTCGCCGTCTCCCGGGTGTCGCGGCTGTATCCGGCGTACTGGTTCGCCGTACTGATGATCTTCATCATGTACCGCTTCAGCGGGGTCGCGGGGTTCGACCCCAAGCTCAGCGACGGCGAGTATCTGCTCAACCTGACCATGTTCCAGGGGGCGTTCGGCGTGGGCCACGCCGGCGGCGTCTTCTGGTCCCTCTGGGTGGAGCTGCGGTTCTACGTGCTCATGGCGCTGTTCTCCCTCGTGGGGATCACGATGCGGCGCTGCCTGGTGTTCCTGGTGGCCTGGTGCGGCCTGGCGCTGCTGGCCGAGCTCACTCAGAACGAGACGCTCGTCTTCGTCTTCATGCCGCGGCAGGCGCCGTACTTCATCGCGGGCATGGCCTTCTTCCTGATCCACCGCTTCGGCGCGCGTTCCGGCGCGTTCGTCCCGTGGCTGCTGGTCGCCGCCGGCTACGGGATGTCCCTGTACGCCGCCATGGAGCGCGTGGGGGAGCGGGTGCGCCTGGTCGGCATCAAGCACTACCCGGCGCCGCCGGAGGCCGTCGTCGTCGCGATCACGGTCGTCTACCTCCTGATGGCCGCGGTCGCCCTCGGCTGGCTGCGGTGGGTGCGCTGGCGACGCCTCGTGACCCTGGGGGCCCTCACGTATCCCCTCTATCTCGTGCACCAGACGATCTCGGCCGTCGTGATCCCCGCATATCGAGATGTGGTGGACCCGTGGCCGCTGGCCGCGATCACGATGGCGGTCTCGATCGGGATCGCCTATCTGATCTACCGTTTGGTCGACAAACCCGGTCAGCGCTGGCTTCGTGCCAGGCTGGGGGCACTGCTCGACCGCTCGCGGCGGTCCCGTCCCCGGGGCGGCGGGGGTATCTCCCGGACTACGACGGCCATTCCGGCGCAAAGTCCCGAGGCATCTGTGCCGTAACTGTTCGGTAGCAGGGCATAGAGAAAGGGCTAGGCTCGGATATGACTACGACGGCCTGATACAGGCGGGGTGCGAATGACGGTTCGGCGGGTGATGGGCATCGAGACCGAGTACGGCATCGCCGTGCCTGGTCAACCGGGAGCGAACGCGATGGTGACCTCCTCACAGGTCGTCAACGCGTACCTGGCGGCGTCGGCCGCCCGGGCTCGCCGGGCCCGGTGGGACTTCGAGGAGGAGAACCCGCTCCGCGATGCCCGAGGGTTCGACCTGGCCCGTGAGGTGGCCGATCAGAGTCAGCTCACCGACGAGGACCTCGGGCTCGCCAACGTGATCCTGACCAACGGCGCGCGCCTCTATGTCGACCACGCGCACCCGGAATACTCCACGCCCGAGTGCACCAACCCCCGGGCCGCGGTGATCTGGGACAAGGCGGGCGAGCGGGTCATGTACGACGCCGCCGTGCGGGCGTCCTCCATGCCCGGCAACTCCCCCATCCAGCTCTACAAGAACAACACCGACGCCAAGGGCGCGTCGTACGGCTGCCACGAGAACTACCTCATGCGCCGCGCGACGCCGTTCGCCGACATCGTCAGGCACCTCACGCCGTTCTTCGTGTCGCGGCAGGTCGTCTGCGGCGCGGGCAAGGTCGGCATCGGCCAGGACTCGCGCGGCGAGGGCTTCCAGATCAGCCAGCGGGCCGACTTCTTCGAGGTCGAGGTCGGGCTGGAGACCACGCTCAAGCGGCCGATCATCAACACCCGGGACGAGCCGCACGCCGACCCGGAGAAGTACCGCCGCCTGCACGTGATCATCGGCGACGCCAACATGTCGGAAATTTCGACTTATTTGAAGCTGGGCACGACGGCGCTGGTCCTGGCGATGATCGAGGAGGGGTTCCTCACCATCGACCTGACCCCCGAGTCGCCGGTCGCGGCGCTGCGCGCGGTCTCCCACGACCCCACCTGCAAGTACGAGATCGCGCTGCGCAACGGGCGGAAGATGACCGCCGTGCAGCTGCAGATGGAATACCTGGAGCAGGCCCGCAAGTACGTCGAGGACCGCTTCGGCTCGGGAGTAGACGACCTCACCAAGGACGTGCTCAACCGCTGGGAGTCGGTGCTCACCCGGCTCGCGGAGGACCCGATGCAGTTGTCCCGGGAGCTCGACTGGGTCGCCAAGCTGGAGATCCTGGAGGGCTACCGCACCCGCGACAACCTGCCGTGGTCGCATCCGCGGCTGCAGCTGGTCGACCTGCAGTATTCCGACATCCGCCCCGACCGCGGCCTGTACAACCGGCTGGTCGCCAGGGGCCGCATGCAGCGCCTGGTGACCGACGAGGACATCGAGCGGGCGGTCGAGCTGCCGCCCACCGACACCCGGGCCTACTTCCGCGGCCGGTGCCTGCGGCAGTACAGCGAGTCGGTCGCCGCCGCGTCCTGGGACTCGGTCATCTTCGACATCCCGGGCCGCGAGTCGCTCCAGCGCGTGCCGACCCTGGAGCCGCTGCGCGGCACCAAGGCGCACGTGGGCGACCTGCTCGACCGGTGCCGTACGGCCGCCGACCTCGTCGCCGCCCTCACCGGCGAGAGCTGACCGGGGCGCCGGGGCCCGGCGGCGGCCGGTGCGGGCCGTACGGCAGGGCGCCGCGATCGGCGGCGGCCGGTGTCTCCCGTCAGTCGTCGTGCCGGGTGATCCGGGGGACCGGGACACCGCCGGAGCAGCGCACCTCCACCTCAAGCCGGGCCTCGTCCGACTCGAACCTCACCCGCGCGCGGTCGTCCGGCCCCGGGTCGACGTCGTCCACCTCGAAGCCCTGGGCCGGCGTCCACGACTGGAGCCGGACCAGCTCGCCGTCGCATCGGGCGATCACGCTGCCCGCGTCCGTGGAGACGAGCCTGCGCCCGGGCGCGACGCCCGGCGTCCGTGCGCCCGAAGGGCCCGCCGAGGCTTCATCGGAGGGGACGGCGGGGGAGAGCGCGCCCGGGGTGCCGCTCGGTGTATCGCCCGGGGCGTCCTCGGCGAGCGGCGTCTCCAGGGCGAGCGGCGTCTCCAGGGCAGGCCGGGCGTCCTGGGTGAGCGGGGTGTCCTGGGCAGGCCGGGCGTCCTGGGTGAGCGGGGTGTCCTGGGCGAGCGGCGTCTCCCGGGCGAGCGCGAGGCTGATGTCCTCGTCCGTCATCAGCCGCTCCGCCGGGCCGGTGAGCGGCCGGCCGAGCAGGCCGAGCACGGCGACGCCCGTACCGGTGGCGAGGGCCGCGGCCAGCAGCCACCCGGCGACGGCGAGTGCGAGACGGCTGTTCACGCCGTCACTCTCCCACTCCGAACGCTAAGGGAATGCTAAGGCCCGGATAACGGACTTATGCCGCTTCCATCGGGCGGCTACCGTAACGGTCAAATGCCAAGCGTGCTGCTCATCGAAGACGACGCCCCCATCCGCACCTCCCTCACCCGGAGCCTGCGCGACCGCGGGTACGCCGTCTCCTCCGCCTCCACCGCCCTCGACGGCCTGCGCTCGGCCGTCGAGGACCGTCCCGACCTCATCGTGCTCGACCTCGGCCTGCCCGACATGGACGGCGCCGACCTGCTGCGCATGCTCCGCGCGGTGAGCCGCGTGCCGGTCATCGTCGCCACCGCCAGGGACGGGGAGGCCGACATGGTCCGTCTGCTCGACGCCGGCGCCGACGATTACGTGATCAAGCCCTACAGCGCCGCGCAGCTCGACGCGCGCATCCGCGCCGTGCTGCGCCGGATCGACACCGGGCGTACGGACACCTCCCTGACGGTGGGGACGCTGCGGGTCGACCCGGGCGCCAGGGAGGCGACGCTCGACGGGGCGGTGCTGGACCTGACGCCGCGGGAGTTCGACCTGCTGCACTATCTGGCGGCACGGGCCGGGCAGGTCGTCACCAAGCGCGAGCTGCTCACCGAGGTCTGGCGCATCCCCTATGGGGGCACCGACAAGACGGTCGACGTCCACCTGTCGTGGCTGCGCCGCAAGCTCGGCGAGACCGCGCAGCAGCCGCGTTATCTCCAGACCGTCCGCGGGGTGGGCGTGCGCCTGACCGCGCCGCCCTCGCCCGCGGAATGAGCCGATGAGGCGCTGGCTCGCGGCCCTCGTCGCGGCGACCACGTCGCTGGTCCTGGTGTCGCTGTTGGTGCCGCTGGCGTTGCTCGTGCGGTCGGTGGCGCACAGCGAGGCCGTCGACTCCGCCACGCGGGCCGCCGAGTCCGTCGCCGTGGCCGTGGGCGCGGTGGACGAGGAGACGCTGCGGCTGACCGCCGAGCAGGCGGGCGCGTCGAGCGGACACCCCGTCACGGTCTTCCTCGCGGACGGCCGCGTGCTCGGGGCACAGGCGGCCCGCACCCGCGCCGTCGACCTCGCCGCACGCGGCCGGAGCCTGACCGCGGCCGTGCCGGGCGGCAGGGAGATCCTCATGGCGGTGCAGGGGGCGCCGGGCGGCACCGCCGTCGTCCGCGCGTTCCTCTCCGACGACGACCTCGACCGAGGCGTCCACCGGACCTGGCTCGCTCTGCTGGTCCTCGGGGTCGCCCTGGTCGGGCTCGGCATCGTGGTCGCCGACCGGCTCGCACGCGCGGTCGTCCGGCCCACCACGGCTCTCGCCCAGGTCTCCCACCGCCTCGCGAAGGGCGACCTGACCGCCAGGGCGACCCCGCAGGGCCCACCCGAGGTCCGTACGGCGGGGCTGGCACTCAACCACCTCGCGGGACGCATCTCCGACCTGCTCGCCGAGGAGCGCGAGATGGTGGCGGACCTCTCCCACCGGCTGCGCACCCCGCTGACCGGCCTGCGGCTCGAAGCGGAGTCGCTGGCCGATCCCGGCGAGGCGGCCAGGATGGAGGCCCGCGTGGACGCGCTGGAGCGCGCGGTCACCGCCGTCATCAACGACGTGCGGCGGCGGTCGCGGGAACGGGCCTCCTGCGACGCCGTCGCCGTGGTGCGCGACCGGGTGGAGTTCTGGTCGGTGCTGGCGGAGGACCAGTCGAGAACCGTCACGCTCGACCTCGCGCCCGGCCCGCTGCCGGTGGCGGTCGCGGCCGAGGACCTGGCCGACTGCGTCGACGCCCTCCTCGGCAACGTCTTCGCGCACACCCCCGACGGGACGTCCTTCCGCGTGCTCCTGGCCCCCGGGCCGGACGACGCCGCGGCCCTGACGGTCTCGGACGCCGGCCCCGGCTTCGGCCCCGGCGGGCCGCCGCGACGCGGGGAGAGCGGCGCGGGCTCGACCGGGCTCGGGCTCGACATCGCCCGCCGCGCGGCCGAGGAGTCGGGCGGCTCCCTGACCGTCGGCCGGTCGGACCTCGACGGCGCCGAGGTGCGCCTGCTCCTGGGCTCGGCGCGTGGCGACTCGGATCGGCGCTGACACAGGGATTCCGGCGGTGCGAGGATGAGGCAGCGATGCTTTAGGGATCGCTTAGCGCGGCCCTAACATGATCGCTGCGAGCCTCGACGCATGAGACACACAACGAAGATCGCTCTCGCCGCCGCCGTCACCGTCACCGCCCTGGCCGCCGGGGGCACCGCCGTCGCCGTCGCCGCGCCCGCACCGCTCTCCTCGGCCGCCTCGGCCTCCCTCTCCTCCGCGGCCCTCTCCCGGGCCTCCGTCGCCAAGGCTTCCGCCTCCACGGCCGCGATCACCTGGCGCCAGGCGGTCGCGATCGCGAAGAAGCGGGTGCCCGGCGCGCGGGTCACCGAGGTCGAACGCGAGTGGGAGCACGGCTACCGCACCTGGAAGGTCGAGCTGCGCAAGGGCCACACGGAGTATGACGTCTACGTCGCGATCGCGACCGGACGGATCATCAAGTTCCGCGTCGACCACGACGACTGATCTCGGGCCGGGAACACGCGGCTCCCCTGGCCACCCACACGGGGAGCCGCCCGGCCTCGTCGGGCCTTGCGGCCGGGGGCCTTCCGGGGGCCACGAGTGGCTCCGGGAGCTATGGGCCAGGGGCTACCGGGGGCTTCTGAGGCTGTGATGCGGGGGCGGCCGGGGCTATGGGGCCAGTAGCTACCACGGGTTATTCGGGGCTACCGGAGCTACGGAGGCCAGCCGGGACTACCGGAGCCCGCGAGGGCTACCGGGAGCTACGGAGGCTGGCCAGAGGCCTTCGGTGGCTACGGGAGACGCGGAGGCCAGGGCAGGCTGGGCCCGGTCGTGGGAAGGGGCCAGTGGGAATGGTCCCGGCGACGCGCCTCCACGTCGTAGAAGCGCCCGGTCGTGAGCTCTCCCGGCACCATCCGCTCCCGTGGCGTCGGGACTTCCCGGGGCGTCGGGACTTCCCGGGGCGTCGGGACTTCCCGGGGCATTGGGAACTCCCGAGGCACGGGGAGTTCCCGGGACACGGCGAACTCTCGGGGCACCGCGAGTTCGCGGGGCGCTGTCAGTTCACGGGGTGCCGGCGGCCGCGCGTGGCCGGAGGAACGGCCGTGCTGGTGCGCCCCGCCCGGTCTGGGCGCCGTGCCGGACGCCGCGTACGGGGCCGCGTAAGGCACGGCGCCGGCCGCGCCGAGGCTCGGCAGCTCTCCGGCCGTCCGGCCGGGCGCCGCCGCCGGGATGCCCTGCCGCCGCAACACGTCCACCAGCACGCGCATCGCCTCGTCGATGGTGAGCCGTTCTTCCGGGTCGTGCCGCAGCAACCCCTCGATCAGCGGTCGCAGCGGGCCCGCCCGGTGCGGCGGCTCCGGCTGGCGGCCCAGCAGCGCCGCGGCCGGCAACGGCTGCGCGGCCGGATACGGCGGCCGCCCCTCCACTCCGCAGTACAACGTGGCGCCGAACGACCACAGGTCGGCGGCGGGGGCCAGGCCCTTCCCGCGCAGCCGCTCGGGGGCCAGATAGGCGCCGGACCGCCCCACGGGCACGGTCGTCGACCCGCCCGCGTCCCGGTCGAACGCGGCGATGCCGAAGTCGGTCAGCACCACCCGGTCCTCGGTCAGCACGACGTTGGCGGGCCGGATGTCCCCGTGGACGACGCCCATCGAATGCGCGTGCCGTACGCCCGACAGGAGCTGGAAGCCCACCCAGGCGGCCCAGTGGACCGGCAGCCGGCCGAGGTGGCGGACGGTGTCGCTCAGGGTGACGCCCTGCAGGAGCTCCGTCACGATCCAGAGCCGGCCCTTGTCTTCGAGCAGGTCGTGCACGGTGATGACGGCCGGATGGCTGAGCCGGGCCGCCGAGCGGGCCTCCCGCAGCGCCTGCCGGCGGGCGGCCTGCAGATCGGCCACGTCCACCCGGTAAGGCGGCTGCACTTCCTTGATCGCGACATCACGCTTAAGACGGAGATCGTGCGCTTGCCACATGATCCCGCCGCCGTCGCGCCGGAAGGGCGTCAGCAGCTTGTACCGATCCGCCAGCAGTTGCCGTGCGTGCGATGCCATCGACCACCCGTACGCTAGGTCGTGCCGTGATCCATCAATTGTCGTCCCGCACACGGTAGCGCTGCGCCGAAAGGCGGCCACGAAGAGTGTGAGGTCGATAACGATCCGGTCTAACGAAGGCGCTGTCCGATGCCCTGTGCGTCCGCGGCGGGGCCGGATCCCCGGGCGTTTGCCTTCCCGGCGCTCAGCGGGTTGTCTGGCCAGAGCGGCCGGGCCGAAGATCGCACGCTCTTTCGCGCGCATTGTCGGTCGGTTCGGGGAAGATATGGGGAGAGGCGTCCCCCCGAGCAGCGGAGGTGTCAGGGATGGCGACCAAGGAGACCGGCGGCCAGAAGCAGACCGGACGGCAGGAGAACGAAGTCGAAGAAGTCGAGGCGCAGGCGTCCCCGGACGTCCAGGAGCGCCACGAGAAGCTCACCGACGACGTCGACGCGATCCTGGACGAGATCGACGAGGTGCTCGAGGAGAACGCGGAGGAGTTCGTCCGTTCCTACGTGCAGAAGGGCGGGCAGTAACCCGTCGGGCAGCGTCCGGGCCGGTGGCGGCCACGCCGGGAGACCGTCTCCCGGCAGGGCCGCCGTCGGACCCGGAGACTCCCGCCGGACGCGCCCTCGGCGACCAGACGGCAGCCGATCAGGCACGGGCGAGCGCACGCAAGACGCGCGGACGACGACGCGCGGGCCGCGGGCTCTGTGCGGGGCCTGTACGGCGGCTCTGCGCGGCGGCCTTGTCCGGGTGCCCTGTCCGGGTGCCTTGTCCGGGTGCCCTGTCTGGCTCCTCTGCCGGGTTGCTCCGTGTGGAGGCCGTGCGAGTGGGCCCTGCGCGATGGGCCTGTGCGAGTTCTCTGTCCAGGTCTCAGTACAGGTCTCGTGCGGGAACCCGGGCGGCCGGGCGTCAGGCTCCGTCGAGATGACCGAAATGATCGAGATGACCAAGATGAACGGTCGCGATCTCGAAGGGCCTCAGCGGGACGCGCACCGTCCGCCAGGACCCCGAGGAGTCCGGGGACCCCGACGAACCCAGAGATCCCGCCCGTCCCGAGAGTCCCGGTGCGTCCGCCCCACCGTCGTCTGACAGCTCACCGGGTAGCACCCCGCGCGGAACCACCCCGTCCGCAACCACTCCATCCAGAATCACGTCGCCGGAAACCACCCCGTCCCTGACCACTCCATCCAGACCTACGCCGCCGGAGACCAGCCATTCCGGCACCGCTCCGTTCGGAACCACCTCGTCGCGAGACACCTCCAGAGGGCTCAGGGGAGAGCCCAGCACGTCGGCCGTCCAGGCCGCGGTGAAATCTCCCCGGACGACCGCCTCGGTGGCCGTGGGATGCTCGGCCACCAGGCGGACCTCCAGACGTCCGCCCCGCTCGCGCAGAGCGGCCATCACGACACCGTCCCCGCTGATCGCGACGCGGCCACCTCCTCGCCGGCCCTCCACGCTGATGGCGGCATGACCGCCTTGGTCCAGGCCGTCGCCGCTGATCGCGGCATGACCGCCTCGGTCCAGGCCGTCGCCGCTGATCGCGACGCGTCCGCCTTCGGGCGGGCCGTCCTCATCCGCGTCCCACGCCGTGCCGCTGCCCGCCGCCTCGGCTGCGTCTGCCGCCCCGCTCGCGTCCGCGGCCTCGGCGGCGCTCTCCCTTCCGGCCGCGTCTGTCTGCTCGGCGGGGGCGGCGCCTGGTACGGCGAGCAGGTCGTGGCGGAACTCCTCGGCGAGCCTCGGCAGCCCGGCCTCGTGCCACTCTCCCGCGTACGGCAGGACGGCGAAGCGCACGGTCAGCGGCCCCTGGCACTGGGCGGCCGGGGTGGGCACCTCGGGCCCGGCGGGCTCGTCGCGGTAGGGGTTGCGGTTCCTGGAAAGGTAGCCGACAGACCGCACGAGCGTCAGCGCCAGCTCGGCCCCGTCCCCGCCGGCTTCATGCCTGCCGATCTCGCCCCCGCTTTTCTCGTCCGTGACGATCTCATACTCGGTGACGTGGTCGAGGAGCACGGCCAGGCCCCCGGCGGCGGCGAACGACTCGGCGGGGAAGGTCGGGATCGGCCGCTCGCCGCCCCCGCCTTCGGCCATCAGGCCGCGCCGCACCACGGCGAACTGTCCCTCGGCGTACGACCCGTCCGCCGCGCGGGGCAGCGGTGCGTGCCAGCGGACGCGGTGGTCGCGGCAGCGCACGTCCATGGTGATCTCGCACCGTGCGAACGGCTCGCCCGCCCTGAGCTCCACCCGGGTCGTGACGGCCGTGGGCACGGTCTCGGAGCCGTCGGTGTCGCCGCCGAGGCCGGTCGGCCAGTCGTACACCCGAGTGATCTCGTACGCGCCGGTCAGCGGGCCCGAGCAGATCTCCTCGACGTCGACGCGGGAGGGCCGGTCGGTGAGCCGGTCGTGCGGCGGGGGCGCGTGGTTGTAGGTGTCCCCGGCGTCCCCGCCGTGGACGATCCGCCCGACGCCGTGGACCTCGGTGCCGTCCGCGCCGCGCAGCGAGAGCGTCCCGTCGTCGGCCACGCGCACCCGCAGCAGCCCGTTGTCCAGCACCGGCTCGAACCCGTACGCGTCCGTACGCAGGGCGTACGGGACCGGGGCGGGCGGCCGGGGCTCGGGCGGACGGGCGGTGAGGACGGCACGGCCGAGCGGCGGCACGGTGACCAGCGCCGCCACGGTGACCACGGGCTCGGCCACCGTGCGGACGATCCACGGCCCCGGACCGGCCGACACGACGGCCCCGCGCAGGTCCTCGTAGGCGTACGCGCCGGAGGCGTGCCGGCTCACGGTGACGGTGAACACGCCGTCCCCGGCGTGCCAGGAGACGATCTCGTGGCCGTACAGCTCCCGCTCGTGGACGCGCCCGAGGAGCCGGGAGAGGTCGTCCATGACGGTCTCGTCGAGCAGCGTGGCGGCGTGTTCGAGCCGCTGCGCGGGGACGGGCAGGCCCGAGGCGTCCACCAGGGACGCGCGGTCCTCCGGCAGGTCGGCGAGCACCAGGCCGGTCCGTTCGAACGGGGACGGGTTGACGACCACGAGCGCGCCCTTGGGCGCGGCCTCGGCGAGGGACGCCGCGACCAAATCCACGACCGCCTGGGCGGTCTGCCCGGCCTCGGCGATCCGCGCGGCGACCTGCTGGGCGGTCTCGTCCGAGCCGCACCCCGTGACGGAGTCGTGCCCGCTGCAGGCGATCACCGACCGCCAGGCCATGTCGATGAGGCGTCCGCAGGCGGAGTCGCCGGGGAGCCACAGCGCCGACAGCGGTTCCGCGTAGCGGGTGAGCACCCGCTCGGCCCGCGCCATGGCCTGCTTGATCGGCACCCGGGCCGAGATCACGCCGGGCAGGATGTTGGCCCGCGCGTGCGAGCGCAACTCGCCCACGACCCGCGGCACCTCCCCACCTGCTGGAACGCCGTCAGGAACGCCGTCAGGAACGCCGGCCGAATCTCCGGCCAGGGCCTCGGCGAGGGTGGCGACGCGGAGCCCGGACGCGGTGACCTCGCGGGCCGGGGCCGAGTGGTCCGCGCCGTACATCGCGAGCAGGGTGCGGCCGGACGACCAGCCCTCCGCCGTCGAGACGAAGGCCGCCACGCGGTCGGGCATCTCCTCGGCCGGGCCGGTGAACAGGCCGAAGGCGTTGCCATAGCCGCCGGGCAGATACGTGGTCCTCACCGTGGTGCCGTCCGCGCCGGTCCAGTCGAACACGTCGCGGTCCACGTGCGCGGGCACGCCGCGCCACAGGCACGCCCGGCGCAGCCCCGCCAGCGCCAGCATCTGCGGCATCTGGGCGCAGTGGCCGAACTGGTCGGGCAGATAACCCACGGGCATGGCGCCGCCGAGCGCGGCGGCGCCCCGCATGCCGTACTCCAGGTTGCGCAGCAGCGTCTCGCCGGAGCACAGGAACTCGTCGGCGAGGATCAGCCAGGGCCCCACGGCCAGCCGTCCCTCGGCGACGAAGCGGGCGACGTCGCCGCGCCGGGCGGGCCGGATCTCCAGGTAGTCCTCGATCGCCGCGAGCTGGCCGTCCATCGTGAACCGGTAGGCGGGGTCGGCGGCCATGGCGTCGAGGACCTCGTCGAGCACCCGCACCAGCCCGACCCGGAACCGCTGGAAGGGCAGATACCACTCCCGGTCCCAGTGGGTGTGCGGGACCACCACGATCCTGTCGCTATCTGCTGAGGCTCGCCTTGGCGTGACCGCTGGCTCCACTCCCGCCCTCCTCGGCGTCGCTGCTGACGGCCCCGGCGGTCGCCTCCCGCGGGGCGCCGGTGACCTCCTGGGCGCACTCCCCGCCGATGGGGATGCCCGCCCACCGCGCGTACCGGTGCACGATCCGCTGCGCCGTGACGATATCTTCCAAAGCGCCGTCGAGTCCGGTGAGCGGCGGTTCCTCCAGGGTGACGAAGCGGTAGAAGGCGCGCAGCTGGCGTTCGAAGGCCTCGGCGACGTCCTCGTTGACGACCGTCCGCTCGGTGGTGCCGACCCGGCAGGTGATGGTCAGCCGGGTGGGCGTGTTCAGCAGGTACGGAGAAGGGAAGCGCAGCTCCATCGACCCGTGCTCGTGGTGCAGCGCCATGGTCTCGTGGTAGGCGGGGTAGCTCGGCAGGTAGTGCCACCGGATGCCGTACCTGCCGGAGCATTCGCCGCCGAGCGTGCCGCTCACCTCCAGGGACGGCGGGAACGCCTCCACCGGCCACACGGCCACGTGGTCCACCGTGTCGGGTGAGCCGGTGAACAGCCGCATGAGCGACAGTTCATGGCACACGCTGCTGAGCAGCACCTCGGCGTACAGCCGCCGCAGCCGCTCCGACGAGGTGCCGAGCGCGGCGGTCAGCGCCCGCTCGTCGGCCTCCGCGTAGGGGGCCAGCCGTTCGGGCGCGGGATGGCCGGGCCGCACCCGGGCGAACAGCAGCTGCGACTCCTCCGACGGGTGCAGCACGGTGGCGTCCAGGTGGCGGACGACCTGCGGCCCGCCGGCCTCGTGCAGCGCTTCGAGCAGCCGCTGGGAGGCGGGGTCGTACTGCTTCATGTAACCGGCCATCAGCCGTTCGCCGGAAAAGCCGCTCAGCTCGGCCCGGCTGTAGGCGAGGGGCTTCTCGCACAGCACCCACAGGCCGCGTTCGAGGGCGGCCCGCACCAGCAGCCCGTGGGAGCCGGGGGTGAGCACGATCAGCGCGTCGAACCCGCCCCTGTCGAGCATCGCCAGCGGGTCGTCGTACGCCGGGACGCCCGCCTCCCTGCCGATCGTCTCCGCGTGCCCGCGGTCGAGGTCGCACACGGCCGCGACCCGGAACAGGTCGCGCCGCCGTGCCAGCAGGGGCAGGTAGACGACCTGCGCGGCGACGCCCAGACCGGCGATTCCCACCTTCACCGTCTCCACGTCCTCACCCTCCTCCGCTCGGCGACCTGACCTGCACCTCCCCATCGGCGGCGGGGCGCAACCCCCGTCATGTGCAGACGGCGACCACCTCGTTGGCGGGCGTCTCCAGCCGGTGCACCCCGGGGCCGGCGGGCAGGAGGACGAGGTCCCCCCGCACCATCCGCCGGGTCCGCGGCCCCCACAGCACCAGGCCGTCGGCGTCCACGGCGAGGAACTCGTCCTCCAGCCGCAGCAGCAGCGGCGCGCCGGGGGAGACCGACACCGCCGTCCGGCCCTCCGCCACGGCCCGCACGATCGCTCCGGCCGCCTCCGGGCCGCGCCCGTCGCCCTCGGCGAGCACCCAGGTGGTCGGCGCGCCGGGAGGGTGACCCTCCTCGGGCCGGTGGTAGTCGCCGCCGCCGACCACCACGAGGTCGCCGGCCGGGTCTCCGCCCGGATCGCCCGCCCACGCCTGCGCCCAGGCCAGCGGCGCGCCCCAGGTGCGGTCCCACCAGCTCCAGTGCCACAGCTCGACGACCCGTGGCCGGTCGGTCATCGGGTGCCGCCAGGCGCAGTCGGCCGCCACCGGGTGGTTGACCGACAGCACCCCGCCCCGGTCGCGCACGGCCTTCGCCCACTCGTCAGGTGGCTGCCGGAAGTCGATCCAGCCGACGTCCCCGAGCGCGTTCGCGTGCCCGAGATCGGTGGTCACCTCCTGCCCCGGCACGAGCACGACACCGGCCGGCGCCGCGGCCGCGGCCAGCTCCATGTGGTGACTGACGGTGTTGTGGTCGGTCACCGCGAGGAAGTCCAGCCCGGCCGCGGACGCCACGCAGGCCAGCTCGAAGACGCTCAGCGCGCCGTCCGAGTGGTCTGTGTGCGCGTGCAGGTCCCCGGCGAGCCAGCGGTATCCGGGCGGCGACGGCAGGCGGCGCCGTACGGCGGCGGGCTCGGGCGGGACGGGCCCCGGCACGCGGGAGAAGCGGGCGCGGCGCCGGCGCGGCCGCGCGGGTGGCCGCACGTGCCTGATCACCCGGATCTCGTACGGCAGGCCGCCGAGGGGCACCCGGTGCAGCCCGACGAGCACCCGCCACACCCCCGGCTCGATCTCGCCGGGCAGATAGCCGGGGGTGGCCCAGGAGGGGGTGATGGTGTATTCGGAACGCGCGCCGCCCGACCAGCCGCGAAACCCGGCGGGCCCGGCGCAGCCGAGGTCGAGCACGCCGGCCGACCGGTCGTAGGACAGGCGCACCGTGAGGGCGGCCGTGCCGGGCCGCACCTCGACCGGCACCTCCGCCACCGGCCCGGCCAGCCGGTCGTCCAGCGTCCACGTCCCGTTGATCGCGGCCCTGGTCGTCACGCGTCACCCACCAGGGCGTCGTCGCGGTAGAGCAGCGCCCGGCCGGGGCGGGGCACCGCCCAGGCGGCCGCCCCCGGCGGGGGTTCGGCGCCCTCGGGGACCACCACCTGCAGCAGATGGCCGGTGCACTCCAGCGTGACGAGATGGGCCGTGCCGAGGTTCTCCACCACCGCCACCTTCCCCCGGAACGCCCCCTTCTCCCCGGGCTCCCGGGTGGTCAGTTCGGCGTATTCGGGCCGCAGGCCGTACAGGATCTCGCCGTCGGGGACACCGTCCGGCAGGGGGAGCTCGGCCTCGCCCACCCGCAGCACGCCGTCCTCCGCGACGCCGGGCAGCAGGTTCATCGGCGTGGACCCGATGAAGGAGGCCACGAACGTGGTGGCCGGCCGCCGGAACACCTCGGACGGCGTGCCGAGCTGGCTGATCCGCCCGGCCGACATGACGGCGATGCGGTCGGCCAGCGCGAGCGCCTCGCTCTGGTCGTGCGTGACAAAGACCGTGGTCACCCCCAGCTCGCGTTGCAGGCGCTTGAGGAACGTGCGGGCCTCCAGGCGCAGCCGCGCGTCCAGGTTCGACAGCGGCTCGTCGAACAGGAACGCCTTCGGACGGCAGGCGACCGCGCGGGCGAGCGCCACCCGCTGCTGCTGGCCGCCGGACAACTGGGCGGGCCTGCGGTCCAGCAGTTCCGACAGGCTGAGCCGGGACGCCGTCTCGGCGGCCTTCGCCACGCGCTCGGCCCGCGGGACCTTCTTGATCCGCAGCGGATAGGCGATGTTGGCGGTCACGTCCATGTGCGGGAACAGCGCGTAGTCCTGGAAGACCATCGCGACGTCCCGCCGTCCGGGCGGCGACCCCGTCACGTCGACGCCGCCGATCTCGATCCGCCCCGAGGTGGGGGTCTCGAGGCCGGCGATCGTCCGCAGCAGCGTCGTCTTGCCGCAGCCCGACGGGCCGAGCAGCGCGAAGAACTCGCCGTCGCCGATCTCCAGGTCGAGCGCGTCGATCGCCCGCACCCCGCCGGGAAACTCCTTGGTCAGGCCGCGCAACGCGATCAACGCTTGATCCCTCCGTGGAAGCGGAAGCCGTACCTCCGGCTGACGAACACGTACATCACCACCACCGGCAGCGAGTAGAGCAGCGAGAACGCCGAGATCACGTCGAGGCGCGGCGCTCCGCCCTCGGTGTAGAGCGTGTAGAGGATGACCGCGCCGGGGGCCTTGTCCGGGTCGCGCAGCAGGATGAACGGCTGCAGGAAGCTGCCCCAGACGTTGGCGACCGTCCAGACCGCGATCGTCGCGAGGCCGGGCCGCACCAGCGGGATCACGACGTGCCGCAGCACCTGCCCCGCCGACGCGCCGAACACCCGCGCCGACTCCTCGTACGACGTGGGCGTGGCGTCCATGAAGTCCTTCAGGATGAAGATCGCGGCGGGCAGCAGGCCGCCCGACAGCGTGAGCACGACGCCGAGGTGGGTGTCGATCAGGTTCAGCCGGGTCGCCAGCTCGAACAGCGGCACCATCGCCGCCGTCCCGGTCACCACCGACGACAGGAGCAGCAGCACGTAGAGCAGCGCGTCGCGGCCGGGCACCCGCGCCCGCGACAGCGCGTACGCCGCCAGCGCGGCCAGCGTCACGACCAGGGCCGCGCTGCCGCACGCCTGGATCAGCGAGTTGCGCAGCGAGCCCAGCGCGTACGGGTTGTCCAGCAGTGCCCGGAAGTTCGCCAGCGTGAACTCCGGCACCGATGTCGTGATCGTCGGGTGTGCGTCGAACGGCGCCGATGCGAGCCACAGCAGCGGCAGCGCGAAGAAGCCCAGCACCAGGGCGAGGAACACGGCCCGCCCGATGGTCCCCAGCGCGTGGCGCACCGGCGTCACGACGGCCGCACCTCCCCCCGGGACCGCAGCAGGCGCAGGTAGGCGAACGCCAGCACCAGGTTGACCACGAGGACCAGGAAGGACACCGCCGCGCCGAAGCCGAGCCTGCCGCCGCTCATCGCGACGTTGTAGATGTAGACGGGCAGGATCTCCGACCGCCCCTCGGGGCCTCCGGCGGTGAGCTGGAAGGCCGTGAAGTCGTTGAACGTCCACAGTGTGATCAGCAGCAGGTTCGTCAGCACATGGCCCTTGATGTGCGGGAAGACCACGTCCCTGAGCTGCTGGAGCGTCGAGGCCCCCGCGAGCCTGGCGGTCTCCAGGTGCGACGGCGGCACGTTCTCCAGGGCGGCGCCGTACAGCATCATCGAGAACGCCGTGCCGCGCCAGACGTTGAACACGATGATCGACATCATGGGGTGGTCGAGCAGCCAGGCGAAGCCGGGCGTGCGCAGGATCGCGTTCAGCGTGCCGCCGTCGCGGTCGAGCAGCGCGATCCACAGGAACGCGACGACCGACGACGGCAGGATCCACGCCAGCAGCACCAGCCCCTCGGTGACGCTCTTCAGCGGCCCGCGCCGGTCGCGCAGCACCCACGCGATCGCGAACCCGAGCACCGCCTGCCCGAGCACGGCCGAGCCGAGCACGAACTGCACGGTGAGCCACAGCGACGTGCGGAACCGCTCGTCGCCCAGCGCCTCGGCGTAGTTGGCCGCCCCCACCACCTGCGGATCGGCCGCCGCCAGGCCCGTGAGCCGATAGTCGGTGAGGCCCAGATAGACGGTCCACAGCGCGGGGAAGACCAGGAACACCCCGATCAGCACCAGCGCCGGCACCACGAACCCCAGGCTGTGCTTCCCGCTCACCATCGGGGCGCTCACTTCCGCCCGGTCGTGCCGGAGGCGCGCCATGTCACCCCCTCGCCGCCGCTTGGCCGCCTCGTTCCCGCGCGTCTCCCCGGTCCGGGCCGGCGGCCCGGCGTGCCGGGCTCAGCTCGCGACATCGGCGGGGCCGCCGACGAGGGACTCGACCTTGCGTTGGTAGGCGGCGGCCGCCTCGTCCACGCTCGTGCCCGACACGACCGCGGCCGTGGCCTCCTGCAGGGCGACCGACACCTGCGGGTAGACGGCCAGCGGCGGCCGGTACGCCGTGAGGGGCAGCACCTCGTCGGAGACGAACTTCAGCATCGGGTCGGCCCCCAGCACCGCGTCGTTCACGTCCGTGCGCGACGTGATCCGGGCGGCCCCGGCGAGCTGCGACGTGGTGGCCTCGGCCGAGTGCATGAACGACAGCAGTTCCCAGGCCAGCTTCGGGTTCTTCGCGTTGGGGTTGAGCACCCGTACGGCGCCGCCCGACATGCTGACGAAGTCCTGGCCCCGGATGCCGGCGCCGGGACGCTGGGCGGGGATCAGGGCGTAGCCGACGACCGAGTCGCGGTCCTTCATCGGGGCGACCCCGGCCTTGGGCTCGATGACCGACCGCCAGAAGTAGTCGCCCTCCGCCAGGATCGCGATCCTGCCCTCGGCGAACTGGGCGAACGACTTGTCCCGCCCGCGCGCCTCCTGCTGCAGCCTGGGGTCGCCGAGGCCGCCGGAGTAGACCCGCCGGTAGAAGCCGAGCACGTCCTTGAGCGCCCGGGAGGCGCCGGTCCACTTGCCGTCGGCGTAGATCTCCGCCCCCGCGCCCGCCAGCAGCGGCAGCGCGCCCTGCATGGTCGTCGCCTCGCCCATGGCGGTGCCCGCGTTGATCTGGATCGGGACGGGGACGCCTGCCTTCTTGAGCGCCGCGCCGGCGTCGAGGATCTCCTGCCAGCTCCGCGGCCGCCAGGGGTCGGGCAGGCCGGCCTTCCGGAACAGGGCCTTGTTGTAGAACAGCACCCGCCCGTCGGTGCCCTGCGGCAGGCCGTACCTCTTGCCCTCGAACGTGCCGAGGCCCTGCACGGCCTGCGGGATGCGGCTCCAGCCCTCCCAGGAGTCCGCCTCGGGACCGGCGACCTCGGCGAGCGGCTTGATGTACCCGGCCTGGGCGAACTCGCCCACCCAGATGCCGTCGAGGTCGATGACGTCGGCGCCCGCCCGCGACTTGAGGTCGAGGGCGATCTTGGTCTTGTACTGCTCGTCGTCCACGCCGCTCGGCTGGAACACCACACGGACGTCGCGGCCCTTGGCCTTCTGCGCGGCCTCGAACCGGGGGATGACCCACTCGGCCGTCCAGTCGGCGGTCTCGGCGTTCTTGCCGCCGGAGATCGAGTTGGAGGTGATGGTCAGGGTGACGCCCTCGCCCGCGGAGCCGCCGTCATCGCCGGAGCCGGTGCCGCAGGCGCCCAGGGTCAGCAGGGCCACCGCCGCCACCGCGAGTGCAGGTCTCATGATCGACCTCCCCGTAAGTCCTGATGTACGGACAAATCGACCCTCGCACGCGATTACCAACACGTAAAGAAACGGTTTGGTGAACGAGTAAGGGACGCGCGCCCGGCCTCTTGTGGGATGTCTGGTTCGCGCTGAGCTGATCGGGAAGAGTGCAACCAATGCTGAGACCTGAGTATGGTCGGGCGTAACAACGCACGCTTGGAGGGAGTCGCGTGGCATCTCAGCCAGCCTGGATGAACAGCCTCTTCACATATACGGGATCGTCGTCGTTCTCGGAGTTCCTAGGCGTGCACGCGCCGAACCTGCTGCCCGCCCGCAACGAGTCGCTGGCGGCGCCGGTGGGCGACGAGATCCCGCACGCGACCACCATCGTCGCGGCGACCTGCGCCGGCGGCGTGGTGATGGCGGGCGACAGGCGTGCGACCTCCGGGAACATCATCTCGCAGCGGGACATCGAGAAGGTGTTCCGCACAGACGACTACTCCTGCATGGGCATCGCGGGCACCGCCAGCACCGGCCTGGAGCTGGCCAGGCTCTACCGCGTCGAGCTGGAGCACTACGAGAAGACCGAAGGCCGCTCGTTGTCGACCGAGGGCAAGGCGCACCGCCTGGCCACCATGATCCGCGGGAACCTGCCCATGGCCATGCAGGGCCTCGTGGTCGTGCCGCTCTTCGCGGCGTACGACCCCGCCCGCGACGCCGGGCGGATCTTCAGCTACGACGTGGGCGGCGGGCCGTACGAGCAGAAGGAGTTCCACTCGATCGGCTCGGGTTCGATCTTCGCCCGGGGGTCGCTCAAGAAGCTCTACCGGGAGAACGCCAGCCCGCAGGACACGGTGCTGGCCTGCCTGCACGCCCTGTATGACGCCGCCGACGACGACTCGGCGACCGGCGGCCCCGACGTGATGCGGAAGATCTGGCCGGTCGTGGCCGTCATCACCGCGGACGGCTTCCGCCGTCTCCCGGACGACGAGGTCGCCGAGTTCGTGGAGTCCATGCTGGAGAGGCGGATGACCGCCCCCGAAGGCCCGATCGCGCCGCTGCGCTAACCCAAGAGAGGATCACCCCCGGTGTCCATCCCCTTCGGAGGATATGCCTCGCCCGAGCAGATCATGCGGGACAGGGCGGAGTATGCCCGCAAGGGCATCGCTCGCGGTCGCAGCGTGGTCGTGATGCAGTACGCCGACGGCATCCTGTTCGTGGCGCCCAACCCGTCCAAGGCCCTGCACAAGATCAGTGAGATCTACGACCGCATCGGCTTCGCCGCGGTGGGGCGCTACAACGAGTTCGAGTCGCTCCGCCTGGCGGGCATCCGCTACGCGGACATCAACGGCTACACGTTCAACCGCACCGACGTCACCGGCCGCGGCCTCGCGAACCTGTACGCCCAGCAGCTCGGCATGATCTTCACCGAGTCGATCAAGTCGTTCGAGGTGGAGATCGTCGTCGCGGAGGTCGGCGAGGCGCCCGAAGACGACCAGATCTACCGGATCACCTTCGACGGCTCCGTCTTCGACGAGCAGGGCATGGCCGTGATCGGCGGCCAGGCCGACTCCGTCGGAGGCCGCCTGAAGGAGCGCTACAGCGAGGGGCTGCCGCTGCCGCAGGCCCTCGACGCCGCGCTGGCCGCCCTGACCGAGCCGGGCGGCGAACGTCCCCCTGCGACCCAGATCGAGGTCGCCGTCCTCGACCGGAGCAGGGAGCACCGCAAGTTCCTGCGCCTGACCGGGCCCCGCCTGGAGAAGCTCCTGGAGGCCGCCAAGGAGAGCCAGGAGAGCGCGCAGCCCGCCGCCGAGGACCAGGCGGAGCAGGGCGGCGGCGAGCAGGCACAGGGCGAGCAGGCTCCCGACACCGCCCCGCCGATCGCCCCCGAGGGCGACATCGACACGGGCTCCGGCGAGTAGTCCCCACCTTCCGTCCGTACGGCCGCGGCGCCGCGCCCTGGGGGCGCGGCGCCGCCGTGTCATGGGATCACTCGGGCACTCCAGTTCGGGCACTCCAGTTCGGGCACCCCGGTTCAGCCACTTCGGGTCGGGCGGTGGGGGCCGGGCACTTCAGCTCAGGCGTGCCGGTTCGGGTGCTCGGGCCGGACAGTTCGGCCTGGGCACGCCGGTCCCGGCCTCCGGCTCGCCGAGGAGGCTCGGTCGCTCTGGGCCGGGCACCCGAGGGCGGGTGTCCCGGGTGCGCCGGGTCGGGCGTTTCGGCTCGGCCGAACCTTGACTTCGCTAGTCTCGTGCCGTTATGACGACTTTTGATCTCTTTCGGCGAGGAGCCGTTCCGGCCGTCGCCGTCACCCTCCTGTCGCTGACCGCGTGCTCCTCGGCCTCCGGCACCTCGGCCTCGCCCACCGTGACCGCCACCGTGACGGTGACGGCCCCGGCGTCGCCCGCGGAACCGTCCGCCGACCCGGCCGCCTCCGAGGCCCCGGCGGACGACACGCCCACCGACCCGGCGACGACCGCGCCGACGCGCAAGCCGGTCAAGGCCGGGCCGCCGATCACGGACAAGACGCCGGCCCCCTTCGGCGGGACCATCCAGTCGGATCCCGATCACGACTTCACCAAGGGGCTCAGCCCCAGCAGCGACGGTGTCGTACGCGGTCAGCTCGTGGCCATGCACGACGAGAACGTGGCGGAGTATCGCCCCATCAAGTTCGTGAAGGAGTACGGCGGCAGCACGACCGGCCACTTCGAGGGACCGCCGGAGGGCGACGTGACGGCCTTCGCCGCGCCGATCGCCGCCGGCGTCGTCTTCCTCAGCGCTGTCGGCTGCGACGGCAAGGACCAGACCATCGACGGCGACTACCTGGGCACCGAGCGCTGCTCCCGGGACAAGCTGGTGCTGCGGGCCGACAAGGGCGACCTGCGGGCGCTCATCACCGTCAAGGGCGGGCAGATCGTCAAGGTGACGGAGATCTACGCCGCCTGAGTCCTTCTTCTCGGCATTCCCCCGCCTGATCACTGTTCGGCCGCCGGTTTATGGGAATAGTGTGAGGTGATGGATCGACGCATATTCGGGCTGGAGAACGAGTACGGCGTCACCTGCACGTTCCGCGGGCAGCGGAGGCTGTCGCCGGACGAGGTGGCGCGGTACCTGTTCCGGCGAGTGGTGTCCTGGGGCCGATCGAGCAACGTATTCCTGCGCAACGGCGCACGTCTCTACCTGGACGTGGGCAGCCATCCCGAGTACGCCACCCCTGAATGCGACAACGTCGTGGAGCTGGTCACGCACGACAAGGCGGGGGAGCGGATCCTGGAGGGCCTCCTCGTGGACGCCGAGAAGCGGCTCCGCGAGGAAGGCATCGCGGGCGACATCTACCTGTTCAAGAACAACACCGACTCGGCCGGCAACTCATACGGCTGCCACGAGAACTACCTCGTGGGCCGGCACGGGGAGTTCGGGCGGCTGGCCGACGTCCTGATCCCTTATCTGGTGACGCGGCAGATCATCTGCGGTGCGGGCAAGGTGCTGCAGACGCCGCGCGGAGCCGTCTACTGCGTGTCCCAGCGGGCCGAGCACATCTGGGAGGGCGTCTCCTCGGCGACCACCCGGTCCCGGCCGATCATCAACACCCGTGACGAGCCGCACGCGGACGCCGAGCGGTTCCGCCGGCTGCACGTCATCGTGGGCGACTCGAACATGAGCGAGACCACGATGCTGCTCAAGGTCGGCGCCACCGACCTGGTGCTGCGCATGATCGAGGCCGGTGTGGTGATGCGCGACCTGTCCCTGGAGAACCCGATCAGGGCGATCCGGGAGGTGTCCCACGACATGACGGGCAGGCGCAGGGTGCGCCTGGCCAACGGCCGTGAGGCGTCGTCGCTGGAGATCCAGCAGGAATACCTGACCAAGGCGCAGGACTTCGTCGACAGGCGTGGTGGGGACGCCATCGCCAAGCGGGTGCTGGAGCTGTGGGAGCGCACGCTCCGGGCGGTCGACACGGGCGACCTCGACCTCGTCTCGCGCGAGATCGACTGGGTCACCAAATATCAGATGATTGAACGTTACAGACAGAAGTACGACCTTCCGCTGTCGTCGCCGCGTGTCGCGCAACTGGATCTCGCCTATCACGACGTCCACCGCAAGCGCGGGCTGTTCTATCTCCTGCAGAAGCGCGGGGCGGTCGAGAGGGTGGCCGACGACGTCCGCATCTTCGAGGCCAAGTCGGTTCCGCCGCAGACCACACGGGCCAAGCTGCGCGGAGAGTTCATCCGCAAGGCCCAGGAGAAGCGGCGCGACTTCACCGTCGACTGGGTCCACCTGAAGCTCAACGACCAGGCCCAGCGGACGGTGCTGTGCAAGGATCCGTTCCGCAGCGTGGACGAGCGAGTCGAGAAGCTCATCGCCGGCATGTGATCTCTTACACCGCTCTGACGGCGGGTTCGGGTAGCCTGGCCCGGACCCGCTGTCTGTTTGAGGAATCCCATATGCGCCGTCGTACGGCACTCGTCGCCGCCCTGCCCCTTTTGCTCGCCGCCGCCTGCGGCACCGCGCAGAAGAGCGCGTCCAGTGCGAGCCCCACCTCCAGTGGCCAGGCCGCCGCCTCGGCCATCAAGGTGACGGGAGAGGCCGGCAAGAAGCCCACCCTGACCTTCCCGGCGGGCAAGCCCTCGCTCACCTCCGCCTCCGTCAAGGTCATCGAGGGCCAGGGCACCCCGGCCAAGGACGGCGACGTCCTCACCGCCAACGTCACCGTCTACAACTGGGACGGCAAGGAGAACAAGGCGGCCGGGTCCGACTACGACCAGGGCAGGGCGGAGTTCGTGTCGGTCAGCCCGCAGCTGCCCAAGGCGCTGCACGAGGCGCTGGTCGGCGCCAAGCCGGGCGGCCGGGTCATGGCCGTCGTCGCCAAGGACAACCTGAGCCCGGAGCAGGTCGAGCAGGCCAAGCAGCAGGGCCAGGACTTCGACACGACGTCGCAGGTGCTCGTCATCGACGTGGTGTCGGCCGCGCTGAAGTCGGTCCAGGGCGCCGCCGTCGACCCCGGCGTCGACGGGGTGAAGCTGGAGAACCCCGGTGGCGACAAGGCGCCGACGCTGACCACCAAGACCACCGAGAAGGCGCCCAAGAAGCTGGTCGTCAAGACCGTCATCAAGGGCGGCGGCCCGGAGGTGAAGGCCGATCAGACGGTCCTCGCCCACTACGTCGGCAAGATCTGGGGCACCGACAAGCAGTTCGACTCCAGCTGGGAGCGGGGCCAGCCCGCGACGTTCGCCCTCAACCAGGTCGTCAAGGGCTGGGCGCAGGGCCTGACCGGCGTCCCGGTCGGCAGCCGCGTCCTGCTGACGATCCCGCCGGACCTCGGCTACGGCAAGGAGGGCAACGCGCAGGGCGGCATCAAGGGCACCGACACGCTCGTCTTCGTCGTGGACGTTCTCGGCGCGGCCTGACGGTCACCCGTACGGCAGGGGCCCCTTCCACCCGGGCGGTGGGAGGGGCCCTCGGCGTACGGGGGTCAGCTCAGGATCTGGTAGCCGTCGCCGTAGACCTTCCAGCGCAGCGGCGGGTCGAGGTCGAGGTTGCCGTTCTTGAGGAACACCCGCTGGGCGGTGTCGACCCGGCTGGTGTCGCTGTGCGCCTCCTCGGTCTTCATCGCGGCCTTGCGGGCGTCGAGGAACGCGTTGAGGTAGGCGACCTCGTCGCCGCCCTGCGCCGGGGTCCTGGCCTTCTTCATGGCCGTCTTGCGGATGCCGCCGAAGCTGACCGGATCGGAGCCGGGGCCGTGCATCACCATGGCGTCGTAGTAGGCGAACTGCCCGAGCGCGCGCAGGCCGTCGGCCTTGGCCTGGGTTACGGCGGGGTTGAAGTAGACCCGGTCGCGCTCGTCGTTCTGCGCCTGCTGGAACGCGGGGTCGGCGGCGGCGGCGCGCCAGTCCCTGGGGAAGTCCGGGTCCAGCCCCCGGTGCGAGTCGGTGCCGTTCACCTTCCGCAGTGCGGGCAGATACTTCGCCAGCACGTTGCCGGGCTTGCGCGCGGTGTAGAGCTCGACCAGGTCGAGCATGTCGCCGGTGCCCGAGCAGAAGCCGATGATGCCGGCGGTGTAGCCACGCCCGTCGTCGATGTCCTCGATGTACTTGTACTGGGCCTTCCAGTCGAGGGTGGAGTTCTCCGCGCTGGAGACGAGCTCCATCGCGATCTCCTTCTTCTTCGGGTCGGTGAGGTCGACCGGCGCCGCCTTGACCGCCACCTTCACGTTCTCCCGGGCGGCGGCCGGACCGCCGCCGGTCGCGGCCGCCGCCGCGTTCGCGGGGAGCACGGCCGCTGCGGCCGCGAGCAGCACAGCCGCGCGCCGGGGAGTGAGCCGGGGAGTGCGCCTGATCAGCGGGTCTTTCACGTGCGTCGCTCCGTTCTCCGCCCGCGGCCGTGCGACGTGGCGGGAAGGGGCGCGGGCGGGGGTGAGCCCTCCGTGAGGGGGTCTAGTTAGGAAGGTTTCCTAATGAAAGCAGCGCCGTACGGCCGCGTCAACGGCTCGCCGTAGACTCCGCCTGTGACGAGCGACGACCTGGAGTCGATGAGCGTGCTCGGCGATCCCGTACGGCGGGCGCTGTATCGGTTCGTGGCCGAGCAGGGGCGTGACGTGGGCCGAAACGAGGCGGCCGAGGCGACCGGAGTCCAGCGCACGCTGGCGGCCCACCATCTGGACAAACTGGTCGACGCGGGGTTGCTCGAGGCGGGCTTCCGGCGGCTCAGCGGCAAGGCCGGCCCCGGCGGCGGACGCCCCGCGAAGGTCTACCGGCGGGTGCGCGAGGAGCGGACCGTGAGCCTGCCGCCCCGCGACTATCGCACGCTCGCGCTCGTGCTGGCGGAGACCGTCGACCTGCTGGGCGGCGAGGAGAAGGCCGAGGAGGCCGCCCGCCGGACCGGGGAGCGGCTGGCCGCCGGTGAGGCGGGCGGCGACCTCGTCGAGATGCTGCGTGCGCGCGGCTACGAGCCGTACGAGGAGGACGGGCGGGTGCGGCTGCGCAACTGCCCCTTCCATGTGCTGGCCGACACTCATCCGCTGCTCGTGTGCTCGATGAACCTCGCGCTCTGCGAGGGGATGCTGGCCGGTCTGGGCGAGACCGGGGTCGTCGCGGCGCTCGACCCGAGACCGGAGGAGTGCTGCGTGGTCTTCGGGCCTTCTAAAAACAACGTAGATTGACATAGAATCGCGGCATGCATCTCGCCCAGCTCAACGTCGCCCATCTCAGGGAACCCCTCGACTCACCCGCACTGGCGAGCTTCCTCGCCGCCCTGGCGCCGATCTACGAGGTGTCGGACGACGCGCCCGGCTTCGTCTGGCGCATGAAGGAGGGCGACGAGCCCACCGACCTGATCCAGCACGACTACGGGCCGATGCTGGTCGTGAACGTCTCGGTCTGGGAGTCCCGCGAGACGTTGTGGAACTTCGTCTATCGCAGTGCCCACCTGGAGGTGATGCGGCGCCGCCGGCAGTGGTTCCTCCGGATGGCCGAGCCATACACGGTGATGTGGTGGGTGCCCGAGGGCCACCGGCCGCCGCTCGACGAGGCCATCGCGCGCCTGGAGCTGCTCCGGGCTCAGGGGCCGGGCCCGGAGGCGTTCACGTTCAAGGACTTCTACGACAGCAGCGACGCCGCGTGCCTCCCGGCGGCGGCGGAGGTCACGAAGTAGGCCAGGTCCTCCTCCAGGCCGCGGCCCATGGTGGACAGCCGCACCGGGGACGCCTTGAGCGCCTCGCGCAGGCCGTCCACCGGCACGGTCACGATCTCGTGGCGGGTGGCCAGGGCCGCGGCCTGCTCGCGCACCGCCGCCCCGAACTCGCCGGGCAGATCCGGCACGACCACCTGGGCCGGGGCCAGCGCGACCCGGCCGTACGCCGTGAGGGAGTGGTGCGACACCCCGACGTGCCGCTCGCGGCGGTCTCCCTCGCTGACCCGCAGCGCGGCCACGGGCCGCCCGGCCAGCACGGCGGCGGCGTTGACCGCCTCGCCCGCGGCGACGCCGGAAAATCCCCAGCGGGTGCCGGTGCCGAGGTTGCCCGGCCCCTGGGCGACTACGGCGACGTCGGCCCCGAGCACGTGGCGGGCGGCCAGCAGGCCGGTGTGCAGGGTGACCGCCTCCACGTCGCCGCCGAAGGACTGGCCGGTCGTCACCACCCCGCACAGCCAGTCACGCTCGCGCAGCGTCGCGCACGACATCGAGAACCAGGCAGGCAGCGCCCCGCCGTCCTGCATCACGTACGCCACCCTGATCCCGGGGGCGTCCGCGTAGAGGCCGCACAGGATCGCGGGCAGGGCGGAGTGCAGGTCGGCGACGACCACGGGCATGCCGTCGACCGAGTCGGCCTCCCGCAGCGCCTCGTGGTGCGGGGACCCCTGCTCGTCCGCGCCGAGCACCGTGGCCTGCAACGGCGTGTAGCGTGCCTTCACCAGGTGGCCCGGGCCCGAAGGATCTTGCGGCAAACGGTCCGGGACGGCCACCACCATGGCGTACCCTCCCGTACCGAGACCCATGGCGAGGGCGGTCGTGTTGAGCAGCACGGTGTCGCCCACCTCAGGGCGTCCCACCAGCGGGGGATAGGCGAGCGCCCGGCACTCGCCCTCGGCGACGGCGACGTCGAGCTCCACCGCCCCCGGCCACTCGCGCCGGACCCGCACCACTTCGCCCTTGCGCCATCTGATCACGCCGAAAAGGGTAGCGTTCTCCATCGGAAGGGAGGCCCGATGTCGCGGCGGAAGACCGAGCGGCTGCTCAATCTGGTTATCTGCCTGCTCGCGACGCGGCGGCCGCTGAGCGCGGAGCAGATCCGGCAGGCCGTCCCCGGTTACGACCCGGACAACGACGAGGCCTTCCAGCGCATGTTCGAGCGCGACAAGAACGAGCTGCGCGAGATCGGCATCCCCATCGAGGTCCACAAGGACCCCTGGGAGGACGACCCCGGCTACCGGATCGTGCGCGAGGCGTACGAGCTGCCCGAGATCACGCTGGAGCCCGACGAGGCCGCCGTCATCGGCCTGGCCGCGCAGGTGTGGCAGCGGGCCAGCCTCGCCGAGGCGGCCAGCGGGGCGCTGCTGAAGCTGACCGCGGGCGGCGTGCACGCCGACCTCGCGGAGAGCCCGCTGGAGCTGCGGGTGGACACCCGCGACCCCGCGTTCCCCGCGCTGTGGGAGGCCGTACGCGACCGGCGCGCGGTCGCCTTCGACTACCGGTCGGCCGGCAGCGAGTCGGTGCTGCGGCGCACGGTCGAGCCGTGGGGGGTCGTCAGCAGGCGCGGCCGGTGGTATCTGGTCGGGCACGACCGCGACCGCGGCGCCGCCCGGGTCTTCCGGCTCAGCCGGATCGCCGGGGCCGTGTCCACGCTCGGGCGGCCGGGGGCGTTCACCGTGCCCGAGGGGCTGGACCTGCGGGCCATGGTGGGCTTCCAGGAGCTGCCGAACGAGCGGGTCGCCCTGGTGCGCGTGCGCAAGGGCACCTGCCTCGGCCTGCGGCACGCCGCCCAGGCGGTGCGTCCCGGGCCGGACGAGTGGGACGAGGCCGAGGTGACCTTCGCCGACGCGGAACGGCTCGCCGGGTGGCTGGCCAGCCTCGGCCCGGACGCCGTCGTGCTCGACCCGCCGGACGCGCGCGACGCCGTGATCCGCCGTCTGAAGGGGGCGTTGCAGTGAGCTCTGACCGGCTGCCGCGGCTGCTCGCGCTCGTGCCGTACCTCATGTCGCACCCGGGCGCGCAGGTGCCCGAGGTGGCGCGGCTGTTCGGCCTGTCGGAAAAGCAGCTCATCGACGACCTCCAGCTCGTCTGGATGTGCGGCCTGCCCGGCCACACGCCCGGCGACCTGATCGACGTCTCCTGGGACGGCGGCGAGATCCTCATCGACAACGCCGAGGCGATCGCCCGGCCGCTCAAGCTCGGCCTCGACGAGGCGAGCGCGCTGCTCGTCGCGCTGCGCATGCTCGACGAGCTGCCCGAGTTCCAGGGTCGCGACGTGCTCGGCCGGGTCATCGCCAAGCTGGAGCAGGCGGCGGGCGAGGGCGCGGCCACGGTGAGCAGCCAGGTCCAGGTGGAGATCGGCGCGGCGCCGGACGCCCACGCCGTCATCACCGACGCCGCGCGCCGGGGCCGCAGGCTGTCGCTGCGCTACTACGTGCCGGGGCGCGACGAGATCACCCCCAGGGAGGTCGACCCGCTGCGGGTCGTGCTCGTGGACGGGCGGCACTACCTGGAGGGCTGGTGCTACCGCGCCGAGGCGATGCGCATGTTCCGCCTCGACCGGATCGTCGAGGTCGAGGTCCTCGACGTGCCGGCCGATCCGCCGGCCGAGGCCGAGCCGATGGACGTCACCCAGGGCGTGTTCCGGCCGTCGGACGGCGACGAGCTGGTGGAGCTGGAGCTGACCCCGGCGGGCCGCTGGGTGGCGGAGTACTACCCCTGCGAGGAGGTCGCCGAGCTCGGGGAGGGCCGCCTGCGCGTCTCCCTGCGGGCCCGCGACCAGTCCTGGCTCGTACGGCTCGCGCTCCGGCTGGGCGACAGCGGCCGGGTGCTGTCGCCGGCGTCCCTCGCCGAGCGGGTCACGGCCACCGCCAAGCAGGCGCTGGCCAACTACGAGACCGTGTGACCGGGGCGGGTGACATGGCCGTGCTCTTCGCCCTGGCGGCGGTGACCGTGGCGGGGCTCGCCGTCCTCGCGTGGCCGGCCGTCCGGGTGCTCGCCGCGGCGCGGGACCTGCAGACCGAGGTCCGCCGGGCAAGGGGCCGACTTGGAATGCCCGAATAGTGGGCTTTGCCCGCGATTGATGTGATTTTGAGGCTCGTGGACAGGTGAACTTTGGCGTGCGGGGCGCGTACGATCGGGAGGTAGTACACGGCCCTCGCGGTAAGGACACGACATGCCCAACCTCGGACCCATGGAATGGATCCTGATCCTCCTGGTTCTGATCCTTCTCTTCGGCGCCAAGAAGCTCCCGGACACCGCGAAGGCCCTGGGGCAGTCGCTGCGCATGTTCAAGAAGGAAACCAGCAAGATGAGCGACGAGGACGAGGCGCGGCAGACGGTGCAGGCGCAGGCCGAGCCGGTCGCTCCGCAGGCGGCGCAGATCCCGCCCGGCACCCCGTCCATCGAGGAGCGGCTGCGCCTCCTGGAGGAGGAGAACCGGAAGCTGCGTGAGAGTCAGCAGCCCGTGAGCTCGCAGAACGAGCAGCGCTCCAACTAGGCGCCGCATCCCCACCGATCTCAGGACGAGCTAGATGGCCCTGTTGAAACGCTCGACTCCCGCCACGGCGGACGACGGGCGGATGACGCTCATGGAGCACATCCGCGAGCTGCGCAACCGGCTGATCAAGGCCATTCTGGCGGTGGCCGTCGGGACCGCCGTCGGGTTCATCTACTTCGAGCCCATCTGGAACTTCCTCAAGCAGCCCTACTGCCGGCTGCCGCAGGCCCACCAGCTCAACGGCGACAAGTGCACGCTGGTGGTCAACGGGGTCTTCGACTCGTTCTTCGTCAACCTCAAGGTCGCCATCATCTTCGGTGTGGTGGTCTCGGCGGTGTTCTGGATCTACCAGATCTGGGCGTTCGTGACCCCCGGCCTCTACCAGAACGAGCGCCGCTACACCATGGCGTTCCTCGGGCTGTCCGTCCCGCTGTTCACCGCCGGCTCGGCCCTGGCCTACGTCACGATGGACAAGGGCCTGTCGCTGCTGCTGAGCTTCGCCCCCGAGGGCACGCTGACGCTGGTGAGCATCAACGAGTACCTCAGCTTCGCGCTCGCGATGCTGATCATCTTCGGCGCCTCCTTCCTGTTGCCGTTGCTGCTCGTGTTCCTCAACGTCATCGGGGTGCTCCGGTTCAAGACGGTGTCCAAGCACACCCGCATGGTCGTCTTCCTGATGTTCGTCTTCGCGGCCGTCGCGACGCCGAGCCAGGATCCCGTCACCATGCTGGCCCTGGCGCTCCCCATGGTCGCGCTGTTCTTCATCGCGGAGGCGTTCATGTACTTCCACGACAAGAAGCGCGACGCCGCCGACGCGGCGCACGCACGGGCCATCGAGGAGGAGCTCGACGGGCCGTCCGCCTCCGAGGGCACGGCGGACTCGGTCGATCTGAGGGACTGACCGAATATCCCTCTGGTGCCGTCCGGTGGGCGGCGGTAGGTTCCCCATGTGGCCGATGAGATCACCGTCCTGGTGAACCCCGCCGCCCGCGGCGGCCGTACCCTGCGCCTGCTCGACCCCGTTTTACAGCGGTTGCGGGCGGGTGGCCGCCCGGTCTCGGTTATCGTCGGGACCTCGGCGGCGGATGCCCTGGAGCGGGCCCGCGAGGCCGTCGCCGCCGCACCGGCCGCGCTCGTCGCCTTCGGCGGCGACGGACTGGTCCACCTCGCCGTGCAGGCCGTCGCCGGGACGGCAGTGCCGCTCGGAATCGTGCCCGCCGGGACCGGCAACGACATCGCCGGCGCCCTCGGCATCCCGCGCAAGGACCCGCTCGCCGCCGCCGACGTCGTGACCGCGGGCGGCCTCCGGACGATCGACGCGGCCAGGCTGGGCACCGGCGAGTGGTTCGCGGGGGTCCTCGCCTGCGGGTTCGACTCCCGTGTCAACGAGCGGGCCAACGCCATGACGTGGCCGCCCGGCATGGCGAAATATCTGGTCGCGCTCGCGCGCGAGCTGCGCTCGTTCACCCCGATCCCGTTCCGGATCACCCTCGACGGGCAGGTCGTCGAGCGCGAGGCGATGCTCGTGGCGGTGGCCAACACCCGGTCGTACGGCGCCGGGATGCGGGTGTGCCCGGACGCCCGGCCCGACGACGGCCTGCTCGACGTGCTCGTGCTCGGGGCGATGCCGAAGGGCGAGTTCCTGCGCACCTTTCCCCGCGTCTATCGGGGCGGCCATACGGCCCACCCCGCCGTGACCCTGCGACGCGCCCGGCGGGTCGAGATCGAGGCCCCGCACGGGGACGTCGTGGCGTACGCCGACGGCGAGCGGGCCGGGCCGGTCCCGCTGACCTGCACGATCGAGCCGGGAGCGCTGCGCGTGCTCGTTCCGTGAGCTTCGGCGTGAACGCGTTCGCTGAGAAGGAACACTGATCACGGACGCCCGGAATCCCGTTATCGGTAGGGTTGACGGTATGAGTACGCCAGCGGAACGCTATGCCGCCTTCCGTGAGAGGCAGTCCGGATCCGGACCCGCTCTCGCCTCGTTCCGCGCACTTTACGACTTCGAGCTCGACGAGTTCCAGATCGACGCCTGCCAGGCGCTGGAGGCGGGGGACGGCGTGCTGGTGGCGGCGCCGACCGGGTCGGGCAAGACGGTGGTGGGGGAGTTCGCCGTCCACCTGGCGCTGGAGCAGGGCCGCAAGTGCTTCTACACGACGCCGATCAAGGCGTTGTCCAACCAGAAGTACAACGACCTGGTCAGGCGGTACGGCCCGGGCAAGGTCGGCCTGCTGACCGGCGACAACAGCGTCAACGGCGAGGCCCCGATCGTGGTCATGACCACCGAGGTCCTGCGCAACATGCTGTACGCGGGGTCGAACACCCTCACCGGCCTCGGCTATGTGGTCATGGACGAGGTCCACTACCTGGCCGACCGGTTCCGCGGGGCGGTCTGGGAAGAGGTCATCATCCACCTGCCGGAGTCGGTGCGGGTGGTGGCCCTGTCGGCCACGGTGAGCAACGCCGAGGAGTTCGGCGAGTGGCTGGGCGAGGTGCGGGGCGACACCACGGTCATCGTGGACGAGCACCGGCCCGTCCCGCTGTGGCAGCACATGCTCGTCGGCAACAAGATGTTCGACCTGTTCGTCGACGAAGGCGACGGCACGCTGCGGGTCAACCCGTCGCTCATGCGGATCTCCCGCGACGAGATGCGGCTGGCCCAGGCCAGGGGCAGGCGGGGCTACTCGCGGCCCGGCCGGGGCACGACCCCGAGCCGGTCGGACGTGATCGAGAAGCTCGACGCCGAGGGCCTGCTGCCGGCGATCACCTTCATCTTCTCCAGGAACGGCTGCGACGCCGCCGTCATGCAGTGCCTCTACTCGGGGCTGCGCCTCACCACGGAGGCCGAGAGCCACGAGATCCGCCAGATCGTGGACGACCGCACCGCGCACCTGCCGGACGAGGACCTCGCGGTGCTCGGCTACCTGGAGTGGCGCGACTGCCTGGAGCGCGGGCTGGCCGCCCACCACGCGGGCATGCTCCCGGCGTTCAAGGAGGTCGTGGAGGAGCTGTTCACCAAGGGACTGGTGAAGGCGGTCTTCGCGACCGAGACGCTGGCGCTCGGCATCAACATGCCGGCCAGGTCCGTGGTGATCGAGAAGCTCGACAAGTGGAACGGTGAGACCCACGCCGACCTGACCCCGGGGGAGTACACCCAGCTCACCGGCCGGGCCGGGCGGCGCGGCATCGACATCGAGGGCCACGCGGTCGTGGTCTGGCAGCCGGGGATGGACCCGCTCGCGGTCGCCGGTCTCGCCGGCACCCGCACCTATCCGCTGCGCTCCAGCTTCAAGCCGTCGTACAACATGGCGGTCAACCTCGTCGGGCAGGTCGGCCGGGAGCGGGCGCGGACCCTGCTGGAGGACTCCTTCGCCCAGTTCCAGGCCGACCGGGCCGTGGTCGGGCTGGCCCGCCAGCTCCGCAAGGCGGAGCAGGCCCTCGAGGGCTACGCCGAGGCCATGACGTGTCATCTGGGCGACTTCGAGGAGTACGCCGCGATGCGCAGGCGGCTGTCGGACCGCGAGGCCGAGCTGTCGCGCCAGCGGGGCGCGGCCCGCCGGGCCCAGGCCGTGCAGTCCCTGGAGGTGCTCAGGCCCGGCGACGTCATCCGGGTGCCGGGCGGGCGCCGCGCCGGCATCGCGGTCGTGCTCGACCCCGGCGTCAACGGCCGGGGACACGACGGCCCCTCGCCGCTCGTGCTGACGATCGGCAAGCAGGTCAAGCGCCTGTCGGCGGCGGACTTCCCGGTGCCGGTCGAGCCGGTCGACAAGATCAGGATCCCGAAGGGCTTCAATCCCCGCTCGCCGAAGGAGCGGGCCAACCTCGTCTCGACCGTGCACGCGAAGCTGGGCGACCGCGACCTCGGCAAGCCGCCGCGGGCGCGCGACCACGCCCAGGAGGACGAGGAGGTCACGCGCCTGCGGCGGGAGCTGCGCCAGCACCCCTGCCACGGCTGCGACGAGCGTGAGGACCACGCCCGCTGGGCCGAGCGCTACTACAAGCTGCTCAGGGAGACCGAGGGGCTGCGCCGCCGGGTCGAGGGGCGTTCGCACGTCATCGCCCGCACCTTCGACCGGGTGTGCGGCGTGCTCGACCAGCTCGGCTACCTGGAGGGCGAGACCGTCACCGAGCAGGGCCGCAGGCTCGCCTCGCTCTACACCGAGCTCGACCTGCTCACGGCCGAGTGCCTGCGGGCGGGCGTGTGGAACCGCCTCGACCCCGCCGAGCTGGCCGCGTGCGTGTCGTCGCTGGTGTACGAGTCGCGGCAGGCCGACGACGTCCGCAGCCCCAAGATCCCGGCCGGGGCCGCGCGCGACGCGCTCACCGAGATGGTGCGGCTGTGGGGCGAGCTGGAGGGCATCGAGGAGGACCACGGCCTGTCGTTCGTCCGCGAGCCCGACGTGGGCTTCGCCTGGGCGGCCTTCCGCTGGGCCAAGGGCCACAGCCTCGACGCCGTGCTGACCGACTGCGAGCTCGCGGCGGGCGACTTCGTCCGCTGGATCAAGCAGTTGCTCGACCTGCTCGGCCAGCTCAGGGACGCCGCGCCGAAGGGGAGCAAGGTCGCCGAGAACGCCGTCAAGGCCATCGACGCCATGCGCCGGGGTGTCGTCGCCTACTCGTCGGTGAGCTGACGCGGTTCGAAAACGGGCCCGGTTCACACCGCTGTGAAGCGGACCTCGCGGGTGGCGGGGTCCGCGCGCGTGAGCCGTACGGGGACGCGCTCGCCGAGCGGCAGGTGGTCGCCGTCGCAGCGGGCGATGACGGCGGGCTCGGTGACCTGCACCTGCCCGCCCGGCTTCCCGTCGGTGACGTCGACGACGACCGCCTCGAAGACCTCGCCGATCCTGGGGCGCAGCACGGCCGCCTCGACCAGGTCCACGCAGGCCCGCTCCACCGCGCCGGCCCGCCTGCCGCCCATCGCCATCTGCTCCGGCAGCTCGGGCAGCGCTGCCGCGACCTGCTCGGGAACCGGGCGGCCCGCGGCCACGGCCAGGCAGACCTCGGTGGCGAACCGGTCGACGAGCCGCCGCAGCGGCGCGGTGACGTGCGCGTACGGCGCGCCCATGGCGGCGTGCAGCGCGTGACCGGGCGGCGTGCCGTCGAACGCGACGTAGGCCGCGCCGCGCAGCAGCACCGTCGACTCGTGCAGGAAGGCGGCATGGCCGGGGATCTTCGGGTCGAGCCCGTGCACGACCTCGGCGTACGACGTGCCGTCGGGCCAGGGCACGCCGAGCGCGGCGGCGACCCTGCGGACCTTGCCGACGTCCTGCGGGCCCGCCTCGGGGAGCACCCGCAGCACGCCGACGCCCGCGTCCAGCATCATCCGGGCCGCCGCCATGCCGGTGAGCAGCGAGATCTGGGCGTTCCACGCCTCGCAGGGGAGGTTGGTGCGGAACTCCACCCGATAGCCGCCGTCGCCGTCGGGGATCACCTGTTGCTCGGGGGTCGGCAGGGACAGCCCGCCCCTGGCCCGCTCCCGTTCCAGCCGCAGCGGCCCCACCTCGGCCAGCAGCGCGAGCGTCCCCTCCGCCCGGCCGGTGTCCACGGCGGCCTGGACCGTCTCGTAGTCGAGCCGTTCCCGGCTGCGCACCAGCGCGCGGCGCAGGTCCACCGCCTCGATCTCCCCGTCGGGCCCGAGGTCGAGCCGCCACAGGGCCGCGGGGCGGGTCTGTCCGGGCAGCAGGCTGGCCGCGCCCTCCGACAGGACCGGCGGGTGCAGCGGCACGCGTCCGTCGGCCATGTAGACGGTCTCGGCGCGGACCCGCGCCTCGGCGTCGATCGCCCCGCCGGGCCGGACGAACGCCGCGACGTCGGCGATCGCGTACCACACGCGGTAGCCCGTCCCGCGCCGCTCGATGCACAGCGCCTGGTCGAGGTCCATCGAGCCGGGCGGGTCGATGGTGATCAGCGGCAGGCCGGTGTGGTCCTCCCGCGGTGCGGCGGCGGCCGCCGCGGCCCGCTCGGCCTCCTCCTGTACGGAGGCGGGGAAGCCGTCCGGCAGGTGGAACTCGCCGCGGATGCGGGTGAACCCTGCTTCCACTGCGCGGCGGAGCCCGTCCGCGGTGTCCGGGAGGCGGATCGTCGTGTACGGCACGCGATCAACCTACCCGAGTGCGGACATACCAGGATGTAAACGACCTGCGGAGGTCGCGCCGCAGATACCGGCGGGCCGGGCTGTACAGGAGCTGGTCCTGCCCTGCCGCAGGCGGGCACCAGGCCGCGTGGACCGTCCTGGGCTGGTCGGCATCCGGCAGGGGTTCCGGCTGAACGGCGCGGGACAGCGGAGGAGCAGGTCACGCGCCGGACCGAAGCATGGTGCGGTGTCTGCGGACCGCGTCACGGTTCGCGCAGCGTGGTGAACAGTAACGCTGCCTTCCGCTACGGGAGGTATCGGCGTAGATGAGGTTACACTCGGCCAGCCTGCACCTGCCCAGCCGGTGCATTCCGCGGCCGACCAGATGCAGCGCCGTTCCGACGAAGATGAGTGAGTCGAGCATCTCGATGAAGGACGTCTCGTCGGCGCGGTAGTGCAGGTGCCACCCGTCGCCCGCGTGATCGGTGAGCCGGGGGTAGGCGGCCGCCGCAGCCAGCCGGCGATTGACCAGATCGGCGCGTGCCCACTCGTCGGCGGCGTCCACGATCCGCTCCCAGTCGCGCAGCAGCGCGATCACCCGGCCGAGATCCTCCACTTCGACCGCCTGGTCGATGATCAGTCCGGCCTCGGTGCACCTGCGTACCAGTTCCCCGACGGTGACGGGCTTCCTGTTGGCCAGGTCCACGGCGAGGGCGACCGCCTGGCTGCCGTAAGGGTTCAAATGCACAATGGCATTACAACATACTTGTCCCATGGTCGGACAGCAGGCGCATGACTGGACCGAGGCATCCCGCCATCGCACGTCCCAGGGATGGGTCGTCTACAGACGCTGCGTCTGCAGTCTGTGGCAGGTCGTCGTCGAACCCGGTTCCGGGCAGCCGGTATGGCTGGGCGGCCGGCAACGCGGCGGCCCTGGTGAACACGGGCACAGCGAACGCGCAAAAGGGTTCCCCGCCAGGGTGAAACGCCCTTAAAGGTCCTTCCCGGCCTGCGCTCGCTGCGGGAAGGCAGTGGCCTCCGTTATTCGCAGGAATTATGGATTGTCAAATTGTCCCTTATTTCACACGCATTGACAATGCATCCTGACTTTTGCATCATTCTTCTGTTCGTTGCGACGAATGGGGGTCGCCGGGTCCCTCCGTGACCGGGCCGGGCCGATATGGAGATCCCCGATCCGCCGCCAGAATGGTCAGGTGGACGACATACCAAGGGTGGTCATGCCGAATCTGCGAGCAAGCAACAGGACCCTGATACTCGGTTGTGCCTCGACCGGGGAGAAATTCACGCCGGACAATCACCGGCACCCCATCCCATAGAGCGCCTTCCCCTCGGCGACGGTGGCGAGCGGTGACGTTTTGATGGTGGCACCCGAGCAGATTTCGTCCAGAATTGGATCGCCGGTGGGGCGATGATGAGGTGGAGTGGGTGCAGCTGGTGCGCAGCCATGCGATGACGCGATACGCGATCGAGCATCCGGAGTTGCGCCTGGGCGCTTCCGGGCAACTGAACGTCATATTGCTCTTCGGGTTTTCGCCACGGTTGCCCTTTCCGCAGGACTACGCGGGATTCCGGCGGGTCGTCACCGCCGCGAAGAGCCTCGAGTACGACCTCGCCGAGCCCGGTGTGAAGAAGCGGCACGTCACCGTCACCGTCGGGGCGGCGGTCATGCCCCAGCATGCCCTCCAGCACGTCAAGGAACTGGACGTCGGCCCGCGGCGCGGCACCCGCATGTGCGCGCTGCGCCGTCTTGCCGCCTACGCCTCGCAGCCGGACAGCCAGGTCGACGTGCTCCGCGTCGGCATGGAGGACACGCCATACGCCGTGGACGGCCGCGGGCAAGTGCGCTTGTCGGACAACATCGAACTGCTCGGTATGGCCATCGAAGAACTGCGGGCCAACGGGGCCACGCCGGAGCTCGACCATGAACTGATCTTCGAACGGATGGGCCTCAACGCGGTCAGGGACAACCTCCTCTCCCTTCAGCGGCAGCGTCCGCTGGGTGAGCCCACGGTCGAGGCGCCGGCGCTGGCGATCCGGGGATGAGCGTCGACACACTCAGTGGCCCGACCGGGGGCTACCGCTGGATGATCTTGCTCGTCGCGACCGTCGCCCAGACCTCCGCCTGTTTCCTCGTCCAGGGGATCGGCGTGATCGGCGCCTTCGTCCAGCGTGACCTGCACCTCACCACCGCCCAGGTGGGCCTGCTCATCTCCGCGGCCCAACTGGTCCCGGTCGTCGGACTCCTCGTGGCCGGTGAACTGCTGGACCGCCACAGCGAACGCCTGGTCGTCGGAGGCGGCACCCTGATCGTGGCCCTGGCTCTTCTGGGCGCGAGTCTCGCACCCGGATACCTGGCGCTGCTGCTGTTCCTCATCGTCGTCGGAGCCGGGTACAGCACGGCCCAGCCGGGCGGGAGCAAGTCGATCGCCCGCTGGTTCGCCACGTCACAGCGGGGTTTCGCGATGGGCATCCGGCAGGCCGGGCTCCCACTGGGAGGGGCGCTGTCGGCGGCGATCCTGCCTTCCTTTGCGAACGGCCTGGGCTGGCGCTCGTCGTTGGCGGCCGGCGGGCTCGTCGCCCTGCTCGGTGCCGCGGTGTTCCTCGTCTTCTACCGGACTCCACCGGGGTCGGCACACGACAACCGCTCCTCGGCGCGCTCACCGCGGGCCGGGACGGCGGCACGCCTTTCCGTCCTACGCGACAGGTCGATGACGAACATCATGGTCTCCGGACTCAGCCTGATCTCGGTTCAGTACGGAATCCTGATCTTCACCGTGCTCTACCTGCACGAAGCGGGTGGAATGACGATCGAGCGGGCGGCGCTGCTCCTGTTCGCCGCGCTGGCCGCCGGCGTGGCGGGACGCGTCGTGCTCGCGCTCTGGAGCGATCGCGCCCGGTCCGGGCGGTACTTCCCGGTCCTGATCTGCATGGGCGCGGTGGTCGTCGGGCTTGTGCTGCTGATGATCGTTCCTCTGGACTCGACTCCTGTCGTCGCGTCGCTCGTCGCCTGGCTCGGGTTCTTCGGATTCGGCTGGTATGGCCCCTGGGTGGCCTACACCGCCGAGATCGCGCCGCCGTGCAAGACGGGCTTCGCCCTCGGCCTGGCGATGGCGGTGAACCAGGTCGCGGTGATCGTGGCGCCTCCCGCCCTGGGTCTGCTCAAGGACACCACCGGCAGTTATCTGCCGGGTTGGGGCACCCTGGCGGCGATCGCGCTGCTCGCGCTGATCGCCACGGCGCGGCGGGCGCGCACGGGCCACCGGCCGGCCTGAACGACACACGCAGATCCCCCATTCGAATGGGAGTCTCAATGGCTTACGTGATCGCTGAACCGTGCGTCGACGTCCTCGACCGGGCGTGCGTCGACGAATGCCCCGCCGACTGCATCTACGAGGGGCGGCGCATGATGTACATCCATCCGCTGGAGTGTGTCGACTGCGCCGCCTGCGAGGCGGTCTGCCCGGTCGACGCGGTCTTCTACGAGAACGACGTCCCCGATGAGTGGTCGGTCTACACGCGGGCCAACGCGGAGTTCTTCGCCCAGCTCGGCACGCCCGGTGGGGCGAGCACGGTCGGCAGTCTCGGCAGAGACGTCGAGCCGGTCATCGGGCTTCCCCCGAACCCGGCGCGGCTCCCCGAAGCGCCATGACGATCACGCATCCGCGGGAGGCGCGGACGGCCACCACCGCGGTTTTCCGGACCCCGGCCCTGCTCCGGATGACGGGCCCCGCCTTCGTGGCGGCCGTCGCCTACGTCGACCCGGGAAACGTGGCCACGAACATCACGGCGGGGGCACGTCACGGCTACCTGCTCCTATGGGTGCTGGCAGGCGCGAACATCATGGCGATGCTCGTGCAGTACCTGTCCGCCAAACTCACCATCGCCACCGGGGCCACCCTGCCCGAGATCTGCGCACGGCGCCTGCGCCGTCCGGCCCGCCTTGCGATGTGGGCTCAGGCGGAGACCGTGGCCATCGCCACCGACCTCGCTGAGGTCGTGGGGGGCGCCGTCGCGCTGCACCTGCTCTTCGGGACCCCTCTCGTCGCCGGCGGCCTCATCACCGGAGCGGTGTCCTGGGTGATGCTCGTGGTGCAGTCACGGCGGGGACAGCGGCGATTCGAAGCCGTCGTCATCGCCCTGCTCGCAGTGATACTCGTCGGGTTCGTCTTCACCGCCTTCGACGGCGGTGTCTCTCTCGACGGCCTCGTCTCAGGGCTTGTCCCCGGACTCTCCGGCACCGACAGCCTGTTCCTTTCGTGTGGCATCCTTGGCGCGACGGTGATGCCGCACGCGATCTATCTGCACGGTGCGCTGCTGAGGGACCGGCACGGCGAGCCCCGCGGTCGCGGTCGCGAGCTGCTGCGGGCCACCCGGCTCGACGTACTGACCGCGATGGGCCTGGCCGGCATGGTGAACGCGGCCATACTGGCCATCGGCGCCGCCGCGCTCAGCCCCGCCGTCGGCGCCTCTCTGGAGGGGGCGTACAGAGGCCTCGCCGCCGGTCTGGGCCAGGTGCCGGCGGCATTCTTCGCCCTCGCCCTGCTGGCCTCGGGGTTGGCGGCGACCTCCGTCGGCACCTATGCCGGCACGGTGATCGCGGAGGGCTTCCTGGGCCGCTGGTCGTCCTTGTCCATGCGTCGTCTGGCCACCCTGGTTCCCGCGATGGCCGTACTCGCCGCCGGCGCCGAACCCGGACGTGTCCTGGTGATCTCGCAGGTCGTGCTGAGCTTCGGGATCCCGTTCGCGCTGTGGCCGCTGGTGATGTTCACACACCGGCGCGACCTGATGGGCCGCCTGGTCAACCGGCCCGTCACCACGGTGTGCGCGGCGGCCTGCGCCTCCGCCGTCACGGTGCTGAACTGCGCTCTCGTTTGGTACGAGACAGCCGGATGACGCAGCGGCCGATGGCCGCGCACCGCGCGGCCGGCTGTGCCGTCGAAGCCGCGGGGCCCGCGCGGGTCGGCGGCATCGAGGCGGCGGCCTGGGTAACCGACTGACCGGCTGACGAGGTAACACTCGGCGACGAGCTGCTTGCCTGTCACGAGGGTGCGGGTGGGTGGCAGCGACGCGCCCGCTCGCATCCGGCCGGCCCGGATGCGGGCGCGGATGGACGTCTCGATCTGCCGGTGCCCGCGTCTACCACAGGGCGGCGAGCAGGCGATTGAGCGGGCTGTCGAGGCCGTACTTCTCCGACAGCGCGACCAGCCGCTCGGGGTCGCGCGGCGCGGTGGGCAGCGTGATGTCGACGTCCGGGACGGGGGCGTCGTGGGCCACCCGGACCACGGCGGGGGCGACCTCCAGGTAGTCGCGGGCGGCGGCGAGCTTGTTGCGCGCGCCCGCGGGGAAGCCGTCGGTGCTCCCGTCGTCCAGCGCGGCGAGCAGCGCGGACAGCGACCCGAAGCGAGTGATGAGGGCCGCCGCAGTCTTCTCGCCGATGCCGGCGACACCGGGCAGGCCGTCGCTCGGGTCGCCGCGCAGCGTCGCGAAGTCGGCGTACGCCCGGCCCGGGATGCCGTACTTCTCCCGGACGAACGCCTCGTCGATGATCTGGAGGTTGCGGATTCCCCTTACTGTGTAAAGGGCGCGGCAGGGCTTCTCGTCGTCGACGAGCTGGAACAGGTCGCGGTCGCCGGTGACGATGTCCACGGCGCCGGTCGCGGCGGTCGCGTAGGTGCCGATCACGTCGTCGGCCTCGTATCCGGCGACGCCGACGCGGGCGATGCCGAGCGCGTCGAGCACCTCCTCGATGACCGGGACCTGCGGGGCCAGCGTGTCCGGCACCTCCTCCTCGTCGCCGCTCGCCACCCGGTGCGCCTTGTAGGACGGGATCGCGGCCACCCGGAACGCCGGCCGCCAGTCGGCGTCCATGCAGGCCACGATCTGGGCGGGAGAGTGCTGCCGGACCAGGGTGGCGATCATGTCGAGGAGCCCGCGCACCGCGTTGACCGGCATGCCGTCCGGCGAGGTCACCGACTCCGGGATCCCGTAGAAGGCGCGGAAGTACAGCGACGGGGTGTCGAGAAGCATCAGCACCCTGCCATTGTCACGCCTGTCAGGCGCGCTGCGGACCCTCTTCGGTCACCGCCACGGCCAGCAGGCAGGTGTCGTCCTCGGGGTTGGGGCCGCCGATGGCCTCAAGCAGGCGGTCGAGGCCCGCGTCGAGGTCCGCTCCGGCCGTGCCGAGCCCGGTCGTCACGGCCGCGTCCAGGATGAGGGACACCCCGGCGCCGATGTCGCGCGAGCGGCGCTCGACCAGGCCGTCGGTGAACATCAGCAGCAGGTCGCCGGGCTCGAGGCGGACGTCGGCCACCCCGTACGGCAGGCTCGACGTCGCCCCGAGCACGACCCCCCGGGGCGCCCCGAGCTGGCGCGCGCCCCCGCGACGCACCAGGATCGGGGCGGGGTGGCCCGCCTGTGCCCACGTGAAAAGGCGGGTCGCCGGATCGAAGTGGCCGCACACCGCCGTCGCGGTCGTGTCGTCCAGCCGGGTGAGGACGAGGGTGTTCAGCCACGTCAGCAGCCTGCCGGGGCAGGCGCCCGTCATGCTCAGGCCGAGCAGCGCGTGACGAAGCTGGGCCATCTCGGCGATCGCGGGCAGGCCGTGCCCCGACACGTCGCCCACCGCGAGGAACATGCGCCCGTCGGGCAACGGCGCGGCGTCGTACCAGTCCCCTCCGAGGCTCGACGCTCGGCCCGCCGGGACGTAGCGGACCGCGATCCGGGCGTAGGGCAGGTCGATCGACGCGCCGGGCTCGGGCAGGATCGCCTCCCGCAGTGCCAGGGTGACCCGGCGCTCCTCGGCCACGCGGTCCCGGCGCTCCGCCCACCGCCGTCCGGCCAGGTCCTGGATCATGCCGTTCTGGATCATGCGGGTGCCGGCGGGGACGGCGCCGGGCGTGGTGCCCGGATCGCGGTCGTCCGCGGGGGGAAGGGCGGGCCTCGTGCCGCCCACTACGCCGACCATTTGTCTCGCTCTCGATGTTGCTCTTGCACTTGCCGTACGGACGATCTGTGATCGTCCTGACGCGGAGCGTAGCAGTCTCGCATCCACCCAGGGGTTGCTTTTCTTCTATGGCGTGGAATAAGCCAGAGCCCAGCGGAGCTCGCCCGCGTGGCGGCTGTGGTACACGCACCTGCGTACGTCGTCTGATGCGGTGCTGGTTAGATTGGTCGCGTGACAACGACGTCCTTGGAGCCCTCCGACCTGTATCCCACGACCCGTCCCGCCGCGGTGAGCGAGGCCGTCGAACGCGCGGGCCTCGACGCGCTGCTGCTGACGCCGGGCCCCGACCTGCGCTACGTGACCGGCTATGACGCGCTGCCGCTGGAGCGGCTGACCTGCCTGGTCGTGCCGGCGTCCGGCGAGCCGTTCCTGATGGTGCCGCGCCTGGAGCTGCCGGCCGCCGAGCACTCGCCCGCCTCCCGGCTCGGCATCGAGTTCGTCGCGTGGGACGAGACCGAAGACCCGTACGCCGAGGTGGCCCGCCGCCTGGGCCCGGTGGCCAGGGTCGGGCTCGCCGACCGCATGTGGGCGATGCAGTCACTGCGGTTCCGCGCGGTCATGCCCGAGGCCGAGCAGGTGCTCGCCGGGAGCGTGCTGCGTGACCTGCGCATGCGCAAGTCGCCCGCGGAGAAGGCGGCGCTCGCGGAGGCGGGCGCGGCCATCGACGCCGTGCACAACCTGGTGCCCCAGTTTCTGAAGGCCGGGCGCACCGAGCGCGAGGTCGGCAAGGACATCGCGGAAGCGATCATCGACTCGGGACACGCCCGGGTCGACTTCGTGATCGTGGGCTCGGGCCCGAACGGCGCCAGCCCGCACGCCGAGCTGAGCGACCGCGTCATCCGGCCCGGTGAGCCCGTCGTGGTCGACATCGGCGGCGTCATGCCGAGCGGCTACTGCTCGGACTCCACGCGCAACTACTGCGTGGGCGAGCCCCCGGCCGACTATGTGGCCTACTACGAGGTGCTCAAGCGCGCCCAGGAGGCCGCCTGCGCCCACGTCAGGCCCGGCGTGACCTGTGAGTCGGTGGACGCCGCCGCCCGCGAGGTGATCACCGAGGCGGGGTACGGCGAATACTTCGTCCACCGCACCGGGCACGGCATCGGCCTGGAGACCCACGAGGAGCCGTACATCGTCGCGGGCAACACCGAGGAGCTGCGGCCCGGGTTCGCGTTCTCCGTCGAGCCGGGCATCTACCTGCCCGGACGGCACGGCGCCCGGATCGAGGACATCGTCGTCTGCGGCGAGACCGCCGGAGAGCGGGTGAACCACACGACCAGGGACCTGGTCGTCGTGGACTGATGCCCGCGATCGTGCTCTGCGCCGCGCCGGCCCGCTCTGGCAGAGTGATGATCACGACTGCCGGATCGGAGGACGCATGACGCACGAGGGCATCGACGAGGGCATGGACGATCCCCGCGCCCAGGCCGAGGGCGAGGTCAGCATGGCGCGGCTGGCCCTGGCCGACGGGGAGACCGGGCACGCCGCCGGGCACGTCGCGGCGGCGCTGGCCTGCGACCCCGCCCTGCCCGAGGCGCACGAGATGCTGGCGCGGCTGCTGGCCGGGCCGGGCGGCGGACCGGACCTGTTCCCCCTGGACGAGCCGGTCTTCCTCGGCACCGCGCTGGCCCGCGCCCACGCGCTGGCCGCGCGGGGCGAGCACGTGCCCGCGCTGCGCCTGCTGATCTCGGTGCAGCGGCACGAGCCGGAGGGACGCTGGGCGCACGTCCCGTGGGTGCTCGACCCCGAGCTGCCCGGGCGGATCCCGCCCGGCGACCTGTGCTCGCTCGTCTCGCTGCTGGCCTCCGGGCTGCCCGGCACCGTGCCGGAGGACGGCCGCGAGGCGCTGGCGCCGTACGTCGCCCTGGTGCGGGGCGGGCTGCGCGCCCACCCGGACGACGCGTCGCTGCTGTGGCTGGCCTCGCTCCTCCTGCGCCGGGTGGGGGAGGCGGAGGAGGCGGCGGACCTGGCCGCCCGCTCCTACGCGCTCACGCCGTCCTTCCAGGCCGCCCTGGCCGAGGGATACGCCTGCCGCGACCTGCAGCGGTGGCCCGAGGCCGAGCGGGCCATGGTGCGGGCGCTGGAACACGACCCCGCCAACCTGGCCCTGTACACCGACATCGGCGAGATGCTGCACAGCAGCGGCCGCCCGGAGGAGGGCCTGGAGTGGGTGGAGCGCGCGCTGCGGCGCGAGCCCAGGCACCCGAACGCCTATCCGGCCGCCTGCGGCATGCGCTTCGAGCGCGACGGGGACGTCCGCCATCTGGTGGAGCTCGCCGACCACCTGCGCGACGACCCCGGCAACGAGCACGGCGACGCGGTGCTCGGCGAGCACTGCGGGCTGCGCCTGTGGCTGGGCCGCGTCCCCGGCCCCACGGAGTCGGTGATCGACGTGCTCTACCAGGTGGTGGAGCAGGAGGACGTCCCGGTCGGCGGCGCGCTCACTGTCTCCGCCCCCGAGCCGCCCAGCGCGCTGCTCGCCTTCTCGCTGGTCGTGCCCGGCTTCGAGGTGACGGTCGCCGACGCGCCGCAGCCCGACGCGCGGCTGACCGTGCCCGAGGTGTACGGCCACGGCCCGGTGCGGAGCGTGGTCCGGCGGGTGTGGCGTTATGAGGACATGACGGCCGTGCCCGCCGTGCCGCCGCCGTCCGGGGAGGCGCAGGAGGCCGTCGCCGCCGTCGCGGCGCTGCGCTGGCCGCACCTGCCGGCCGCCTACGACCACGCCGTGCGCCTGTCGGGCCTGTCTCTCGACGATCTGCTCGGCGTGCTCGCCCACCCGCCGCTGTCGCCGTACGGCGAGCCCGCGGCCGTGCCGCTGTGGATCAGGCAGGTCCAGGCGTGGGCCTGCCTTGGCATCGCCCACCACCAGGCCGGCCAGGCGTGGGCGGAGTCCGAGCGCAGGAGCGTGCTGACCGACCTGGCGTACGGGCCGGAGGACTGGGTGACCGAGGCGGCCCTGCTGGGGATGATCGCCACGGCCTGGGTGGACCCGGACGCGCGCGGCGACGTGGCCGAGCTGGTGGCCTGGCGCTACCTGGCCGCCGTGGAGGCGTCGAGGACGCGGCCCGTGACGATCCTGGGCTCGCTCGCCGCGCTCGTGACGGCGACTCCCGGCGTGCACCCCGACGTGAGGGCGCTGGCCGCTGACGCGTGATCTCGGGCGCCTGCCGCCGGTCCTGGTTGGGTGGCATTTCGGTGGCTTCGGGACGAGACGGTCCTGGGCGGCGCTACCGTTGCTGGGGTGGAGGAGATCGATCGCCGAATCGTCACGCTGCTGGCGACTGACGGCCGGATGAGCTTCACCGATCTGGCCAAGGAGACCGGGCTGTCGGTCTCCGCGGTGCACCAGCGGGTCCGCAGGCTGGAAAAGCGTGGTGTCATCCGCGGATACGCCGCTCTCGTCGACTACGACGAGATCGGGCTTCCGCTGACCGCGTTCGTCTCGATCAAGCCGATCGACCCTTCCGCCCCGGACGACGCGCCGGAGCGGTTGAGCCATCTGACCGCCATCGAGGCGTGTCACAGCGTCGCGGGTGATGAAAGTTACATTCTCAAGGTCCGCGTCGCCTCCCCGCTGGCGCTGGAGGAGCTCCTCCAGCAGATCCGCGCGTCGGCCAACGTCAGCACGCGCACGACCGTCGTCCTGAGCACGCCGTACGACTACCGCTCCCCGGTGATCGAGAAGGAGCCGGAGGCGGACGCCGCGGAGGGCTGAGAATTCCCGTCCTCCCGGCCGCCGTCCTCCCGGAGGAAGTGCGCGCGCACCCTCGCGTACGCCTCGGGGGGCGCGCCGAGGCGGTCGAGGCCGAGCAGGGCGGCGCCCACGATCGGCGGCACGTCGGCGATGACGAGCCGGGCGAGCGGCGCGCGTTCGGCGTAGCGCCGTTCGATCAGCGACGTCAGCAGGGGATGCCGGGCGGTCAGCACGCCGCCGCCGAGCACGACCTCGCAGGGCGCGGCGAGCAGGCCGAGCCGCCGCATGGCGACGACGCCGAGCAGCGCGATCTCCTCGGCCTGCCGCTCCACCAGCGACCCGGCGACCGCGTCGCCGTCCGCGGCGGCCGCGAGCAGGGGCGGCACGAGGGCGTGCAGCCGGTCGGCCGGCAGGTCGCCGACGTGCAGCCCGATGACGGCCTCCTCGACCGTGGCGGTGCCGAAGCAGGCGCGCACGACCTCGGTGAGCACGGTCGCGGGGCCGCGGCCGTCCTCGGCGCGCACGGCGTGCCAGAAGGCCTCCTCGCCCAGATGCTGCCCGCCGCCCCAGTCGCCGCTGACGCGGCCCAGCGCAGGAAACCGGGCGATCCGCCCGGCAGGGGAGACCCCCACCGCGTTGATCCCCGCGCCGCAGACGACGGCCACGCCCCAACCGGTGGACGACCCGGCCCGCAGCAGGGCGAACGTGTCGTTGCCCACGGCGACGTCGGCGGCGTAGCCGCGGGTCAGCAGCTCGGCCCGCAGCACCTCCTCCTCCACCGGCAGGTCCGCGCCCGCGAGGTAGGCGGCGACGTGGTCGGCGTACGGCGGCGTGGCGGCATCGCCGGCGAGGGCGCGCCGCACGGTCCGGCCGATCACCTCGACCGCGGCGGCGGCACCGGCGCTCTGCGGCAGGAACGCGGGCCCGCGCGCCGTGGCGAGCACCGTGCCGTCCTCGCGGACGAGGGCGACGTCGGTCTTGCTGTTGCCGCCGTCCACCGCCAGCACCGTGCGCGGCGCGGTCACCGTGCCACCGCCCACGGCAGGAAGGCGCGGTTGGCCTCCACGAGGCGCGCGGCGAGGCCGTCGGCGAGGGACGCCTGCCCGACCAGCGGATGGGCCAGCAGCGCGTCCCTGACGCGGTCCTCGCCGCCGTCCAGGGCCGCCTCCAGGGCCAGCGACTCGTACGCCGACACGTGGGCGATCAGGCCCCGGTAGAGCGGCTCCACGGGCTCGACGGGCAGCGGGACGGCCCCGGCGGCTCCCACGGCGGCCGGCACCTCGATCACCGCGTCGTCGTCGAGGAACGGCAGCGTGCCGTTGTTGCGGGTGTTGACGACCTGCACGTCCCCGCGGTCGCCCATGAGCGAGGCGACCAGGGCGACGGCGGCCTCCGAGTAGAAGGCGCCGCCGCGCTTGTTCAGCAGGTCGGGCTTGGTGTCCACGGCCGGGTCGGCGTACATCTCCAGCAGAGCCGACTCCATCGCCGCGACCTCGGCCGCCCGCGACGGCGAGGTGCGCTGCTCGGCCACCACGCGGTCGTGCTCGTAGAAGTACCGCAGGTAGTACGACGGCACGGCGCGCAGGTGGCGGACCAGCTCCACCGGCAGGCCGACCGACTCGGCGATGCCCTCGCCGTGCTCGTCCAGCAGGCGGGGCAGCACGTCCACGCCGTCGAGCAGGACCGACCGCTCCCACGTGAGGTGGTTGAGCCCGACGTGACCGAGCGCGATCCGCTCGGGGGCCACGCCGAGGAGGGCGGCGAAGCGGCGCTGGAAGCCGATGGCCACGTTGCACAGGCCGATGGCCCGGTGCCCGGCGTCGAGCAGCGCCCGGGTGACGATGCCGACGGGGTTGGTGAAGTCGACGATCCACGCGCCGGGCGCGTGCGCGCGCACCTTCTCGGCGATGTCGAGCACCACCGGCACGGTCCGCAGGGCCTTGGCGAGGCCCCCCGCGCCCGTGGTCTCCTGCCCGACGCAGCCGCACTCCAGCGGGAGGGTCTCGTCGACGTTCCTGGCGGCCTGGCCGCCCACGCGCAGCTGGAGCAGCACCGCCGCGGCCCCGGCGACGCCGTCCTCCACGCGATTGGAGGTGGTCAGCGCGGCGGGATGCCCGGCGCGGGCGAGCATCCGCCGGGCCATCCCGCCGACCGTCGCGAGCCGGCGCTCGTCGGGGTCGACGAGCGCGATCTCCGACAGCGGCAGCTCCCCGCGCAGGCGGGCGAAACCGTCGATCAGCTCCGGCGTGTACGTGGAACCGCCCCCGACAACGGCCAGCTTCATTTGACTCCCGTCAGCTTGACGCCCTCGATGAAGACCTTCTGGGCGAAGAAGAACACGATGATCACCGGGGCCATGGCCAGCAGTGTGGCGGCCATCGTGAGGTTCCACTGCACGCGGTGCACCGACCGGAACGCCGCAAGCCCCAGCGACAGCGTCCAGTTGTCCAGGTCGGTCCCGGCGTACAGCAGGGGTCCGTAGTAGTCGTTCCAGCAGTAGAAGAACTGGAAGAGGGCGACGGCGGCGATGGCCGGGCGGGCCATCGGCAGGACCACCCGCACGAGCGTGCGGAACTCGCCGCAGCCGTCGACCTTCGCCGCGTCGGAGTACTCGCGCGGGATCGTCACGAGGAACTGGCGCAGCAGGAAGATCGAGAACGCGTCGCCGAGCAGCATCGGCAGGATCAGCGGCCACAGCGTGCCGGTCAGGTGGAAGCGGGCCCAGATCAGGTAGATCGGCACGGCCACGACCTGCGGCGGCAGCATCATCATGGTGATGACCAGCAGGAACGCCAGCCGCCGCCCGCGGAAGCGGAACCGCGCCAGCGCGTACGCCACGGGGATCGACGACACCAGCATGAACGCGGTGGCGAGCACCGAGTAGAGCAGCGTGTTGCGGATCCAGGTCAGCAGCGGCGCCTTCTCGAAGATCTCGGCGAAGTTGTCCCAGTTCCAGGTGTGCGGCCACAGCTCGGAGGTGAGCGCCTGATGGTCGGTCATCAGGGCCGTGAGCGCGATGAACACCAGCGGGCCGAGGAACATCAGCGCGAGCGCGATGGCCAGCGCGTGCCGGGCGACCCACAGCAGCGCGGTCCGTCTCGCCGTCGGGGTCACGATTCCTCCTCGGTGAAGCGGAACTGCCGCAGCAGGATGAGCGTGAACACCATCGACACCGCGAACAGCACCAGCGCGAGCACGCACGCGTAGCCCATCGCGTAGTCGCGGAAGCCCTGCTGGAACAGCCACTGGGGGAACGTCAGCGTGGACTGGTCGGGGTAGCCGGGGGTGAAGACCGACCCGGCCGAGTCGGTCGCGCCGGACGCGACCCGGGCGGCGACCTCGGCCTGGGTGAAGTACTGCAGCGTCTGGATCACTCCGGTGACGGCGGCGAACATCAGCACCGGCCGGATCACCGGCAGCGTGATCGAGGTGAACTGCCGCCAGCCGTTCGCGCCGTCGATGGCCGCGGCCTCGTAGAGCTGTTTCGGCACGTCGAGCAGGGCGGCCATGAAGATGACCATCAGGTCGCCGACCGACCACAGGCCCAGCAGAGTCAGCCCCCACTTCGACCACGCCGGGTCGCCGAACCAGTCGGGCGCGGGCAGCCCGACCGCCGAGAGGATCGCGTCCACCGGCCCGGTGCCGGGGTTGAGCAGGAACACGAAGCCCAGCGTCCCGGCCACCAGCGGCACCAGGGCAGGCAGGTAGAAGATCGTGCGGTAGACCCCGGCGCCGGCCTTGATCCTGGTCACGAGCTGGGCGACGCCGAGGCCGAACAGCACCCGCAGCGGGACCATCACCACGACGAGCCACAGCGTGTTGCGGATCGCCGTCCAGGCCGCCTGGTCCTTGAAGAAGTACTCCCAGTTGAGCAGCCCGACGGGCTCCAGGGTGAACAGGTCGTACCGCTGGAAGGAGAAGTAGACCGTGGACAGCAGCGGGTAGACGAAAAAGATCGCGAACCCGGCGAGCCAGGGGGACAGATAGAGCAGGGCGCGCAGGTTGCCACGCATCGAAGGTCAGCCGCCCGCCGTGAGCTTGAGCTTCTCGTTGATCTTCTTGTCCACGTCGGCGAGCAGCGCGTCGAGGTCGGACGCGCGGCCCGACTCCCACTTGATCTGCGCCTCCTGCAGCGTCTGCTGGTTGAAGACGGAGTTGAGGTGGGCCGGCATCGTCGTGCTGCTGGGGTTGGCGAAGACGTCGAGGAAGGTCTGGAAGTTCGGGTCCTTCTTGAGGGCGGGCGACTGGAGTGCGGGCAGCGTGCTCGGCACGTTCCTGATCGCGTTAGACAGCGTCACCAGTGAGTCGGTGTCGGTGGTGAGATATTTCACCAGCTCCCAGGCGGCCTCCGGGTGCCCGGCGCCGCGCGGGACGCCGATGACGGTGCCGGTGATGTAGCCCGCGCCGTACCGCTGGGCCTGGTCGTCGGCCACCGGCAGCGGCGCGGTGCCGTAGTCGAGGCCGGGGGCGTCGGCGGCGAGCATGGCGGTGCGCCACTCGCCGTCGATGGCCATGGCGACCTTGCCCGTGTTGAACGGGTTCTCGGCCGACCACTCGTCGCCGAAGCTCTTGCGGAACTTCTCGAGCTTGTCGTAGCCGTACCAGTCGGTCAGGTCCTTCTGCCAGGTCATCAGCTTCTTCCACTGCGGGTCGGAGCCGATGGCCGAGGTGCCGTCGGGGTTGATCCACTTCGCGCCGACCATCACGCCGGTGTGGATGGGCGCGTTCTCGTACATCTGGCTCGTCGGGACGAACCCGGCGACCTTGATGTCGCCCTTGTCGTCCTTGACCGTCAGCGTCCTGGCGAGCTCGGCCAGCTCGCTCATCGTCTTCGGCGGCTCGTGGCCCTTCATCAGCGCCTTGTTGTAGTAGAGGCCGTACGTGTCGGCCAGCATGGGCATCACGCAGCGCTTGCCCTGATATTCCGTGTATTCGGCGATCACCTTGGGGAACAGCGTCGCCGGGTCGATGCCGCTCGCCTTCAGGTAGGGGTTGAGGTCCTGGAAGATCCCGGCCTTGCAGAACTGGGCGACGCTGTCGGTGGTGAACGACAAGGCCACGTCGGGCGGGTTGCCGCCGCGCACGGACTGCAGGATCTGGTCGTCCTGGACGGCCTTGGTCGCCTTGACCGTGATCCACGGGAACTTCTTCTGGAAGCCGGCGAGGGTCTCGTCGAACGCCTTGAGCTCGTTGTCGGCGCTGAAACCGTGCCAGAACTCGATGGTGACCGGCTCGTGGCTCGCCCCGCTCCGGGCCACTTCGGGCGGCCCGCTCTCGGTGCCCGCCGTACAGGCGGTGAGCGCGGCCAGCCCGGCCCCGACGGAGAGTGCCACGGGGAGGGAGAGAAGGCGTTTCATGGGGGTGCCTCCCTAATGGGGGGAAGGGGATGTGTTCACCGCGCCGTTCGCGGGGCCGTTCACAGGGCTGTTCACAGGGCCGAACAGCTCCTCGCGTACGGCGCCGAGGGCGAGGTCGAGGGCTCCGGCGAGGACCGGGTTGCCCTCCAGGGTGGAAAGCAGCACGCGAGGCCGGGGGATGGTGAGCGCGTGCAGCTCCCGCTCGACCGACTCCCGCAGGACCTCGCCGCCGGCGAGCAGCACGCCGCCCGACAGCACGACGACCTCGGGATCGACCACGGCCGTGATCGCGGCCAGCCCCATCGCGAGGCGGCCGGCGAGCTCGCGCAGGGCCTCGCGCGCGCTCTCGCCGTCCGGGCCGCCGCGTCCCGCCAGGGCGGCCGCGTTGCGTACGGCGCCGCTCGGCGTGGAGCCGCGCAGCCCGTGCGCCCGCATGAGGGCGAGCACGGCCGGGCCGCCCGACAGGGCCTGGAACCCGTGGTTGGCCCTCCTGCCGACGTCCCGCGCGGTGGGGGCGCCGACCACGGGCATGTAGCCCACCTCGCCCGCGCCGCCGGTCGCCCCGCGGTGGAGGCGGCCGCCGATGACGAGGGCCGCGCCGATGCCCTCGTCGGCCCACAGCAGCACGTAGTCCTGGTGGCCCCGGGCGCTGCCCCGGGACCGCTCGGCCTGCGCGACGAGGTTGACGTCGTTCTCCACGTCGATCGGCACGCCGATCCCGTCGCGGAGGGTCCCGATCAGGTCGGGGATGTGCCAGCCGGGGATGTGGGCGGCGTAGCCGAGCCTGCCGGTCGAGGGGTCGACGGCGCCGCCGATGCCGACGACCACCCGGCTCAGCTCCGTCGGGTCGAGCCCGGCCGGGCCGCACGCCCCGGTGAGCGCGGCCCGGACCCGCTCGACCACGTCGCCGCCGGCGCGGCCCGGGGTGGCCAGCCGGTGCTCGGCGACGACCGCGCCGGTGACGTCCGCGACCGCCGCGGCGATCCGCGCCGGCGTGACGTCCAGCGCCGCCACGTGCGCCGCGCGGGGGTTGATCCGGTAGAGCTCGGCCGTACGGCCCGGCAGGCCCTCGCGGATGCCGTCGAGGACGACCAGGCCGGCCTCCTGGAGCCGGGCCAGGAGCTGGGAGGCGGTCGGCTTGGACAGGCCGGTGAGCGCCCCCAGCTCGGGCCGGGTCAGCGGGCCGCGTTCGAGCAGGACCATCAGCGCGGCGCGGTCGTTGATCGCGCGCAGCAGGCTGGGCGTCCCCGCGATGGGCCGGGTCATGCGTTCTCCCAGGACAGAGAGCGTGAGCTCTCGCGACACAGAGCGTGAGCTCCCACGACATAGAGCGTGTTAGGAAAGTTTCCTAACTATGGCTGCGACCGTACGAACGGGCCGGGACGCCGTCAAGGGCGTGATCCGCGCCGAGATCCATCTGTGACGCGCTCGTGAGCCGCCGTGCCCGATGCGGGAGAAGGGCGGCACGGCACGTAGAATCTGGCGGCCTATGCCAGAGTCTTCGACGGGCGAGCTGGCCCGGGAGCAGAAGTACGTCGCCGCGCTGTACGAGCGCCTCGACGTGCTGCGGGAGCGCACGCGCGGGCAGCTCGACGCCGTGCTCGCCCAGGGGGCCTTCGGCACCCACCAGAACCGCTCGGAGCGCGACAGCTTCGCCGTCATGTACACCCAGCGCCTCGCCCGCCTCTGGGCGGTGGAGAACGGCCTGTGCTTCGGCAGGCTCGACCACGCGGAGGGCGAGCGGCTCTACATCGGCCGCATCGGGCTGTCGGACGACGACCAGCACCGGCTGCTGATCGACTGGCGGGCCCCCGTGGCACAGCCGTTCTACCGGGCCACCCCCGCCGCGCCGATGGGCGTCACCCGGCGGCGTCACCTGCACACGCGGGGCCGCAGGGTCACCGCGATCGACGACGACCTGCTCGACCTCGACAGCCTCACCGACGCCGACCGGGCCTCGCTCAACGGCGAGGCGGCGCTGCTGGCCGCGCTCGGCGAGAAGCGCACCGGCCGCATGCGCGACATCGTCGCCACCATCCAGGCCGAGCAGGACAAGATCATCCGGAGTGACCTGAACGGCGTGCTCGTCGTCCAGGGCGGCCCCGGCACCGGCAAGACCGTGGTGGCCCTGCACCGTGCGGCCTACCTGCTCTACACCTACCGGGAGCGCCTGGAACGCCGGGGCGTGCTGATCCTCGGGCCCAACCCGACCTTCATGCGCTACATCGAGCAGGTGCTGCCGTCCCTCGGCGAGACCGACGTGCTGCTGTCCACCGTGGGCGAGCTGTACCCCGGGGTCACCGCGGCCCGGGAGGAGCCGCCCGAGGTCGCGGCGGTCAAGGGCCGCATCGCGATGGCCGACGTGATCGCCCGGGCCGTACGGGAGCGCCAGCGGATGCCGCGCACACCCGTGGAGATCAAGCTCGACAAGTTCACGCTGAAGCTCGACCGGCAGACGCTGGAGGCGGCCCGGTCGAAGGCCGGCCGCTCGCGCCGTCCGCACAACCAGGCCAGGGCCGTCTTCGTACGGCACCTGCTGACCGTGCTGACCCGGCAGGCCGCCCGACACCTGGGCCGCGGCAACCTCGACGACGCCGACTTCGCCGACCTGCGCGAGGACCTGCGCACCGAGGAGCCGGTGCGGGTGGCGCTCAACCGGCTGTGGCCCTACCTCACGCCGCAGCAACTCCTGATCGGCCTGTTCACCGACCGCGACCGGATGGCGGCGGCCGGGCTGGACGGGCCGGAGCGCGACCTGCTGCTGCGCGAGCCGCCCAGACCGGGGGAGAAGGCGGGGGAGACCTGGTGGAGCCCGGCCGACGTGCCGCTGCTCGACGAGGCCGCGGAGCTGCTCGGGGACATCGACGAAGGGGTGCTGCGGGCGGCGCGGCGGGCCGAGCAGGAGCGCGAGGAGCGCATCGCCTACGCCCGCGAGGTGCTGGAGCTGACCGGCCTGGCCGACATCATGGACGCCGAGCGCTTCGCCGAACGGCAGCAGGCCGAGGAGACCTACCTCACCACCGCCGAGCGGGCCGCCAGGGACCGCACGTGGGCCTTCGGTCACGTGATCGTGGACGAGGCACAGGAGCTGTCCGAGATGGCCTGGCGGATGGTCATGCGCCGCATCCCGAGCCGGTCCATGACGATCGTCGGCGACATCGCCCAGACCGGGTCGGCCGCGGGCGCGGCGAGCTGGGCCCGGGTCCTCGACCCGTACGTCGCGGGCCGCTGGCGCGAGGAGCACCTCAGCGTCAACTACCGCACCCCCGCCGAGCTGATGGAGGTCGCCGCCCGCGTGCTCGAACTCGTCGGCCCCGACCTGAAGGCGCCGGAGTCGGTGCGGGAGACGGGCGAGCGGCCGTGGGCCCTGCGGGTCGCCGGCCTCGCGGAGGCGGGCCCGGTGATCGCGGCGGAGGCGGCGCCGGGGGTCCTGGGGGAGGGCCGCCTCGTGGTCGTCGCACCGGCGGGGATGACCGAGGACGTCGGAACGATCGTACGGGGTGCCGTTCCGGGCGCGGCCACCGGCCCCGGCCCGGCCGCGCTGGACGCCCCCGTGGCGGTGCTGTCGGTGACCGAGGCCAAGGGGCTGGAGTTCGACTCGGTGATCGTGGTGGAGCCCGGCCGCATCCTGCGCGAGTCGCCGCGCGGCCCGAGCGACCTCTACGTCGCGCTGACCCGGGCCACGAGCCGCCTCGGCGTGGTCCACGTGGACGAACTGCCCGAGGTCCTGAACGGTCTCGAACGTCGCTGAAGCGACACCGCTCCCACCTGCGGAAATGTGGTGTTTCCGCTGATCGGAGCGTGGTTGACATCTGCGCTGAGGTCGGTAGTTTGCTGCGCAGTCCAGCACGGGACTGACCGGTTGGCCGTTCTATGGCGTCGCCGACCTCTGCGTCGATGACGGAGCGTGACTCCGTCAGCACACCAGGCGCAGGGTGGCGTCCCGCCGAGGCGGGGCACCCCATCCGGCCGGGGGGTTGGACCCAGGAGGGGCCCGGGCGCCCAGTAGACAACGGAGCTCCGCGCCCGCCGCCGACGGGACGGAACCGGTCCGAAGGGCCGCCCGGGCCTCCTTCCCTTTTCGTTTCCTTCTTCGTCTTTTCGTCCGCGTGATCGCCCTTGGACGCCGCCCGTAAAGTAGCGGAGACGGTTTGGCGGGCCGCGCCGCCGTCTGCGACCCTGACCTGGAATGATTTTTGCGTCAGGACGACCGACACACGAGGAGAGGCGAGCCGTGGCACTCAAGACGGCACAGGACGCGGCTCCGCCCGCCGCCGGGGCGCCGAAACCGCGCGTGCCGGGCGTGCTGATCCGCCTCGCCGCCTCCGTCGTGGGCGGCCTGGTGCTCTATCTCGCCTTCCCGCCCCTCGGGTGGTGGTTCTGCGCACCGGTCGGCGTCGCGCTGCTCGCCCTCGCGTTGCGTGGCCTGCGGCTGCGCCGGGCCGCGTGGATCGGCTACCTCGGGGCGCTGGCGTTCCTGCTGCCGACGCTGGCCTGGGTCCGCCCGATCGGGGACGACGCCTGGCTGGCCCTGGCGGGCGTCGAGAGCCTGTTCTGGGCCGCCCTGGCCTGTCTGGCCGTCCTCGTCATGCGGCTGCGCCTGTGGCCGCTCTGGGTGGCCTGCCTGTGGGTCGTGCAGGAGTGGGCCCGCGGGCTGTTCCCCTTCGGGGGCTTCCCCTGGGCGCGGCTGGCCTTCAGCCAGGGCGAGTCGCCGTACACCGGCTTCGCCGCGCTGGGCGGCGCCCCGCTTGTAAGTTTCACGGTCGCCCTCACGGGGGCCCTGCTCGCCGCGCTGGTCACACGGCGTCCGCCGAGGTGGCGGGCCGACCGGGTGCTTGCCGGAACGCTCCTCGCCGCGATAGCCGTACCGGTGTTGGGGCTGGTCGTGCCCCGGCCCGGCGACGAAGGCAGGACAGTGCGGATCGGTGTCATCCAGGGCAACGTCCCTGGGCGGGGGATGTACTTCCTCGGCGACGAGCCCGCCGTCGTGCTGCGCAACCACGCCGACGAGACGCACCGGATGGCCGAGGCCGTACGTGCCGGGAAGCTGCAGCGGCCCGACATCGTGGTGTGGCCGGAGAACTCCACCGACATCGACCCCTACAGCAGCGCGTACGCCCGGCAGGTGATCGACTCCGCCGCGAAGGACATCGGCGTGCCGATCCTCGTCGGCGCGGTGGTCAAGATCGGCACCGAGAACCGGGCCACCCGCGGCGTGGTCTGGGACCCGGTCACCGGCCCGGGCGTGTACTACGACAAGCGGCGGCTGGTGCCGTTCGGCGAGTACACGCCGCTGAAGGACCTGTTCCTGGCGCTGTCGTCGCGGGCGCAGCTCGTCGGCAGGCAGTCGGTCGCCGGGGACAAGCCGGGGGCGCTGCGGATGGGGCCCGTGACGATCGGCACGGTGGAGTGCTACGAGGTGGCGTTCGACAGCACGGTGCGCGACACGGTGCTCGCCGGCGGCACGCCGCTGGTCGTGCAGACCAACAACGCCAGCTACGCCCTCACCAACCTGCCGCCGCAGCAGCTCGCGATGTCGCAGCTGCGGGCCGTGGAGTTCAACCGGGCCGTGGTCACCGCGGCTACCACGGGCATCTCCGCGTACGTCGGCCCCGACGGCCGGGTCGGCTGGCACACCGGCGAGCTGGTGGCGGGGATGGACGTCCTGGACGTCCCCGTCAGGACCAAGAACACGGTGGCGGCGGAGGCAGGTGCGCTGCCGGAGTGGATCATGATACTCATGGGAGCCGGAGCGACGGTGGCGGCCATCTCTGGGCGGAGGAAGAGCTGATGGAGCGGACCCCCGGGCGGGTGCTCGTGATCGTCCCCACATACAACGAGAGGGAGAACCTCCCGTTGATCACCCGGCGGCTCCGTGAGGCGCTGCCCGACGTGCACCTCCTCGTCGCCGACGACAACAGTCCCGACGGCACCGGCCGGATCGCCGACGAGCTGGCCGAGGCGGACGACCACGTCCACGTCATGCACAGGACGAGCAAGCAGGGGCTCGGCGCCGCCTACATCGCCGGATTCCGCTGGGGCCTGGACGAGGGCTACGACGTGCTGGTGGAGATGGACGCCGACGGCTCCCACCAGCCCGAGGAGCTGCACAAGCTGCTCGACGCGGTGGCCGACGGCGCCGACCTGGCGATCGGCTCCCGCTGGGTGCCCGGCGGCAAGACCGTCAACTGGCCGGTCTCGCGCGAGATCCTGTCCCGTGGGGCCAACACCTACGTCCGGCTGGTGCTCGGCATCCCGGTGCGCGACGCCACGGCGGGCTTCCGCGCCTACCGCGCGGCCACCCTGGAGAAGATCGGGCTGGACGACGTCGAGTCGCAGGGCTACTGCTTCCAGGTGGACCTCACGCTCCGCACCGTACGGCAGGGCCTGCGGGTGACCGAGCGGCCCATCACGTTCGTGGAGCGTACTGTGGGCAGCAGCAAGATGAGCCGGAAGATCATCTTCGAGGCCTTCTGGCGCGTGGCCATCTGGGGGGTCACCGGGCTGGGGGAGCGGTTTCGCCCGCGGCGATAAACACGACCTACCGGAACCCCCACGGCCACGGGAGCGTTGACGCAGACGTACGAGTGCCGGGTGAGTGGGGCAAGACATGGTGCGGATCGGGCTGTTCCTCGCGTTCCTCGTGGTTCCCGTCCTGGAGATCTGGTTCCTGATCCAGGTGGGATCCGTGATCGGCGGATGGGAGACCGTCGCCCTGCTCATCGCCGACAGCATGCTCGGCGCCTGGCTGATGCGCCGTGAGGGCCGGCGGGCGTGGGCGGCGCTGCGCGCGGCCATCGAGTCGGGACGCATGCCCGACAAGGAGCTCGCCGACGGCGCGTTGATCGTCGCAGGCGGCGCCCTCCTGATGACCCCCGGCTTCATCAGCGACGTGTTCGGGTTCTTCATGATCCTGCCGTTCACCCGGCCGATCGCCCGGCGCTGGGTGTCGTGGTTCCTCGGCCGCAGGGTGCGCTCGCTCGCCGCCCGCTCGCCGTACGCGCCGCTCTTCGACGGGACCGCCGGGTTCGGTGGGACCGGGTTCAACGGGCCTGGGTTCAACGGGACCGGGTTCAACGGGCCTGGGTTCAACGGGACCGGGTTCAACGGGGCCGGGTTCAACGGGGCCGGGGGGTTCGACGGGGCGGACGCCTTCGGCGGGCCCGCAGGAGCGGGCAGGGGCCGCGTGGTCCACGGCGAGGTCGTCGACGACGACTGACAGGCGGCCGAAACACCCCCGAGCCGGGCATGCCGCTACCTCGGGGCGGAGGCGGAGTCTGCGGAGCCGGGCACGGAGCCGAGCGCGCTGTGGCCTTGGGGCCGGGAACGGCCGGGCACGGGTATGCCGTTCCCGGGGCGGGGGCGGAGTCTGCGGAGCCGGGCACGGAGCCGGGCGCGCTGTGGCCTTGGGGCCGGGAACGGCCGGGCACGGGTATGCCGTTGCCCCGGGGCGGGGCGGAGGCACACCGGGGCAACGGGGGCTGATCGGCGAGCGGCTCGCCGGCTCTTTCCGGTTCGGGTTCTTCCGGTTCCGGTTTCTCCAGTTGGGGTTTTTCCGGTGCTGGGTTCCTCCGGTCAGAGGCACGGCTCGTCGCGGCCGGGGATGCCGCGGCGGCGGATGTCCAGATCACGGGCGTCCCGGTAGACGACGAACCTGTCGCCGGCGTTCGTCAGCGGATCGCCGGTGCCGAACCGTTCCAGCGCCCGGGCCGCCGGGTCCTCCGTGGCATACCACTCGCTCGTCGTGCGTGAGGGATCGCCCGCGCCGAACAACTGCTCGGGCAGCGTCTCGGGGCTTCGCGGCCCCAGCGGCTCGCCCGGGCGCGTGCCGGGGATGTCGGCGTCCAGCCGGTCCCTGGAGCCGAGCGCCGGGTCGTCCACGCCGTACCGATCCCCGACGCGGGTCACGGCGTAGTCCGTGTAGATCCGGCGTCCGTCCGCGTAGGTCCGGCGTCCGTCCGCGCCGATCCCCAGCCGTTCGCGTTCACGTCGCCCGGCGCTGGCGGCCCAGCCGGTGAGGCTGCCGGGCCTGTTGGCGCGCTCCCAGGCGGCGTCCCAGTCCATGTCGTAGTGGCGGTAGAGCGCACGCTCCTGCTCGGCGGACAGGTGGCCGTCGGCCTCAAGGCGCACGTCGGGCGCGCTCTTGACGCGCTCCTTGTCGTACGGGACCTCGACATGGCCGGCCGTCAGGGTCGCCTTGTGCGGCGGGACGAAGGTCTTCCTGGTGTGGAGAAGCCCGGTCTTGACGCAGAGCCACTTCGGCCGTCCGGTCGCGTCGTCGAGCAAGACCTGCGCGACCTCGCCGATCTTGTCGCCGTTGAGGTCGCGGACCGGGTTGCCGAGCACCATGGGGATCTGCTCGCGAGTGATCACGTGCTTCTCCTTGTCTCTCGCTTGGTCGGTCTCTTACTTCGCTACCGCCGTAGGGAGAGCGGAAACCACTTTTTCCAGAACAGATCCCGTCGAGTGCGCCTATCGCGTCCGAAGATTCTGCTATCGGCGCAGGTGGCGCGCTGTTTTGTGATGTCCGCCGTTCGTCGTGAAAAATCACCGCTTCCCTTATTCCGGGCGAGAGGGATTCCACCGCCCTCCGGGATCGAATGTGCCGCCCCGAGCCGGACGGATGCGATCCCGGTCGCGGCTTTTCACGGTCGCGGACCACCTCGAAGGCCGCAATTAATAACGCGACAAACAAACGGGTGGCGGCGTTCGACGCCTGTGTGTCGGCGCGAGCGCAGCTAAATGAATGGATGCAGGATGATCCGTGCCGGGAGACCTGTGGCCTACGGGCTTCTCCCGGAAATTCCGACATCGCACATCTATGTGTGGAATCCCATAAGAGGAGATCAAGTTGCCCACGTTCGGCAGCCTGTTCAGGGTTTTCGCAATCGGCACCGTGCTGACCGCCGGTGCCGTCTCCGTGACTGACGTCGTCGCCATCGAATCTGCCAGTGCTGCACGTGAGGCCGTCTCTCAAGTTCGCTATGGACACCTTCTCCTCGCCGTTCGCTCCTCTCATCGCTCGGACCCGAACGAGAAGAACAAGAACAAGAGCAAGAACAAGCAGCGGCAACACGGGCGTCAGGATGTGAACCAGAAGCAGAACATGCTGCGGGATCTCACCGAGGTGCTGACGCCGGTTCAGAAGACGCAGACGACGTCGTCGGCACTGCCGTACAACTGGCAGAACTCTGACGCGACGGCGCAGACCTTGAGCACGCAGCACGCTGTCCTGAGTTCGGACGGGGAGCCTCGCCAGAGCCAGGTGGCGGGGCCGCAAGGGCCGGTGGGTCCGGCAGGGCCTGCCGGTGCGCCCGGCGCGCGGGGGCCCGCGGGTCCGCAGGGGCTGGCAGGTCCCAAGGGGCAGGTGGGTCCCAAGGGGCAGGTGGGTCCCAAGGGGGCGGCCGGTCCGCCCGGTGAGCGAGGGCCCGCGGGCCCGGCTGGTCCGGCTGGCCCGGCTGGTCCGCAGGGGCCGACGGGCGCCCAGGGTCCCGCAGGTCCCGCTGGACCGGCAGGTCCCGCCGGTCCTGCTGGTCCCGCTGGGGCTACCGGTCCTGCTGGGGCTACCGGTCCTGCTGGGGCGACCGGTCCGGCAGGTCCCGCTGGTCCGGCTGGGCCCGCTGGGCCTGCGGGAGTTTCGGGCTATCAGGTCGTCACCGGACCCGAAATCACCGTGCCCGGAGGGGTGAACGTCGCGAGCGGAGGAGCTTTGTGCCCCGCCGGGACGGTGGTGATTTCCGGGGGATATCAGCTGTTGTCCGGGGGTATTTCGGTCGAAGACAGCGTCGTCTCCAACGTTACATCCGCGCCGAACGCCACAAATACGGGGTGGAGTCTGGTGTTCTTCAACAACAGCCAGTTCACGGCGGTTTTCCGCCCGTTCGCGATCTGCGCCAATGCATCCTGACCAATCGAGCGGAGCGATCACGTCTTCGGCCGGCGTGCCATCGATAATCGGGCTTGCCAGAGGCGGGACGCGGCCGTCGCCGCTCACGGCCTGTTGAGGCGATAAAAGCGCCAGAACGCGCCGGAACACCCTTGCCCTTCCTGATGGCCGGGCAGGGGTGTTCGGTGTTTCCGTCGCTCCGGCGAGCGAGGCGGGACAGCGCCCGGTCAGGGCTCTTCCCAGGGGCCGACGTCGTCCTCCTTCCATTCCAGGCGGTCGACGACCCCGATCACGCCGTTGGTCCGTTCGACCATCCGCGTGAGCACCCGCGCCTGCGAGCGGCGCTCCAGACTGCCGGTGAGCGTCACGACGCCTTCCGACACCGACAGCTCGACGCCCGACAGGTCGGCCCACAGGCAGTTGCCGATGACGTCCTCGCGCACCTCGCGGGCGATGTCCGCGTCCGCGCGGGCGAGGACCTTGAGCAGGTCGTGGCGGCTGACGATGCCCACGAGCACGCCCTCGTCGTCCACGACGGGCAGGCGCTTGACCCCGTGCCGGGTCATCTCGCGTGCGGCGCTGACCACGCTGGTGTACGGCCGGGTGGTGATCGCGGGGGCGGACATGAGCTCGGCGGCGGTCGCCCCACGGGCCCGCTCCTGGACCCTGGCGGCCCGGTGCCCCATGGCCTCGCGCAGGCGGGCGCGTAGCGGCGGGCGGTAGCCCTCGCGGTAGTACTGCTCGCGGAACTCCTCCTTGCGCAGCAGATCGGCCTCGGAGACCACACCGACCACGTGGCCCTCGCCGTCGACGACGGGCACGGCGCTGACCTCGTGCGCGATGAGGACCTCGGCCACGTCCCTGAACGGCGTGCTGCCGTTGACGGAGGCGACCTCGCTCGTCATGACGTCCCGCACCTTCATGTGCATGATCGGCTCCCCTCTACGGGCCCGCTGCCGGTCTCATACCCATCGCATCGCCGTACGGGCCGGAAACGAAGGGACGGAGGGCCCTGGCCACAGGGCCCTTCGCCATGCCCTGCCCCGGGCGGCGCGACGGACGGTGACGCGGCGGACGGTATGGCGGACCGTGTGGCGGAGGGTGTGGCGCGGTGGGCGGCGCGACGGGTGGCCGAAAGTCCCAGGGGGTGAGGACCTTCACCGCTGACCTGGCAAGACACGGCGGAGGCACGCTGGGCACTGAGAGATGGGAGGCGTCGTCATGACGGCGAAGGTGAAGGATGTCATGGGCAAGGTCGCGATCGCGGTGCCGATGGACGCGTCGTTCGCGGACCTGGTCGCCACCATGCAGCGGTTCAAGGTGGGCGCGGTCACCGTGATCGACGCCGACCGGCGCCCGGTCGGGGTGGTGTCGGAGGATGACATCCTGCTGAAGGAGATCGATCCGGTCGAGAGCGTGCTCGACGGTCCCCGCAGGCGCGAGGAGCGCCGGAAGGCGGCGGGCACGACGGCCGGCCAGATCATGACGCGTCCCGCGATCACTGTCACCGGCGGCACGTCCGTGCGGGACGCGGCCCGGCTGATGCACCGCAACCGGATCAAGCAGTTGCCAGTGATCGACGCCATGACCGGCCGCATCGTGGGGACGGTCCACCAGGGCGACCTGCTGCGGGTGTTCGTGCGCCCGGCGGAGGACATCCTGGCCGACATCGAGGAGATCGCCGCCCTGATGAACCTCGCCCCCGACGACCTCCGGATCACCGTCTCCGGCGGCGTGGTCACGATGAGCGGGCAGGTGCCCCGCAGGTCGGACATCAAGCCGCTGCTGCACGCCGTACGCCGTGTCGAGGGCGTCGTCGAGGTGGACGCCGACCTCGCCTTCCTCGTGGACGACCTGCTGATCGCCCCGCCGTTGCTCTGACCGAACCCCGGAACCGCCAGGGGAGGGAACCGTGAACACTCGGACCGCTGAAGGGATCGCGCAGGCCGCGAGGACGGCGGTGGAGGCGGCGCTGTGGGCGCCTTCGATCCACAACACCCAGCCCTGGTCGTTCGGCGTCTCCGGGGACGAGATCTGCCTGCGCGCCGACCCCGACAGGAAGCTGCGGGTCTCCGACCCCACCGGCCGGCAGATGACGATCAGTTGCGGCGCCGCGCTGCTGAACGTGCGGATCACGCTGCAGGCCCTCGGCTATGAACCCCAGGTGCGGCGTTTCCCCGACCCGGAGCGCCCGCTGCTGCTGGCCACCGTACGGGTGAGGCCGGGGCGGGAGCCGGGCGAGCACACCCGCCTGCTGCACGCGGAGATCGAGCGCCGCCGCACCCACCGGTCGGGGTTCACCGCCCTGCCGGTGCCCGATCCGCTGGTCGACGCGCTCGTGACCGAGGCGGCGGCCGAGGACGGCCACCTGATGCCGATCAGATCGGATGCGTCCGCGCGGGTGCTCGCCGCGCTCACCGGCGCGGCCCAGGACGTGCAGTCGCAGGACCGGTTGTTCGTCCTCGAACTCATGCGCTGGGCCCGGCCGCCCGGCAGCTCGCGCCGCGACGGCGTGCCCGCGGGCGGTTATCCGACCGATCCCCGGCGTACGCAGCCCCAGCACTTCGCGCAGCGGGACTACGCCCGGGGCCACGAGTGGGGGATGGCACCGGACGAGCGGGTGTGCACCTCGACGGGTCTCGTGGCGCTGCTCACCACCGCGGGCGACCGCCGGGAGGACTGGCTGCGCGCGGGCGAGGCGCTGCAGCGGATGCTGCTGCACGCCTCCGCGTACGGCGTGAGCGTCGCGTTCCACACCCAGGCGCTGGAGATGCCGGAGTTGCGGGAGTTCATCCGCAGGCACCTGTGCTCGGAAGAGGCACCGCAGATGATCATGCGGCTGGGGTTCGTCATCGACGAGAGCGAGAGCGTCCGCCGCGCCGCCTCCGACGTGATGGAGTGACCGCGCGCCCCTGACCCCCAGGCCGCCGCGACCGCCGTGGACCAGCCCCAGGTGAACGCCAGCGCCTGGTCGTCGGGCATGCCCAGCCGGGGCCGAAGGCCCACGCGGCGGCGATGGACGCCACCGGCACGGACGTGCTTGGGTCCCGCGCCTGGGTCCCGCGTCTGGGCCCGCATCTGGGTCCCGTGCTTGGGCCCCGCGCCTGAGCCTCGCATCTGGGTCCCGCATCTGGGTCCCGCATCTGGGTCCGGCGCTTTGTACCCTCGGCGCACAGCCGCCGGGCGGCTGGGAGGAGCGCCGAGGAGTGGGTCGCGGCCGGCCTGCTGACGCCCGCGGAGAAGGGCAAGGTCGTGTCCGCCGCCGCCCGGTCGAAGTTGAGCTGGGGCTCCCCTGGCTCCCCTGGCTCCCCGGGGCCACCCCCGGGGAGCTTCCCCGGAGGCTTCCGGGAGGGCTTTCCCGGGCGGGCGTGGACGGGCCCGCCCGGGGAAGTGGGATCTCCTGAGGCCCGACAGGAGGTGCGCCATGAGGCCGATCGCCCGCTGGGTTGTGTCGCGGTTACGTCGCTACCGGCCTGATCACAACCCGCTGCGCCGCCGTTCCGACCGGATCGAGGCGGCGCTCGCGGCGGCGGCGCTGGCCGCCGTCCTGTTCTCGGTGTGGCCCGCGGCGCTGGCCGCTCACACCGTGTACGACGCCGGCGTCGCGGCCGAGCGGGTCGGGCCGGGGGCACGCCACCTGGTCGAGGCCACCCTTGTCGGAGCCGCTCCCATCCAGGCGGCTTCCGCCGGGGCTGCCTCCACCGGGGCCGGTTCCGCCCGAGCTGAGTTTGCTGAGGCCGGTCCCGTCCAGGCGGCTTCCGCCGGGGCTGCTTCCATCGGCACCGCTTCCGTCCAGGTGGCCTCCGCCGGGGCGGCGTCTGCCCGGGCCGATTCGCTCGAGGCCGCTTCCGCCGGGGAGAGCCTCGCCGTACCGGCGGGCGGGCGCGGTGTGCCCGTGGCGAGTTCGGTGCGCTGGACGCTGCCGTCCGGGGAGGTCCGGGAGGGCGTGGTCCCGGTGGCGCTCATCCTGCGGGACGGCCCGGCGAACGCGCGGCTGTGGGTGGACGCCGAGGGCAGGCCGGCCGCGCCGCCGCCGCATCGGGCCGAGACGGTGACGAGGGCGGTCCTGGCCGCCGCCGGCGTCGTCGCGAGCGTCGCCGTTCTGGCCTGGGCCTGCTTCGCGCTCGCGCGCCGCCGGCTGGACCGCAGGCGCTACCGCGAATGGGAGGCCGCCTGGGCGGTGGCCGACCGGAGATGGCGCCGTCACCAGATCTGAGTGCGCCGGCCGAGCCGCAGCCTCGTCTGGTGGCAGTGGTCCTTGGCAGTGGCGGCCTGGTCGGCTGTGCTGGTCACCCGGGATCGGGCGCACGTGCTGCCGCGGGCGGTCGTCTTCGGTCCCTCGCCCGTTCACCCGCCTCCGATGATGCGTGCCGCTTCGCTGATCACCTCATGCTCTGCGAGATGTCGCACGATCGGCTGCCGGGGGCGCAGAAGCCGCCCTGGCTGGTGATCTTTCCGGCGGACGTGACGGAGGTCGACTGCGGGCCGCTCAGCAGTGAGGGCGTGAAAACGCCGTTGAGGTTCTGAATGTTTCTGCCCTGGCCCGACTTGTACTGCTTGGCGCTGGTACGCCCGCCTCGGACCGCCTGGTAACCGTACGGGCCGGGCTTGGGCTTGGCCTGTGCCTTCGCCTGGGCCTTGGCCTGTGCCGCAGCCTTGGCGCGGGCCTGTGCACGGGCTGCCGCCTTCGTGGCCGCGGGCCCGTGGGGCTTGCGGCGCAGTGGAGCGGAGGCCGCCTCCGCCGATTCCGCGAGGGCGAGGCCGGCCATCGAGACGACGAGCGCGGCCACCGCGAGCCGCCGCACCGCCGCGACGAGGTCGATTCTGAAGACGTCCGCGCAGTGCCGAGACACCTGGCAACCACCCGCCCATGCATCGGTGGATAAAAGCGACATGGGGCATATGCCCGGATCGCTGGGCTCGGCCGGCGTCCTGGGGAAGTCCGGCACGGATCATTACCCTGTCCCGGCGCGTCCTGCGCTCGTGCGCCCTGTCCCGGCGCGTTTTGTCCCCGGCGCGCGGACCGGCCTTCGGACGGCCCCTCGTCGGCGGCGCGGGAAGGTTTCGCCTCGACCTCATCGGCGGCGCGCACCGACCGCACGATGCCGTCGGCCCCACCGGGGGACCGGTTCGCCGCCGGGGGCAGGTGGCCGAACCGGAGCGCATCGGGCCAGGTCAGGCCGGGCGGGGGCTGCGAGTCCTGTGGGTCCTGCGGGCCGAAGGTCCCGGGGGCCGGTGGCTTTCGCCCGGAGCCGCGGCCGGTGCCCGGGTGCTCTGCTGGGTTCATGGAGCGCGTCCTGCGCGCGGCGCGGGCCGCGTGAGTGAGATGAAGCAGGAGATCGTCGTCGCCTACGACGGCACCCGGCAGAGCCGGGCCGCGGTCGTGTGGGCGGCGGCGGAGTGCCGGGCCCGCCACCGTACGGGCGTCGCCGTGTGCCATGTGTGGGACGGCGCCGACCCGGAGCGCGCCGAGGCCGTCGCCGCCGAGGAGCGCCGGCTGGCGGGGCTGCGGCTGTTCGAGGGGGTGCGGCTGGCCGAACGCCTGCTGCCGGGCCGCGAGGTTCGTCCCGTGCTCGTGCGGGGAGACCCCAGGGACACGCTGGTCGGCCTCAGCGGCAACGCCGCCATGCTGGTGCTGGGCCGCCGGAGCGCGGGCGGGCTGGCCAGGCTGGCCGGGCTGCTGCGTGGCTCGGTCAGCGCGTACGCGGCGGCGCACGCCGTCTGCCCGGTCGTCGTGGTGGGCGCGCAGGCGTCCGCGCCGCCCGCCGGAGGTGTCGTGGCGGGCATCGACGCGGCGGCGGAGGCCGGTGCCGAGGCGGAGTCCGTGCTGCGTTTCGCCGTGGAGGTCGCCCGCGGCAGGTCGCTGCCGCTGACCGTGGTGCACGCCACCAGAGGGCACGCGGCGGAGGGCGAGCGGGCGCTGGCGCGGATGACCGAGCCGTGGCGGCTGCGCTGCCGGGCCCGGCTCGCGATCGAGACCAGGGTCGTCCAGGGGCCGGCGCTGCCCGCCCTGCTGGCGTGCGCCCGGGAGGCGTGGCTGCTGGTCGTGGGGGCACACAGAACGGGAGCGGGATTGCTCGGTTCGGTCGGGCAGGGACTGCTGCGGCGCGCCCCCTGCCCGGTGGCGGTCGTCCACCCGGGCCCCGCCTGGCCGATAACATGCGATACCCCAACGTTTTGATCCTTTGGAGGGCGAATGTCCCGACCCGGTCTGGTGATCGGTGGATACACCCCCGACACGGAGGGGTCGGGCCCCGGCCTGACGGTGGCCCGGCAGCACCCGGACGGGCGGCTGGAGGCGGTGGCCGAGACGGCCGTCTCCGGGCCGTCGTTCGTCATCGCGCACCCGCGGCTGCCGCTGCTGTACGCCGTGCTCGAACGTGCCGAGGACGGCGGGCTCGCGGTCCTCGCCGACGAGGATCCCGCCCCCCGGCTGCTGGCCGAGCACACCAGCGGCGGCTCGCTGCCGTGCCACCTGGCGATCGACCCCGAGGGCCGGTGGCTGGTGATCGCCAACTACGGTGACGGGACCGTCACGGCCTACCGGCTGGGCGAGGACGGGATGCCCGAGCCCGAGCCGCTGACGTTCCGGCACGAGGGCCACGGCCCGAACCCCGACCGGCAGGAGTGCCCGCACGCGCACGAGGCGGTCTTCGGGCCCGACGGCGTGCTGTACGTGAGCGACCTCGGCACCGACGAGATGCGCCGCTTCCTGCCCGGCATGCGCCCGCACCCGGACGGCCCCGTACGGCTGGCCTCCGGCAGCGGCCCCCGGCACTTCCTGCACCACGAGGGCTACTGGTACGTCACCGGTGAGCTCGACGGCAGCGTGCGCGTCTATGACGCCGAGTGGCGGGAGGCAGGAGCGGTGCGGGCGAGCGACGCCGTACTGGAGGGCGAGGAGAACCTGCCCTCCCACATCGCACTGTCCGCCGACGGCCGTTACCTCTACGTCGGCAACCGTGGGCCGGACACCATCAGCGTCTTCGAGGTCGACGGACCCCGCCTCACGATGGTGTCCGAAGTGCCGTCGGGCGGAAGCTGGCCGCGCCACTTCGCGATCGACGGCGACCGCCTCTACGTCGCCAACCAGCGGTCCGATTCCATCGCCCTGCTGGTGCTCAAGGACGGGCTGCCCGAGCCGGTCGGCGAGGCGCTGGCGGTGGGCACCCCCTCGTGCGTGCTCATCCGGTAGAGACCCGGGTAGGCCGTCAGGGCACCCGGCCGACGCCGCCGACGATCCACACGCGCTGGGCCTGGCCGGTGCTCTGCGGGGTGTCCGGCCGCCACTGGCGGATGTAGACGAGGCCGGGCTCGACGAGCTCGGTGCCGTCGAAGAAGCGCAGCACCTTCTCGCGGTCGCGCGGTGCGTCGTGGGCCTGCGGCACGATGTGCTGGAACAGGTCCACGATCGGCCCGGCCAGCTCGGGACGGCTGTCGAAGACCGCGTGACCGATGGCGAGGTAGCTGCCCGGCGCGAGGTGGTCGCGCACCCGGGCCACGCACTTGTACGGCTCGAGGGCGTCGGGAAGATACTGCAGCCGGGCCGGGATCAGCACGGCCACCGGCTGCTCGAAGTCGATGAGCCGGACCATCTCGGGGTCGGCCAGCATCTCCGCCGGGCGCAGGATCGAGCCGTCGACCACCCCGGTGCCGGGATCACGGGCGAGCATGGCCCGCGCGTGGTTGAGCACCACCGGGTCGTCGTCCACGTACACCACGCGGGCGTCGGGGGCGAGCTCCTGGGCGACCTCGTGGGTGTTGCGCCGGGTCGGCAGCCCGGACGCGATGTTGAGGAACTGCCGCACCCCCTGCCCGATGAGGAAATGCACGACCCGTTCGAGGAACTCGCGGGTGTCCACGGCCATCGTCTTGACCTCGGGAGCGATGGCCATCAGCCGCTCGGCGAACTCGCGGTCGGCCGCGAAGTTGTCCTTGCCGCCGAGCAGATAGTCGCTCATCCTGGCGATGTTCGCGGTGCCGGTGCTCAGACCCGCCGCCTTCGCGGGCCGTTCACCCCCGCCCGGCTCCGTGCCGCTCAAACCGCCTCCCCTCGATCACCAACAGTCCGCGGGTAATTATCGCCCTAATCCCACCAGAACGACCAGGCGTTCTGGCCTACGATCTGCTCGGCGTAGTCGGCGAGCGTGCCCGGGCCCTGCAGGATGCTGTCGGGACAGAACGTCCAGTGCTCGGCCGCCACGTGCAGCGCGTGCGCGGGCGTGGCGGGCGGCGCGGCGATGCTGAGCTCCAGCGTGTTGAATCCCATGCCGACCACCCGCGCCCCGAACCGCTCCTCCCAGCTGCGTACGACGGCCGCCAGCGGCACGGTCCATTCGTTGTGGTGCAGCGCCCCCTGCCAGCCCATGGCGACCATGGCGTCGGCGCCGCGGTTCACCGCCGCGAGCCCCAGCGGCGTCATCCGCTCGGCCACCACGTCGGCGTACCAGTCGGCGACCACGTCGGGGTCGGCCACGAGCGCGGCGGGCGGCGCGATCCCCGGGCACTCGGCCCCGAACGGCGCGAGGTAGGCCTCGTGGCCCAGCAGCAGGTCCTGCCACGTCTCGGCCATGAACCCGGCCGCGCTGTAGTAGTCGATCTGGGCGGGCGAGTCCGGCGCGATCTGCCCGGCCGACCAGGGCTGCACGCCGTCCTCCAGCAGCACCGGCCACAGGCCCGACCGGGGGTGCTCGGCACGCAACCGGGCCCACAGCCCGGCCGGCACCGGCTCGTCGCTCAGCCAGAAGGAGGGGCGATGATGGGTGCGCAGCTTGTCGTAGTCGGGGTCAGGCCACACGAGGGACCCGGACGGCAGCTCGACGGACAGCACCCGGCCGTCGCCGCCGTCGCCGAACAGCAGCTCCAGACCCGTGGGGAGCCGCCGACGCTCGTGAACCGACATGCGCCAATAATGTCGGACCCGGCCTCGGCGCGTCCCGCGAGGGCGATCATTACGGGGTCACGGGATGTCGAGCCGGCACAATCCCTCGGCCAGCACCTTCGTGGTCAGGCGCGTACGGCTGTCGCAGCCCAGCTTGGCGAAGATGTGCTCCAGATGGGTGGTCACGGTGCGCACGCTCAGCACGAGCGCGGCGGCGATCTGCGGGTTGGAGTCGCCCTGCGCGACCCGGGTGAGCACCTCTATCTCCCGCGAGGTCAGGTCGTAGGGCAGGGCACACGGGCGCTCGGCGATGACCGCGCCCTGGATGGAGCCGTGGAAGCCCACACCCGCCCGGTGCAGGCGCAGCTCGCGCCACTGGCCGGTGCCGTCGAGCCACAGGCCCCGGCGCGACAGCTCGCGGGAGTCGATGAACGCCCTGGCCAGCTCCGCCATCGCCGGCTCGGCCGCGAGCACCTCCGACGGGGGCCATCCGGCCACGTCCCTGCGCCGCCCGCCCCGTTCGTACGCCACGGCGTGGAAGCCGGGCGGCAGGCCGAGCGGGTCGATGACGCAGCGGGTCACGTCGGTGAGGTGGGCCAGGGCGGGGGAGACCGCGCTGATCACCGCGGGCGCCTCGGGCGGCAGGTCCGCGCGGGAGCTGACGTGCAGCATGCCGGTGTAGCGCCCGCCGGTCAGGAACAGCGGCGTCGTGATCCCCGCGCGCCAGCCGTACGGCTCCAGGTGGCGGCGGAAGTAGCGCTCGGTGCCGGGGGAGCCCATGACGACGGGCGTGCGCTGCGACATGGCGCGGCGGTAGGCGTCGAGCCGGGCGTACTCCTCCGCGGCGTCGTCGTCCACCCGCGCGTACCCCGACGCCACCAGCGAACGGTGCCGGCCGGTCGCCGGGTCGAACGCCACGAACTCGTAGGCTTCCACGGGGATGACCTCGCCCAGCGCGGTCATCGCCCCGTGCGCCCCCTGCCGGGCCACCTGGAAACCCAGTTCGGCGACGGCGTGCAGGCTCCGCGCGCTGAGGCTGATTGCATCCATGGATCCTCCATGCTCAGCCTGCCCGGTAAAGGTTGCGCAAGGAATACGTAAAGTCTCCGATGCAGTCGGCGGCCCCGTTTCCTACCCTCACCCGCAACACGACGGATGAGGTGGAGGACCAGTGAGGGTCACGAGAAGCCGGGCGGCCGCCCTCGCTGTGGCGGCCATCATGCTGAGCGGTGGGTGCGGGGGAGGGTCGTCGTCCGACGGCGGCGGCGGTGACAAGGCGGCGAACGCGTTCTCGGTCGCGCTGACCGAACCCGACCATCTCACCCCCGGCAATACGTCGAGCAGCTACTCGCTCACCGTGCTCGACGCGTTGTTCGACACACCGGTCGCCATCGATCCCGCGACGGGCAAGCCGCAGATGCGGGCGGCGGAGTCGGTCACCAGCACCGACCAGAAGGTCTGGACGATCAAGATCAAGCCGGGGCGGAAGTTCAGCAACGGCGAGCCGGTGACCGCGCAGAGCTTCGCCGACTCGTGGAATGCGACCGCGTACGGGCCCAACGGGTGGACCAACAACTACTACTTCGACAAGATCGAGGGCTACGACGAGCTCAACCCCGAGAGCGGGGAGCCCTCCACCGACAAGCTGAGCGGTCTCAAGGTCGTCGACGACACCACCCTTGAGGTCACGCTCACCGCGCCGTTCAGCCAGTTCCCGATCACGCTGGCGTGGATCGCGTTCGCGCCGATGCCGAAGGCCGCGTTCGACGACCTCAAGGCGTACGACCAGGCGCCGATCGGCAACGGGCCGTTCGTCCTCGACGGCGCCTGGGAACACGACAAGCAGATCAAGGTCAAGCGCTCGCCGACCTACACCGGCGAGCGCGCGGCCAAGGCCGACGAGGTGACCTTCAAGATCTACGCCAGCCGCGACACCGCCTACACCGACCTGCGGGCCGGCCGGGTGGACCTGCAGCTCACGATCCCCCCGGCGAGCGCGCCGGAGGCCAAGAACCTGCTCGGCGACCGGTTCGTGGCGACCGCCGGCGGCACGATGGACTACCTCGGCTTCCCCGTCTACGACAAGCGGTTCGCCAACCCCGACCTGCGCAAGGCCTTCTCCATGGCGATCGACCGGCAGGCCATCGTCGACGCGGTCTACAACGGCACGTTCAAGCCGATGGCGTCGCTGCTGGCCCCGCTGGTGCCCGGCTACCGCGAGAACGCCTGCGGCGAGGCGTGCACGTACGACCCGGCCAAGGCCAAGGCGCTGTTCGACCAGGCCGGCGGCTTCAGCGGCACGCTGAACCTGTGGTTCTCCAACGCCGACCCGAGCTACGAGCAGTGGATGACGGCCATCGCCAACCAGCTCAAGCAGAACCTCGGCATCGCCGACATCAAGTTCCGCAAGATCCCGGCGTCCGACTACCTGTCGACGCTCCGCGCCCACAAGCAGGACGGGCCCTACCGCAACAACTGGGTCATGGACTACCCGAGCCCGCAGAACTACCTGGAGTCCATGTGGGGCGAGGGCAACCGGATGGGCTGGGAGAACAAGGAGTTCCTCGACCTCATCCACCAGGCCAACACCGCCCCGACCTTCGACGAGAGCCTCCCGCTCTACCAGAAGGCCGAGGACATCGCGCTGGCCGAGATGCCGATGATCCCGCTGTGGAACTGGCAGGACCAGATCGGCTACTCCAACCGGCTCAGCGGAGTGAACGTCACGCCGTACAGCGCCAACCTCGACGCCATCAGCGTCAAGCAGGGGTGACCCGAGGGTGAGGTACGCCGCGCAGCGCCTGGCCCAGGCGATCCCGGTGTTCTTCGCGACCACCTTCCTGATCTACGCGATGGTGTTCGCACTGCCGGGCGACCCGATCCTGGCGCTCGCGGGCGACAAGCCGGTGCCCGAGCAGGTGCTCGCCGTGATGCGGGCGCGCTACCACCTCGACGAGCCGCTGCTCGTGCAGTACGGGCACTACATGCTCGGGGTGTTCCGGGGCGACCTGGGGGAGACGTTCACCGGCCAGCCGGTGAGCGAGCTCCTCCAGGACCGGTGGGCGGTCACCGCGCAGCTCGCGCTGACCGCCTGGATCTTCGAGCTCGTCGTCGGCATCGGCCTCGGCGTCCTGGCCGGGCTGCGCCGCGGCGGGGCCGCCGACACGGCGGTCCTCGCCGGCACCACGTTCGTCATCGCGGTCCCCGTGTTCGTCGTCGGGTACACGGCCCAGATCGTGCTGGGCCTCAATCTGGGGCTGTTCCCGACCGCGGGGACAGACGAGGGCTGGCCGGGCAGCTACCTGCTGCCCGGCATGGTCCTCGGCTCGTTCGGGCTGGCGTACGTCGCAAGGCTCACCCGCACCTCCCTCGTGGAGAACCTGCGCGCCGACTACGTGCGTACGGCGACCGCGAAGGGCCTGTCCCGGCGCCGGGTGGTGGGGCTGCACGCGCTGCGCAACTCGCTCATCCCCGTCGTGACCTACCTCGGTGTCGACTTCGGCAACCTGATGGCCGGAGCGGTCGTCACCGAGGGCATCTTCAACCTGCCCGGCATCGGCCAGCAGGTGTTCCAGTCCATCCAGCTCCAGGAGGGTCCCGTCGTCGTCGGCGTCGTCACCCTGCTCGTCATGATCTTCATTCTCGCCAACCTTGCCGTCGACCTGCTGTACGGCGTGCTCGACCCGAGGATCCGCCGTGCTCGCGCGTGACGCCTGGGGAGAGCTGCGCGGCCGGGTGGTCTTCTGGTTCTCGGCCGCCGTCCTGGTGGTGGCCCTCGCGATGGCGGCCTTCCCCGGGCTGTTCGCCCGCCTGGGCCCCAACGAGGCGTGCAACCTGCGCATGTCGAAACACGGCCCGGCCGACGGAGCCCTGTTCGGGTATGACCTGCAGGGCTGCGACTACTGGTCGCAGGTCGTGCACGGCACCCGGGCCTCCATCGTGGTCGGCGTCGCGGTCACCGTCTTCGCCCTGCTGATCTCCATCCTGCTGGGGCTGGTGGGCGGCTACTACGGCGGCGTCGTCGACGCACTCATCTCCCGGCTCACCGACGTGTTCTTCGGCATCCCGTTCGTGCTGGGCGCGACCGTCGTGCTGGTCGCCTTCCCCGACCACGGGATATGGGCTATGACACTGGTCCTCGTGCTGCTCGGCTGGACGACCATGACCCGGCTGATGCGCGGGCAGGTCATCGCCGTCAAGGACATGGACTTCGTCGCCGCCGCCCGCATGCTGGGCGCGAGCGACCGCAGGCTGATGTTCCGGCATATCCTGCCCAACGCGATCGCGCCGGTCATCGTCGTGGCCATGCTGAACGTCGGCAACGTCATCGCCGGTGAAGCGACGCTCGACTACCTCGGTGTCGGCCTGCAGTACCCCGAGGTGTCGTGGGGCCTGCAGCTGAACATCGCCCAGACGTTCTTCGCCGATCACCCCCACCTGCTGTTCTTCCCCGCGCTGTTCCTCACCGCCACGGTGCTGAGCTTCCTCCTGCTCGGCGACGTCGTCCGCGACGCCCTCGACCCCCGCCTGCGCTGACTTCGCAGGCCGGCCTGTCTCGTCGTGGCGGTGGCCGATCTGCGCAGGGCCCAGCAGCACGCCGCTCAGGGAGCGGCCGCCCGTCAGGCGGCGAACCGGCTGCTCACCCAGGTCACGGTGTCGGCAACGCCTCCCGCTCGCCCTCAGCCCGTACGGCTGCGCCGGGACATTCCGGAGCAGCCCGTCAGCACGGTGAGGACGCTTCGGCATGGAGCCGACCTGCTCGACGTCGGCAAAATCTCGACGTCGGCAGGATATGGAGTGCGGCCGTGTCGCACGTGGCCGACTCCACCGCTGAGGCGGTCGTACGCGTGTGCGAGGACCGGTTGCGCACGCCGCACCCGCATGCCTTGACGGACTACGACCGGCTGCGTGCGGACGGAATGGGCCGACTGGGGGCGATGTGTCAGGCCGCACCGTCGTTCTCCCGGAACGCCCGCGGCCCGGCCCCGCGCCGCGCGGTGGTGAGCAGCGGCGTGGACCAATAGGCGGTGTTCGACAGGTGCAGTTCCTCACCAGGGGCCAGTGGCCAGTGCCATACGGTCCAGGGCCATAGGGGCCAGGCCATAGGGGCCAGCGCCGCGTGTGGCGCCGGACGTGGGCTCAGCGTCGCGGCGGCGGGCGCGGTGCCCGAACGGGATGCGGGGCCGGGGGCCGACACTGCTTCTCCCTCGAACGGTGCCGGAGGCGAGGGGGCGTCAAAAGGGTGGTGTTTCGAGGTCGCGTTGGATGAGTGTTCCTCTTGATTCGTCCTGTGGTGTGGCGTTGTCGTGTTCCTCCGTGTCGGGGCTATCCGCGTCGGGTGTCTGGGTCGTGTGCCTACGGGTTGGTTGTGCCGGGGTTTCTGCGGGGGTTTGTGCTGGTGGGGTGGTGGGAGGGCATGGTGGGGCCATGATCGTGTCTGGTGCTCCGGGGAGGTCGCCGGGCAGGCGTCCGGGTGGGGCGTCGGGCCAGGTGCGGGGCTGGGGGTCGGGGACGGGCTGGATGATCTTCGGGAGTGGGCTGTGGTAGGGGTGTCCGAGTGGGCTGGTCCAGATGATGAGGTGGGGGCCTGCGGTGGTGACGCGCCAGCCGCCGAGGTGCTTGGCGCGGTGGTCGTGGCGGCAGGCCAGGTGCAGGTTGGCGGCGGTGGTGGCGCCGTTGTCGGCCCAGGCCTGGATGTGGTCTTGGTCGGTGCGGGTGGCGGGCATGCGGCAGCCCGGCCAGGAGCAGACCCGGCCCCGGATCTGGACGTATCGGCGTAAGGCCGCATCGGCATGACGCCGATCAGCCCCGTTCGCTGTGCTCGCCACCCCAGCGGTGTCGGCCGCGCCAGCCGCGCCCGCCGCGTTGACCACGTCAGCCGTGTTCGCCGAGTCCGCGTTAGCCGTGCCAGCCGCGCTTGTGGTGCTGACTGCGCCTGCCGTGTCGGCCGTGTTGGCCGTGTCGGCCGTGTGGGCTGGGTCGGTCTGTTCGCCCAGCATGGCCGGGTCACCCGATCCCGCTGGGGCGTGCGCTGCAGCCGGGTCACACGATCGGCCCGGGTGACGCGATCCCGCCGGGTCGGGTGATCCGGTTCGGTCGGGCGATCCGGTTGCGGGGGTGGTGCCGAGCTGGGCGTGGGCTTGACGGGTGAGGTCGGCGATGAGGGGTGCCCAGGCGCCGGTGGTGGCCGGTGCGGCGGCCAGCCGGTGGAGCTGGGTGAGGGTGATCTGCAGCTCGACGATGCCGCCGCGTCGCATGTCGCGGGGTGGCCGTTGTGCAGGCGGGCAGGGGCGCTGCCGGGTGATGCCGGCCAGGAGCAGGTGCCCGTCGTCGGTGCAGATGGCATAGCGCCACTGCCCGCCGAGCATGCCGGTGACGATGCGGCGTGCCTGGGCGGCGTGGACCATGCCCCAGCCGGGCAGGTGCGCCGGGTGCTCATCGTGCCCGAGCAACGTCGTCAGCTCCACCCGTATCTCCGGCACCGACCACGATGTCGCGCCGGGCCCACCACCAAGGCGGCCCTGCGACCGCTGAGGCTCCCCGCACCCGCGCCCACCCTCCGACTCCGACTCCGACTCCGGTGCGGCGCTCTGGTCGTGCCCTCGCTCAGACTCCGGCGCGGCCCTCCGCCCGTGCGTGTGCCCGTCCTCCGGTTCGGGTGCGGCGCTCTGGTCGTGTTCGTACGCGGGCGTGGGTCCGGTGCTCGGCCTCTGCTCCGTCCCTGGCTCTGGTGCGGTGCCCTGGCCGTGCTCGTGCTCCTGCCTCGGTTCGGGTGCGCCCCTCCGCCCGTGCGCGTACGCGTTCCCGTCCTCCGGCTCGGATGCGGCGCTCTGGCCGTGCTCGTGCTCGTGCTCCGGCTCCGGCGCGGGTGCCGTGACCCGGTCGCGCCCGCGCTCGTGCTCCGACTCGGACCCGGTGCTCAGCCTCCGCTCGTCCTCCGACTCTGGTTCGGGTGCGGCGCTGTTGTCGTGCCCGCGCCCGTGCTCTGGTTCTGGTGCGGTGCTCCGGTCGCGCTCGTACGCAGGCGTGGCTCCGGTGCTCGGCCTCTGCTCCGTCCCCGGTTGTGGTGCGGCGCTTTGGCCGTGTCTACGCTCCGGCTCCGGAGCGACCCTCCGCCCGTGCCCGTGCCCATCTTCCGGCTCGGGTCCGTTACCCGACCTCCGCTCGTAGTCGCGCTCGCGCTCGTGCTTCGGCTCGCCTGTGGGGGTACCGGCAGAGCTGGCGGGGCTGGCGGTAGTGCCTGCGGGGGCGTCAGGTTTGCCGGTGGCGGCGTCAGATGAGCCGGCGGGGTCGTCGGCCGAGCCGGTGGAGCTGGGGGTGTCGTCAGAGGTGTCGCCGGGGGTGGGATCGCCGGGTTCCACGAGAGGGTGGGCCAGGACATGGGTGACGATCTGCTCGTCGGTCAGGCCTTCGAAGGTGCCATCCAGGCTGCCCAAGAACAAGTCCGCGCGGATGTGATCGATCGGGCGGCGGTCCCCGGCGCGTTTGCAGGCGCGGGCCAGCTCATCGATCCGCTCACACCCGGCCACCGCCCGCTCCACCGGCAGGTCCAGCCCGGACACGGTCGCGGTACCGTCATCATTGCGCGTGCCGGCCACCCGCCGCCTGCGGACCGCCTCGGTATAACGCTTTTCCGCCCAATCCGGATCGATCGCGAGCACCATGCGCTGAACGTGCTCGACCAGCTCGCCCACCGTCCACCCCGCCGCCCGAGGCACCAGGCGCTCGCAAACCCAGCCGGCCTGGGCGTCGGTCAACCCGCTCGTCCAGCGGATGAAAGCCACCGCCCGCGGCTCATCCAACACCCCCTCCAGCATCGCCTCACCGAGCACCGGCAGGCGGCGATGCAGATTCCACGCCAGCTCGAACGCCGAATCCGCGCGGCGGCGCGACCACACCAGCGCCGCCCGCGCCTCATCCGGGGCGAACTCCTCCGGTGTTTGCAGGCGGACCACGCTGTCGCCGGACCACGCCTCACGCAGCCCGACCTCCAGCAGCACCCGCAAAAACCACGCCCGGTCATGACAGGACTGCCGGTAGGCCGCCTTGAGCACCTCCACAGTGTCGAACCCCGACACCCGCTCCACAGCGATACCCGCCAGCACCCCCGCAAGCTCGGCCCCCGGCGGGATCACCGCCAGCCCATCAGGAATCGCCACCGGAACCCCACCACCGCCGGTACCTTCGCCCCCGGCCTCGCCCCCACCCTGGCCAGGGGAGGACACCCCGCCCACCACACGCGAAGGGTAGGTCGGGCCCACCGGGCGTGCTGAAGGCGTCGGCTCCACCGGACGCGCCGGGTCCACCGGGCGCGCCGGGTCCACCGGGCGCGCCGGGTCCACCGGGCGCGCCGGGTCCACCGGGCGCGCCGGGTCCACCGGACGCGCCGGGTCCACCGGACGCGCCGGATCCGCCGGACGTGCTGAAGGCGCCGGGTGTGTCGGGTGCGACGGGCGCGTTGAAGGTGCAGGGCGCGCTGCACGTGCCGGGCGCGACGGGCGTGCTGAAGGTGCCGGATCCACCGGGCGTGCCGGGTCCGCCGGACGTGCCGGGTCCGCAGAGCGCGCCGGGCGAGGCGGGCGCGGCGCGCGTGCTGGACTTGTCGGGTCTGCCGGGCGTGCTGCACGTGTCGAGGGCACCGGCGGTGCCGGGCGCTGCCCGGCGGCAGCGGACGGCGAGTGCGGCGCGGACACGGCGGTGAACCCCCAGGAGCACAGACGAAGGCAAACAACGGTTTCCCGACCGCCCGGACCGGGACTTCCTTCAACAGACTCGGCTCAACACACGGCGTATGGCCAACGGCCCGCCAGCTAGGCTCACCTGCAACGGCTACCCCAAGCCTACCTCGAACACACCATCGAATCAAACCCTGACCTGGGCAAATATGGAGCCCCAACCGGGAGGTGCCGCCCGATACGACGTCCCGCCCGGAGACGTGCTCGCAGAGCCTTCCGGGCTGTCGCAGAGTCTTCAGGGCTGTCGAGTACGGCCCCATCCGTGAAGACTGGGAACGCGCCGCCGAGCGTCGCGGGTGCGGACTCTTGGACGAGTCGGGTGCCTGCCCCGGCGCTACTGCGCCCACGGATGAGGAACCGCGGTCGGCCCTGGAGATCGGTACGAACTCCCATCGCCAGCTCGTCCTGACGGGCGCTCCAACTTTGGAACGCAAACGCTCCTCGACGGCTGATATCGATGAGTAGTCATCCTGTGTGACCACTGACACTCCCACGACCGGGGAGGAGCCGGGCGCCTTCGACCTCGCAAGGGACGCGGCCCCGGGGCTGCCGCTGACGCTGGTGGAGCGGTGGAGGGCGAGCGGCCGTACCGCCGCCGACGCCCGGCGGCTGCTCGGCGCGCACGTCACGACCGGATACAGCGTGGTGTCCGACTCGGCCGGGCTGACCAGGCTGAGCCGCAGCCTCGGCCTGCTGGAGGTGCTGGCGCTCATCGACGGCCCGAAACGCGTCCTGCACGCGTACGGGATCGGCGTGGGCGGCCGGGCGATGGGCGTCTGGGCGGCGGACAACGCGCAACTGTTCCATCCCGCGACGACCGACGCGGGGACGCTGCTGTCGGCCCTGCTGCGAGCGCAGGACGAGATCGGGCGCACCTGCGGGATCCGCGTCGGCATCGGCGTCCACCACGGCGACTACTACGACCTGGACGGCGGACTGTACGGCGCCGAGGCCGACGCGGTCGAGCACCTCGTGGAGAACCACACCGAGGGCGGCGAGATCGTGGTCACCGAGGCGGTGGCCGAGCGGCTGCCGGCCGGCCACGGCTTCGTCCTGCGCCGCAAGGACGGGCATGGCTTCGTCCTGCGCCGCAAGGACGGGCATGGCTTCGTCCTGCGCCGCAAGGACGCGCACGATGGGCAGGCCAGGCTCCTGGGCGCGGTCTATCGCGTGCTCGACGGGCCGCGCGCCGGCGACGCGGCGACCGACGGCGGGTGGTATCCCATCCCCTATCCGGCCGCCTTCTACGAGGACCTGTTGCGCTTCGATCCCCGCGACGCCGGGTCGGCCGCGGCGCTCGCGGCAAAGCACCTGCGAGAACGGACGGTGGTCCTGGCCGAGCGCGGCGAGCCCGGGGCGGCGGCCGACGTACCCGAGGTGGCGCTCCTGACCGGGCTGGACCTGTCGGCCCGCATGCGGGAGATCGGGCTGCGCCTCCTGCCCGCGGAGGGCGCCGTCGAGGTCAAGGTCGCCGGTCCGCTGGCCATCTACCTGTTCGATGACCCCGGCGCCGCCGTGCCCTTCGCCCTGGAGTTGCGCGCCGCCCTGGCCGAGGCCGGGATGACCTGCCGCATCGGGCTGGACAGCGGGCCGGTGCTGTCCGGGCGGACGCCGGACGGAGGCCGCGACGTGGCCGGAGCGCCGGTGAATCAAGCGTCGAAGATGGCTCAGGACCTCGCCGCTCCCGGCGTCGTCTGCCTGAGCGAGGCGGTCGCCGCGCAGGCGGGCCCGGGTGAGGCGGTCGCCGCGCAGGCGGGCCTGGGCGGGTTCACCTGCGTCCAGCACACCGTCTCCGGCGTGGATCTGACCTTCTACCAGGGCTGATCGGCTCTACTTCCCGGTCGTTGTGAGCGCCTGGCCAAGCCACAGCACCGGCTCCGCGACATTGATCGGATGAGCCTCTCCTCGTATGCGCAGGGATAGGTGGTCCCCGTCGGCCAGGAGATTTTGCGAGTCGTCCCAGTCGAAGACATTCGTGCTCCTGTCGACGAAGAACCCGATGGATGAGGTGACGAAGAACTGGATACGCTCAAGATGGAAGAATCTTTCGAGGGCGGCGAAAACCAGATCAGCAGTACCGCTCCGCGAAATTTGGCACAATGCGTGGAACAGCGTCCGGGCGTCCTCGTCGCTCACCCGCGGAAAGCCGTACGGATCGTCGGGCTCGACGCTGACCAGGTGACGATCCACTGCCGTGTCGAACACTCGGCGATCGTCGAACTTGGTAATGCAGACCGCGATATGGTGCGGAAGCTTCCCATCCCTCACCTCGCCGGCGGCGAGCATCCGTTCGGCGAGCCGGGTGAGCGATGCATGCAGATGGTCGAAGGCATCTCCGATCTCGAATTCCCGAACAGGGTCGAAGAGGAAGAGGATGCCCCGGCTCTGAGCCAGGTTGTCCAGCAGCTCCCGTTGGCGCGAATCGGTTAGCCCTCCGTCGGCAGGCTCTTCCGCAGCGAAAAGACCCCCGGGTGCGTCGATCATGCTGACACGGATCCGACGCTCGGGGCCGATCTTCGGCTTACGACTCCACCACCTGCTCTGTTCCGCGCCGGGGCCGATCAGCATCCAGTGGTACTGCTCCAGGACGCTGCTCGCCTCGGGGAAGACCCTTTCATGCAGCAGCGCCCTTTTCCTTTGGACGAGGTAATCGTTGGAGGTGGGGTCGGAACCTACGATTTTCCAGTTGTCCTTCCGGCGCATCAGGGCAATCGACAGGGCGGCCAGGAAGGTCGTCTTGCCGCTGCCAGGCGTGCCCCACATACAGATGCTGTGAGAGGCGGAAGCCGGAGTGGCCTGCACGGACGACGGAAGGTGGGTGATGGCAGGCGTCGTCCGGGGCGACGTGGAGGCGGGCGCGCCGGTGAACCGGGTCTCTGCTCGGCGCGGGGGGATGTCCAGGTCGCTCAGGCTTCGCAGCACTTCCGCATTCAGAAAGGCGAAAGGACGCCCTCTATCGGATCGTGAAGAGGTGACAGCGTCCGGTTCTTCGCCGAGCACCGCGCCGAAGGTCGCCGCGGCAGTGGCGACACTCGCCTGGATGCCGGTGGACAGCCGGTTGAGGACGTCGGCCGCGTGCCACGCCTCCGAGCGAGGCAGCAGCTGTAGCGCCGCCATCCGGGCCCGTTCGTCAATGAATTCGTAATGATCTCCACTCACATGCCGAAACAGGCCGCTGAGCAGCACCTCCGCGAGATGCTGAGGTCTGGATCGGGGCAGCAGCGCCCGTTGAAGATGTCTCATGACGGGAAGCGCTGGCGTGGATACGGCGACGTAGCCGGCCAGCCGCACCGCCTCAGGAGAGGCGGTGGCGCGGAAGCGCAGCACTCGGTCCTCGAGGTCGATGGACCGCTCCTCGTCCACCCTTTGCGCCAACGAGCGAGGGCGTGCCGAGACGTACGTCATGGCCGTGGCCACCGTGTCACCTCCGGCGACGAGGCGAGCCCAGTCGCCGATCCAGGCGGGATCCAGCTCGACCACGGGCAACGGGATTCCACTCGCCGGCGGGGTCTCCTCGAAAGGGCGGAAATGGAGAGTGGTGTTGGGGCCGCACGGCTTGCCTTGCGCAGCGAGGCCGGGGATCACCGGAACAGCGGTCCGCCGCCACAGCCTCTCGGGAAGCGGCTGCAGAACAGCTGTCGCGTTGCGCCGGGCCCACATTTGCACCAGGGGCTGTGCCGTGCCCTCCCACCAGTGCCGCCCGGAACAGTCGGTCAGTACGAGCACGACGCGCCGACCGGTCGGATCGACCAGGGCCGCCGGGCTGCCCGGGGAGGCGTCCGGGCCGAGAGCGATTCGGTCGCCGACGAGATATGAGACGTGAATGTCACGGAAGGCGCCGACCTGGCCGAGAACGGCTCTCAGTTCGCCGACCATAGGATGCCAGGGCCGCATGGTAGGTCCGGTGTCCACGACCAGCGCCAGGTCAAGCCAGCGTTCCGGAGCACCTCTCATCACCGGGATCCACCGGCCCGTCCGCGCGATCTCCGCGGCGGTGGCGGCCTCGTTCATGACGTTCCGGACGCGTGACGGGACGGTCCGTTTGAGAGGGCGCAGAGCGCGCTGGATCGGCAGACTATGCCTGACCATCGGCGCGTCCGGGACCTGGATCCGGTGAACATCCCCGCTGGGATCATCGGCGGGTAGCTCCAATCCCAGGGCGAACTCCGTCGTCGCAGTCTCCGGCGCCGTCTCGGCCGTCCACGATGTGGCCGAGTGCGGATCAGCCGGTGCTTCGAGAGAAGGGTGTGCAGCCGTGCGGCCAGATACATCCACAGAATCTGATTCGGGAGACAGATGCGCGGCGAGCCACAGCACGTCGGACAGTTCCTGGGCCGACATATCCAGGCCGGTCCGGGAAAGAACGTCGCTCAGCCGGTCAATCGTCATCGTCGGCGACGCCGGAGTTCAGATGCGGCATGAGCCGTTCGGCCAAAGCCAGGCGGTCGACCCCGTGGTCCCGCGCCGCGTGGTGGGTCAGATAGATCGCGTGGAGTAGTTGATCGGTGGCCAGCTGACCCTCCGTCTTCCGAGAGAGGAACAGTTGAATCAAGTCCTCGCTCTCGTCGCTCAGCTCGCCGAGTTGCGCTCTGACGATCTCCCTCAGCTTGTCGCGGTCCGGCTCGGGCAGCGCCAGCCTCACGCATCGACGTAGGAACGCGGCGGGAAACTCTCGCTCGCCGTTGCTGGTCATGATGACCAGCGGGAAGGCCCGGCAGCCGATCACACCGTCCGTCACCGATGCGGTCCTGCCATCGGCGGTCGAGACCCGGTGCGTCCGCCGTTTCTGGCGCGCGAGCTCCGGGATCTCGTACCGCCCCTCCTCGAAGATCGTGAGCAGGTCGTTGGGCAGGTCGATGTCGCTCTTGTCGATCTCGTCGATGAGCAGGACCCGCGGCCTGCACGCGGGCAGCAGAGCGGTCCCGAGCGGTCCGAGGCGGATGTATTTGCCGATCTCGTCGTCGTCGGCGTCGGCGTGCGCCCGCCCGCTCTCCCTGTCGTACAGGCGGGTGAGCGGGTCGTAGCTGTACAGGCCGTCGGCGAGCGTGACCCTGCTCGTGATCGCCCAGTACAGGACCGGCCCGAGTCGAAGTTCCCGAGCGACGGCGTGCGCGAGGGTGGACTTGCCCGTGCCGGGTCTGCCGGTCACCAGCAGCGGCCTGCGAAGGTAGAGCGCGGCGTTCACCTGCTCGACCGCGCCGGGATCCGGCCGGTAACTCCTGGCCTGGTGCTCGTGCGTCGGGTCGATCTCCGGGAGCTCCCCGGTATCATCCGGCACCACGCCCTTGAAGTCCCGCCACGGTGGCGGGGGTGGCAGCCTCCCGATGTCGCTTTTCGCGTCGGGAACGCCGGTGTAGACGTACCAGTCCGCCATGCGCTACTCCTCCACGAAAGTGGGCGGATCGGGAATTCGCGTGGGGTCGTCCCAGATGAGAGTGAGCCGCGGCCCGCAGTGGGCGTGCGTGGGGTCGAAGCGCAAACGGCGCACTACTTCCGGCAACTCGTGATAGCCGTTCGCATCTATCAGCGTCGCGAAGGCGTCCAACGACCCGTACGGGCACTCGCCGGGAGCAGCCCCTTTGCAGGAGGACCGAGGCCACACCATCACCGGCACCCCGGCGTTGAGGCCCTTGTGCAGTATGGTGCTGTCGGGCACACCGGAATAGACGATCACGCATGCATCCTTATCGCTGAGGAGCCGCCGGTAGAACTCGTCCGGATCAAGAAGGGAGCAGTCGGCCTTTTCAATCTTGACCGTACGGTGGAGATGCTTGAAGCGGTTCCTCCACTGATCCTGGAGAATGTAGTTACCGAGACGTGCGACGTCCCGGACCACCACACGATAGGTCGCTATCGGGATCTCCTCTTCCCGGCACGCGTACCACTCGTCCACATGCTCGCTGAGGATCAGCGAGCGCGGCAGCACGAACTCGATCAGTGGGTCGTCCCGGCCGGCTCTGCTGATCCTCGCCATCAGAGAGTTCAGCGCCGACTCCACCTCCTTACGGAACCTCTTGCGGGTCACCGTCGTCGGCGCGCCCCCCGGATAGGGTTTGTCGTCGATGAAATGGGAGAAGCTGAGTTCGTAGCCGCCCTTGGTCTTCGTGTCGAGCCGGATGACGATGGAAGAGATCCCGGGCCGTGACGCGGGAGGCTCGAGATGCCGGTCCATCCAGACCCGCAGCGCTTTCACGGCTGGGCCGCCGGACGTTTTCGAGATGAGCGCCTGGAGGAACCTGCCCAGGCGGTCGTCGTCGTAGAGATCCTCGGCGACATACCGGGTCGCGTGCCACACGGACCGGAACACGGGCGGTGCGATCGCCGGATGGAACTCCGCCTCGACGAGTTCGGTCAGGTTGGCGTCCGTGTCGATGCGGCGCAGAATCGACCGTAGCTTCCGGCGGGCCTCGCCGCCGAGCCAGCCGAGATCGAGGAGGTCGTCGAGGTCCTCCCAGTATTTGCGCACCTCGGTCAGCGGGATCATGCGTCCGGTGCGACGGTCCTGGCTCGCTGACGCGTCGCTGATCATGCCATAGACGTGGCCGGTGACCTCGTCGAACACGCCAGCGCCGCTGAATCCGGCACGAGGCGTCTCGGCGTGACCGGTGGCCGCTTCCACATGGAGCCATTCCCCGATGCCGGAGGCCGAGCCGGTCCGCAGCCGCATGACGGCGCCGAACGGCCCGGCGTCCGGAGGGAAGCCGTGCACCGCGAATTCGGCCCACGCCGGAACCCGGAGAGACAGCCTGGCCGGCTCGATCGCGACGTCGGCGGCGAGGCTGAGCACCGCAACGTCCCCCGGGTCGCCGGGCTGCCGCCATGGGCCAGCGCAGCCGAGGTCGGCGGGCAGATCCTGAAGGTCCGGCCGGTCGGCCTGGACGAAGCTGACGCGGATGCTCGAGCAGCCGCTGACCACATGGGCGCACGTGAGTACGTGACGGGCATCGACCAGCAGGCCGGCTCCGGTCACGCGCCTGCCATTTCTCGTGCCGTCGACACGGGCGTGCCAACTGTGCGTCATTGACTACTCGCGTCCGGAATCAGCCGGTTTCTCAATCCACTTCAGCTTTACGGTCAAATGTCCCTCTGCGGCACTTTTGGCGATAATCGCACCTGCCTCGGTGGCTAGCTTCACACCGAATTCGACCTCGACCTCCTGGGGGCCCTCGGGAAAGTCGCGAAAGGCGGCCAGCGCCGTCCTCGCCGCGTCCCGGACCCCGTGCAGGGCCTTTTTGAGGCCTTCCGCCGACCGGTACACGACCCGCTCGCCGCAGGCTCCCGCAGGAGCCCATGTGTCCGCGATTTCCTCGCCGGTCTCCACGATGACGGACTCGCCGTCGATCTCCCAGCGCACAAGCTGATCGGCCACTGTCCCTCGCTCACGCTCCCCGTTTCCGTAATGCAAAGTAACAAGAGCGCGAGGTGTTCGGCAGTACGGCCGGAAACTATTTCATGTCACGATTTCGGCGCTGAGGACGTGAGCAGCCGGTCGAGGACGCGGACGCCGAACTCCAGGCCCTCGACCGGAACGCGCTCGTCGAGACCGTGGAACATGCCGAAGTAGTCGAGGTCGGGCGGCAGCAGCAGCGGTGCGAAGCCGTAGCCCCTGATGCCGATCCTCGCGAACCACTTGGCGTCGGTGCCGCCGCTCATGACGTACGGCACGGGCTTGCCGGCCGGGTCCTCGGCGAGCAGGGCGGCGGTGAGCTTGTCGAACAGGCCCTCGACGGGGGAGGAGACGGCCTCCTCGAAGCTGACGAACTCGCGGGTGACCTTCGGGCCGAGCAGCCGGTCGACGGTCTCCAGGAACTCGTCGCGCTGTCCCGGCAGGAACCGGCCGTCCACGTGGGCCTCGGCCGTGCCGGGGATGACGTTGACCTTGTATCCCGCGTCCAGCATGGTCGGGTTGGCCGAGTTGCGCAGCACGCCCTTGAACAGGGCCGCCGCGCGGGGAATCCGCTCGATCTCCTCCTCCAGCCGGTCGAGGTCGATCGGCCCGCCGAGCGCCCGCGACAGCTCGTCGATCAGCCGGGCCACCTCGGGCGTCAGCCGCACGGGCCAGGAGTGGTCGGCGAGGCGGGCGAGGGCCCGGGCCAGCTCGGCCACGGGGTTGTCCACGGCCGGCTTGGACCCGTGACCGGGCACGCCGCGCGCCGTCAGGCGCATCCAGGCGGTGCCGCGCTCCCCGACCGCCACCGGGTAGATGCGGACGTCGTTCTCATACCAGGAGAAGCCGCCCGACTCGCTGATCGCCTCCGTGCAGCCCTCGAACAGCTCGCGGTGCCGTTCGATCGCGTGACCCGCGCCGTACTCGCCGGTGGACTCCTCGTCGGCGAGGAACGCCAGCACGAGGTCGCGCCGGGGACGCACGCCCCTGCGGGCGTTCTCGCGGGCCCACGCGAGGGTCATGGCGAGCGTGCCCTTCATGTCGACCGCGCCCCGGCCGTGCACGCAGCCGCCGTCGATCTCGCCCGAGAACGGGTGCGTACGCCACTCGGCCGGGTCGGCGGGCACGACGTCGAGGTGCCCGTGCAGGAGCAGCGCGTCGGAGCTGTCGCCGGGGATGCGGGCGACCACGCTGGTGCGGCGCGGCGCCGACTCGAACACCACCGGCTCGATGCCGACCTCGGAAAGCAGGGAGGCCACATATTCGGCGGCCCGCCGCTCGCCCGGCCCGTCGCCGGACCCGTCGTTGGTGGTGTCGATCCGCAGCAGCTCCGAGCAGATCTCGCCGACCTCGCTCATGCCGACTCCTCGCCCGACGGCTCGAAGTCGCATGAGCGAATCGCGCCGTGTCCAAGATTGCTCACTGCGCCTCCCCCTTGTGGAGCGTCAGCGGTGGCACCTCGGGCGTGGGGAAGCCGAAGACGATCCCGTAGAACGCCAGCTCCGCCTCCAGGGCCCGCACGATCGTCTCCTCGCGCCGCCACCCGTGCTGTTCTCCCTCGAACGTAAGGTAGGCCCACTCATGCCCGTGACGGGCCAGCGCGGCGGCGAAGCGCTCCGACTGCGCGGGATCGACCACCTTGTCCTCCAGGCCGTGCAGGAGCAGGGCCGGGCCGGACGCCCGTTCCGCGTGCAGCTCGGGCGATCTGTCCGCGTAGCGCTGCCGGGTCTCGGGCAGCGGGCCGATCAGCCCGTCGAGGTAGCGCGACTCGAAGTCGTGCGTCTCCGCCGCCCAGTGTTCGGGGTCGGAGATGCCGTAGTGGGACACCGCGCCGCAGAACACGTCGCTGTGGACGAGCGCGGCCATCGACGTCCAGCCGCCCGCGCTGCCGCCCCTGATCGCCACCTTCTCGGCCCGTCCGCTGTCCAGCAGCCACCGCGCCACCGTCTCGCAGTCGCGCACGTCCACCACGCCCCAGTTGTGGCGCAGCCGCTCGCGGTAGGCCCGGCCATAGCCGGTGGAGCCGCCGTAGTTGACCTCGGCGACGCCGATGCCCCTGCTGGTGAAGTAGGCGATCTCCAGGTCGAACACCGGCGGCGCCGAGCTCGTCGGCCCGCCGTGCACGAACACCACGTACGGCGCGGGCCCGCCGTCGTCCGACCGGGCCGCCGGGGCGTACAGGTGCGCGTGGACCCCCTCGACGGTCACCGCCTCGGGTGTGGGCAGCTCGGCGTCCTCGGGCACCGGCTTGCCGGGGGACAGCACCTCGTGCGCCCCCGTGTCCAGGTCGACCCGCACCACCTCGTACGGCCGGTGGGGCGAGCCCGCGACCCCCACGACGTTGGAGCCCCGGGCCGACAAGGCGGGCGCCCAGTTGGTGTAGCCGCCGCCGACGTCCCTGATCGAACCGGTGCCCGCCGGGTCGTCGGCGACCCCGAGCCGCCGCTCGTCGGCCGTGCCGTACACGGTGGCGATCCGCCCGTCCGCGACGGCGAAGAACGTGGCGCCGATCTTCCAGGTGGCGTCGCCGAACTCCAGCGGCACCGGGGTCAGGTCGCGCGTCGTGCCGTCCAGGCCGACGAGGTGGATGTTCCACCAGCCGGTGGGGTCGGTGACGGCGTACAGGCTCTCGTCGTCGCGCCACTCGGCCTGGCAGGTGGACGCGCCGGACAGCAGGACGCGGTGGGGACCGCCGTCGACGGATCCGACGCACAGCTCGGTGGCGTCCCAGGGCATGTCGGGGTGGTTCCAGCCGATCCAGGCGAGCGACCGGCCGTCCGGTGAGACGCGCGGGTTCATCAGGAAATGGTGGGTCTTCACCACACTGCGCAGGGGAGAGCCGTCGAGCGGCACCGCGACGATGTCCCGCTCTCCGCTGCGGGCGTCGCCCCGCTCGCGTACGCACCACACCTCGCCGCCGTGGACGACGAGGTCGGCGTAGCGGGCGGGCTCGTCGGGGGTGAGCGGAACCGGCTCCCCGCCGGGGGAGCACACGTAGATCCGGCCGTCCGCCCAGTTGGTGAACACCAGGCGGCCCTCGTGCGCCCGCCAGGACCGTCCGCCGTACTCCATGACCCGGTTCCTGGCGTTCCAGCCCGGCGGGAGCACGTCCTCGATCACGCCGTCGGCCCTGCGCCGCACGACGCAGCGCCGGCCGCCCTCACGTGGGCGCGGCTCGTCCCACCAGACCTCGTCTCCCGAGATCTCCACCCACAGCGGGCGGTCGTCCACCCTCGCGACGTCGACGGCCCTGATGGTCACCAGTTCCCCCCGGATTCTGGAAGCGGAGTGCCGGGAGGATGCACGATGTGCGCGATCCCCCCGCTGCTCGTGGCGCGCAGCCAGACGCTCTCGAACGCCGCACGCGGGTACACCCGCCGCACGCCGTCGTCGTCCGGCGCGGCCGGGTCGTTCGCGATGACGTCGCCGTCGGCCGTGAAACCCGTGACGACCATGATGTGCCCGCCCGTGGAGTATCCGGCACCCGGCAGCTCGTGATCGCGGAACGCCTGAGAGGTGATCACCGGGATTCCGGCGGCGATGAACCGCTCCAGCTCGGCCAGCGAGCGCAGCCGCGTGACGAAGCCGTCCAGCCCGTACCGCCCGGCGTACGCGACGCCGAAGGGCCAGTTGCCGGTGCCCTGGTAGCTGTGGTCGTACATGTCGCGCGCGGCGTGGTCGACCGCCGGGCACGGGTCGCCGGGGGTGACCCAGGCGAGGTCGGCCGGCGTGGGCCCGCGCCCCCAATAGTCCAGCACCATCGTGAACGACGCGGGGCTGCACCACGACTCCCCGCCGCCGTCCCACTGCGGGTAGTGCCCGGTGTGGGCCTTCTGCGAACGGCGCGGGACGTCGAGCTCGACCGCCCGCAGCCCCGGCGGGCCGCCTCTGCCTGCCTGCCCCACGGCCGAGGCCATCACGGCCAGCGACCGCACGGCGCCGCCGCTGCCGTACAGGGTGGCGCGCACGCGGTAGGAGGTGACGGGGCGGGCCGCGACGAAGGTGTCGACGGCGACGTCCCCGTCGGCGTCACCCTGGCCCGGCAGCGACGTGCGGTGGATGTCGGCGTCCGTCTCGGCCCACCGGCCCATGACATACCACTTGGTCAGTTCGCCGGTGACGGTCCGTGCCTGGATCTCGATCTCCAGCCAGGCGCCGGGCGGCGCGGCGGCCGTCCACGACGGCACCAGCTCGGTGGCGGGGAAGCCGATATCCCGCTCGGGGGACGTCCAGCGGAGGTAGGGCCACTCCCGCTCGCCGCCCGGTGCGAACGGATCCAGATATTTCGCCTTCCCCGTCTCCTGAGCCTCGACGGACCACCGGTGGAGGACGACGGGGCTCACCTGGGGGCTCGGTCCGGCCGACAGCAGGGTGACCACCTCGCCGATTGTTGTTTCCGCCCCGACCTGGCGCATCGGATGGTTTACGTATCCGACACATTCGGACAGTACGGTATCGGCCGCTCTGGTCGGTGAGAGGTAGCTCTGGTCGGTGAGAGGTAGCCCGGGCCGGTCAGAGGTAGCCCGGGCCGGTCAGAGATAGAGACCGGTGGCGGGGGCGGGCTCGGACGCGACGGCGGGACGGCCGTCCCGCAGGGCGAACAGCTCGGCCAGCGTGGCGCCGCCCGGACCGGCGCCTTGGGCGCGGCCCAGCCACTCGGCCGCCTGCCCGGCGTCGAACCGGCCGACCTCGATCTGCGCCAGGCACCGCCCGGGCCGTACGACGGCCGGGTGGAGCCTGCTGAGGTCCTCGTTGGTCGTGATGGCCACGAGCACGTCCCTGCCCTGGCCGAGCAGCCCGTCGGTCAGGTTGAGCAGGCGCGACAGGCCCTGGCCCGTCGACTGCTTGGCCTCGGCGCGGATCAGCTCGTCGCAGTCCTCCAGGACCAGCAGCCGCCAGCGCGGCTCCTCGTCGTCGCCCGGGCCGTCCCAGCCGACGGCGACGTCCATCAGGTAGCCGGGGTCGTTGAACAGCAGCTCGGGGTCGAGCACGCAGTCGACCTGGCACCACGGCGCCCACTCGCGCGCGAGCGTGCGCAGCAGCGTCGTCTTGCCGGTGCCGGGCGGGCCGTGCAGGAGGACCAGCCGGCCCGTCACGTCGGCCGCCGTGGTCGCCATGAGGGCGTCCAGGCGGCCAGTGGCGGCCGTGGGGTAGTTCCTCCTGATCTCCTCCCAGGAGGAGGTCGTGATGGGCTTGGCGGAGCGGTGCGGCCCGTGGCTCGACCGCCACCAGAAGCCCATCCGCACGTGGTCGGCCTCGGGGGCGGCCTCCTCCGCGTCCCTGGTCGCCTGCTCCAGGACCGAGCCGGCCAGCTCCTCGGTCACCGCCGTGGCGGTCAGCGTCGCCGACCGGTTGGAGTTGCGGACCACCCGCAGCGTCCATCCCTCGCCCGCGATGAGCCGGGTCTCGTACCCGTCGGTGTGCTGGGCGACCCGCAGCAGCCGGCCGCCCTCGGCGGTCAGCGGGGCGTCGGCGCGGACCCGGCCGAGGCTGGTGGTGCGCGACCAGGGCTGCTCGCTGGTCGCGAACGGCGACAGCGCCAGGGCGTCGATGACGTCGGCCGGGCTGTCGGTGTCGTCGAGCCAGATCCGCATCGGCACCGGCCGCGGCGGCGTGGAGTGAGGAGAGAAGTCGACCTCCTTGACAACGGACATACCGCGATGATCTCCGCGGGCGCATCGCTCTGTCGAATGGATTTATAGGCGTATTCAGTTTCCAAGCCGTTTAAGCGGTTTCTTGTGGGCAAAAGGCAGTACCTGTTGGCGTGTTACCGCTACGCTCGGTATCCAGTCGTACGGTTTTCAACGGAGAGCACTGTGGCCATCGATCTCGTGTCCCGCGCTGAATGGGGCGCGCGTCCACCCAGAGGCTCGTACTCGTCGCTGTCCTCCACGCGCGGCGTGAAGGTGCACTACACCGGCGGCCGGGTGGACCCGGGCATCGTCGGCGACCATGCCAAGTGCGTGGCCATGGTGAAGTCCATCCAGAGCTTCCACATCGACGGCAATGGCTGGATCGATATCGGCTATTCGATGGTGGCCTGCCCGCATCGGAAGGTATTCGTCGGGAGAGGACCGGGACACCTGCCGGCCGCCAACGGACCCGGCCTGAACTCCGGCCACTACGCGGTGCTCGGTCTCGTGGGCAACGCCGGCCTGGTCCAGCCGACCGACGGCATCCTGCACGCGATCCTGGACGCGGTGGAATACCTGCGTGCCAAGGGCGGCGCGGGCAAGGAGATCAAGGGCCACCGCGACGGCTACTCCACCGACTGCCCCGGCGACCCGCTGTACGCCTGGATCAAGAAGGGCGCGCCACGTCCCGGCGCCACCCAGCCGCAGCCGGACCCCGAACCCGAGCCCGCGCAGAAGTGGCCCGGCCGCCTGCTCAGGTATCCGCCGGTGATGCGCGGCGACGACGTGCGCACCTGGCAGGCCCGGATGAAGGAGCTCGGCTACGACATCGTCGTGGACGGCGCGTACGGCCCCGACTCCCGCGACGTGTGCCGCAGGTTCCAGAAGGACCGGCGCCTCGACGTGGACGGCATCGTCGGTCCCATCACCTGGAACGCCGCCTTCGCCAAGTCCTAGTCACACGGTCACCAGTCAGATCACGGTCACCAGACGACGCCGGGGCTCTCCGCGCCGCCGCCGAAGGCCGAGGTGCCCGTCTTCCGCCACCGCTGCCGTACGTCGTGATAGCCGCCGGTGTGCGGAGCCGTGGCGGTGAACGGACCACAGCTGACGGTCGCGCCGTCGCCGGCGGGTGAGACGCCCGAGCAGATGAACGGCTGCGAGACGTTCTGCTCCGCCGTGCTGTCGTAGAGCTGGATGTGGATGTCGGACCGTACGGACGCGGCACCCCTGATCCGGCCCATGAGATAGAAAACGTCGCCCACCATGGCGAAGCAGGGCGACATCTCCGTGCCCATCGCGTCGCCGACCGAGATCCAGGACCGGCACTGCCACTCGGGGGTCTGACGGGCGCGCTTCGCCTCGTCAGCGCCGCGTTCTTCCGTCGCCACGGCCTCCGACCGGCGCGGCCGGGGTGATGCGGCCGCCTGCCGCGTGGGAGACGGCCGCGTGGCGGGCCGCTGTGTGGGCGACTGCGCGGGGCGCGGCCGGGCAGGCGGCGTGGAGGCCGCCGCGCCGGGATCATGCCCAGGACTGCGCCGCGCCGCTTCACGGGTGCGGCGGTGCGACGGCTCGGCCGATGCCGGTGTGGAGACGGGGGTCGCGGGAGTCGCCGCCGGCCGCCGCGCCGTCGTGCCGGCCGCTCCGTCGCTCGCCCCCGACCGCCACGGGGACAGGACGGCCAGGACCGACGCGGTGAGCGCCAGGGCGGTGGCGCCCGTGACGACGGAGACCAGGCGCCGCCGTGAGCCCCGGCCCCGCGTCGACGCCATGGTCTCCTCACCCGTCGCGGCACCGGAAGGCCCGGCCGCATCGACCGGTCCCACCGGGGTGGCGGGGGTGTACGGTCCCGCCGGTTGCGCGGGGGTAGCCGGAGAGGCCGGAATGTCCGGTCCCACCGGTCCCGTAGGAGCGGCCGGGGTGCCAGGGGCGGCTGAGGGTACGGTCTCCGAGGTGGCGGACGGCGGATCCGACCACGCGATCGGCGGCAGGGCGGGCAGGCCGGCGAGCGACGGCACCGCGTCGCGCAGCGCCGCCGCCACCTGCGCCACATCGGGGCGGCCGGCGGGATCCTTCGCGACACAGGCCCAGACGATCTGCCACAGGGCGTCCGGCATTCCGGGCAGCCGCCGGGGCACGGCCGTCGCGTGCCGCCGCAGCACCACCATCGGATGGTCGGCGACGTACGGCGGGCGCCCGGCGAGCAGCTCGTAGAGGATCAGCCCGATCGCGTACACGTCCACCGCCGTGGTGGGGGTGCCTCCCTCGGCCACCTCCGGAGCGAGGTAGGTGGGCGTGCCGATGATCGAGGTGGTCTGGGTGAGGCCCGGCCCGTGCAGGATGCGGGCCACGCCGAAGTCGGTGAGCCGGACGCGTCCGGTGCTCTCCTCGACCAGGATGTTCCCCGGTTTGATGTCCCGGTGGACGACGCCCTCGGCGTGCGCGGCCCCCACGCCGTCGGCCACCTGGGCGAGCAGCCCGGCCGCCTCGGCCGGGGGCAGCGTGCCACGCCGCTGCAGGAGGGTGCGCAGGTTCCACCCTTCGACCAGGTCCATCACCAGGGCCAGACGCCGGCCCTCGACCACGAAGTCGCGGATGGCGACGATGTTGGGGTGCCGCAGCGACCGCATCACGTTGCGTTCCTGCACGAACCGCAGGACCAGGTCCTGGTCGTCGCCGAGGCCCTCGCGCAGCAGCTTCACCGCCACCGTCTCCCCGGTGTCGCGGTGCCGAGCCCGCCAGACGCTGCCCATCGCGCCTGCGCCTATCTCGTCGAGCAGCACGTAGCCGCTGCCGAGCGACGCCCCGGCCCCGTCCGCGCTCATCGTCCCGCCCTCCCGTCCATGACCGAGATCACAATACTGAGGAAGATCGCCGCTATGCCCCGAACGGAGTTGTCCACATTGCGGACCCCGGGGCTCCGCGGCGGGGCCACGGCATCTAGCATCCGGTTCATGACGGTGCCGCCTGTTGAACTCGACGACCTCGCCGATCCCGCGGCGGGATTCCCACAGGCCACGCGGGAGCAGTGGAGGACGCTCGCGGCCGAGGTGCTGCGCAGGTCGGGCTGGGAGGGTTCGCCGGACGAGGTCGAGGCCGCCCTGACCACCACGACCTACGACGGGGTGGCGGTCGCACCGCTGTACGACGCCGCCGACGTGCCGTCCGCGCCCCGGACGACGCGCATGCCCGGTCCGTGGGACGTGCGCCAGCGGCACGCCGACCCGGACCCGGCCGCGACGCGGGAGGCGATCCACGCCGACCTGGAGAACGGCGTCACGTCCCTGTGGCTCGACCTGAACGCCATCGACCCGGCCGCGCTGCCGGCCGTGCTCGACGGCGTCCTCCTCGACCTCGCCCCGGTCGTCCTCGACGCCGGCCCGCGTACGGCCGAGGCGGCGGAGGCGTTCCTGCGCCTGGCCGAGGGGGTGGCGCTGCCGGGGGGCAACCTGGGCGCCGACCCGATCGGGCTGGCGGCCCGCACCGGCGCGCCCGTGGACACCGGCGCCGCCGTGGCGCTCGCCCGCCGCTGCGCCGCCGGCCACCCCGGCCTGCGGGCGATCACGGTCAATGCGCTGCCGTACCACGACGCGGGCGGCGCGGACGCCGAGGAGCTCGGCTGCTCGGTCGCGACCGGCGTCGCCTACCTGCGGGCGCTGACCGACGCGGGCCTGACGGCCGAGCAGGCGTTCGGGCAGATCGAGTTCCGCTACGCCGCCACAGCCGACCAGTTCCTCACGATCGCCAAGCTCCGGGCCGCCCGGCGGCTGTGGGCGCGGGTCGCCGAGGTGGTCGGCGGGCCGGGGGCCCAGCTCCAGCACGCGGTCACCTCCTCGGCGATGATGACGGTCAGGGACCCCTGGGTGAACATGCTGCGCACGACCGTCGCCTGCTTCGCGGCCGGAGTGGGCGGGGCCGACGCGGTGACCGTCCAGCCGTTCGACGCCTGTCTCGGGCTGCCCGACGCGTTCGCCCGCCGCATCGCCCGCAACACCCAGTCGCTGCTGGTGGAGGAGGCGAACGTCGCCCGCGTGGCCGACCCGACCGGCGGCTCATGGTATGTGGAACGGCTCACCGCCGACCTCGCCGCCCGGGCCTGGGCGTGGTTCCAGGAGATCGAGCGGGCCGGTGGGATGGCGGCCGCGCTGGAGCGGCTGGTCCCCGAGCGGCTGGCGGCGACCAGGGCCAGGCGCGCGGACGCCATCGCCCACCGCCGCGACCCGATCACCGGGGTCAGCGAGTTCCCCGACCTGAAGGAGAGGCCGGTGTCCCGGCGGCCCGGCCCCGGGCTCGCCGTCACACCGGCCGTCAAAACCCGAGCCACACCCGCCGTCACACCCGGCCCTGCGTCCGGCGGTGCGTCCGATGGCGGGCGTGGCGGCCTGCCGGTGACGCGCTACGCCGAGGAGTTCGAGGCGCTGCGCGACATCGCCGACGCCCAGCCGAGCCGGCCCACCGTGTTCCTCGCCACGATCGGGCCGGTCGCCGCGCACACCGCGCGGGCGACGTTCGCCGCCAACCTGTTCGCGGCGGGCGGCGTCGCGACCGTCACCAGCGGCCCCGGCACCGACCCGGACGCGATCGCCGCCGCCTTCCGCGACTGCGGCACCCCCGTGGCCTGCCTGTGCTCCAGCGACCGGCTCTACGGCGAGCACGCCGCGGCGGTGGCCGCGGCGCTGCGGGAGGCCGGGGCGCGCACGGTGTGGCTGGCGGGGAAGGGGGAGTATGAGGGGGTGGACGCCACCCTGTACGCCGGCTGTGACGCGCTCGGGGTGCTCCGCGCGACGTTCGACGATCTGGGAGTGGCTCGATGATTCCGGACTTCTCGGAGATTGACCTGGGGTCGAGCGCCGTGGCGCCGGACGTCCACCCCGGTGCCACGGCGCGAGATGACGCGGCGCGAGATGACGCGGCGTGGGATGACGCGGTGTGGGAGACCCCGGAGGGCATCGCGGTCAAGCCGCTCTACACGGCGGCCGACCTGGAGGACGGCCCGTCCCTCAGGACCTACCCGGGCATCGCGCCGTTCCTGCGCGGCCCCTACCCGACGATGTACGTCACCCAGCCGTGGACCATCCGGCAGTACGCCGGGTTCTCCACGGCCGAGGAGTCCAACGCGTTCTACCGGCGCAACCTGGCGGCCGGGCAGAAGGGCCTGTCGGTCGCCTTCGATCTCGCGACCCACCGGGGCTACGACTCCGATCACCCCCGCGTCGCCGGTGACGTCGGCATGGCGGGCGTGGCGATCGACTCGATCTACGACATGCGGCAGCTCTTCGACGGCATCCCGCTCGACCGGATGAGCGTGTCGATGACGATGAACGGCGCGGTGCTGCCGATCCTGGCGCTCTACATCGTCGCGGCCGAGGAGCAGGGCGTCACGCCCGACAAGCTGGCGGGGACCATCCAGAACGACATCCTCAAGGAGTTCATGGTCCGCAACACCTACATCTACCCGCCGGGCCCCTCGATGCGGATCATCTCCGACATCTTCGAGTACACCTCCAGGAAGATGCCGAAGTTCAACTCCATCTCGATCTCCGGCTACCACATCCAGGAGGCCGGGGCGACCTGCGACCTGGAGCTCGCGTACACGCTGGCCGACGGTCTGGAGTATCTGCGCGCGGGCGTCAACGCGGGGCTGGGCATCGACGATTTCGCGCCGCGCCTGTCGTTCTTCTGGTGCATCGGCATGAACTTCTTCATGGAGGTCGCCAAACTCCGCGCCGCCCGGCTGCTGTGGGCCCGCCTGGTCAAGGGCTTCGGCCCGGAGAACCCCAAGTCGCTGTCGCTGCGCACGCACAGCCAGACCTCCGGATGGTCGCTGACCGCACAGGACGTGTTCAACAACGTCGTGCGGACCTGCGTCGAGGCGATGGCGGCCACCCAGGGGCACACGCAGTCGCTGCACACCAACGCCCTGGACGAGGCGCTCGCGCTGCCGAGCGACTTCTCGGCGCGGATCGCCCGCAACACCCAGCTCCTGCTCCAGCAGGAGTCGGGCACGACGCGGGTGATCGACCCGTGGGGCGGCTCCTTCTACGTCGAGACCCTCACCCGCGAGCTGGCGCGGACGGCCTGGGGCCACATCCAGGAGGTCGAGCGGGCCGGCGGCATGGCCAGGGCCATCGACCAGGGGCTGCCCAAGATGCGCATCGAGGAGGCGGCGGCCCGCACCCAGGCCCGCATCGACTCGGGCAGGCAGCCGGTGATCGGCGTCAACAAGTATCGCCCCGAGGCCGACGAGCCGATCGAGGTGCTCAAGGTCGACAACACGGCCGTGCGCAACCAGCAGATCGACAAGCTGCGCAGGCTGCGCGAGGAGCGCTCGGCCGACGCCGTCGCCCAGGCGCTGGAGGCGCTGACCAAGGGCGCGGCCGGCGGGGAGAACCTGCTGGAGCTCGCGGTGAACGCCGCCAGGGCCAAGGCCACGGTCGGGGAGATCTCCGACGCGCTGGAAAAGGTCTTCGGACGGCACGCCGCGCAGATCCGTACGATATCGGGCGTGTATCGCGCGGAGGTGGGCGACGCCGCGGATCGGGTGCGGGAGGCGTGCGCGCAGTTCGAGAAGGCGGAGGGCCGCCGGCCCCGGATCCTCGTCGCGAAGATGGGCCAGGACGGTCACGACCGGGGCCAGAAGGTGATCGCGAGCGGCTTCGCCGACCTCGGGTTCGACGTGGACGTCGGCCCGCTGTTCCAGACGCCCGAGGAGGTCGCCCGGCAGGCCGTCGAGGCCGACGTGCACGTGGTCGGGGTCTCCTCGCTGGCGGCCGGGCACCTGACGCTGGTGCCCGCGCTGCGGCAGGCGCTCGCCGACCTCGGCGCGGACGACATCATGATCGTGGTCGGCGGGGTGATCCCCCCGGACGACGTCGAGGAGCTGCGCGCCGCGGGCACCTCGGCGATCTTCCTGCCCGGCACGGTGATCGCCGACGCCGCCCTGGAACTGCTGCGCGAGCTGTCCGCCCGGCTGGGCCATAGATGACCGTGCCGGTGATCGAGGACTACGTCAAGGGCGTGCTGTCGGGTGACCGGCGGTGGATAGCCCGGGCCATCACGCTGGTGGAGTCGACCAGGGCCGATCACCGGGAGATGGCGCAGCGGCTGCTGGTCGAGCTGACCCCGCACGCCGGCAAGGCCCGCAGGGTGGGCGTGTCCGGGGTGCCCGGGGTCGGCAAGTCGACCTTCATCGAGGCGCTCGGCACCTATCTAACCGGGCAGGGGCACCGGGTGGCCGTGCTGGCCGTCGACCCCTCGTCGCGGCGCTCCGGCGGCAGCATCCTGGGGGACAAGACCCGGATGGCCCGGCTGTCGGCCGACCCGAACGCCTTCATCCGGCCTTCACCCACGGCCGGGACGCTCGGCGGCGTGGCGAAGGCCACCCGCGAGGCCATCGTCGTCGTCGAGGCGGCGGGATACGACATCGTGCTCGTCGAGACGGTCGGGGTCGGCCAGTCGGAGACCGCGGTCGCCGACATGGTCGACACCTTCGTCCTGCTCACCCTCGCCCGTACGGGCGACCAGCTCCAGGGCATCAAGAAGGGCGTGCTGGAGCTGGCCGACGTCATCGCGGTCAACAAGGCCGACGGCGAGCACGAGACGGCCGCGCGCAGGGCGGCGCGTGAGCTGTCCGGGGCGCTGCGGCTGCTGCGCTCGGACACGCCCGTGCTGACCTGCAGTGGTCTGACCGGCGCCGGGCTCGAGGAGCTGTGGGCCCACGTCGTGCGCCACCAGGAGGGCGCCGACCTCGCGGCCCGGCGCAGCCGCCAGCAGGTCGAGTGGACCTGGGCCCTGGTCCGGGAGCGGCTGCTGGCCATGCTCCACGACGCCACCGCGGAGATCGCGCCCGACATCGAGCGGCAGGTCCTCGCCGGCACCCTCACCCCGGCGCTGGCCGCCGACCGCATCCTGGCGGCCTTCCTGGCCGCGGACGCCTCTCATGACACCCGGGGGATCACCTTTCCTCCCGAGTGAGAGAGATCGCTACCCGTGTGACCGGGAATGCACTGTTGCACGTTTCCCCCGGCCGGAACCGTGCCACGATGTGGCCGCTTTCGACTACGGGGAGGTGCGATGAACCACGATCCGATGATGCCGCCGCAGGTGGAGCGTGCTCTGCGGGAGTATCGGGCGCTACTGTCCGCGCACGGGATCACCTGGGGAGAGCCGCCGCTGGGCTACGTCCGGATGATGCCGTTCCTCCGGTTTCCTGAGCAGGCCGAGCGGATGACTCTGCGGCCCGACCTCGACGCGGAGTTCCGCGACACCCTGGACGGCGAGGTCCCCCGGGGGCTGGCGGCACTGCGGCTGACCACGGACGGCCACCGCCTGGAGCACCGCCTGGATCACGGCCCGGCCCGGCCGGTGGTGTCGCCGGGGCCTGTGCCGGTCATCCTGCTGGTCGACTCCGCGCTGCCGCACCCGGTCGAGGTGACGGCCGACGGCGTGCCGTACGGGATCACGGTGGGCGGGGCCAGGCTCCTCGACGTGACGACCGCGACCACGCTCACGGTGGACGGCGAGGTGGTGGACCTGTCGGGGCTGGCCCGGCCCGCGCCGGCCGCGCGGCTGCGGTTGCGGGCGGGCTTCCCGTGCCGGTGGAGCGTCACCTCGGCCGGCGGCCAGGGGTGGTATCCGGAGGGAGCGCCGGAACGGCGCGACAACGACGATCAGCCGTTCTTCCACGGCGACGACGTCGTGCTCGCCGTGCCCTGCGAGCCCGTCACGATCCGGGTCACGCGCGGCATGGAATATGACATCGCCGAGACGACGGTCGTCCCCAGGACGGGGGAGGAGACGCTGGTCGGGCTCGCGCCGCACCGGCTCTACGACGCCGCCGCCCGCGGCTGGTACGGCGCCGACCTGCACGTCCACATGAACTGGGCGGGCGACCTGGTCGCCGCACCGGCGGAGGCGGCCGCCGCGCAGCTCGGCGAGGACCTGCACGTGCTGAACCTCGTCGCCGGCAACGTCGCGGGCGCCCGGGTCTACGACCGGGAGGCGCTCCAGCACTGGGCCGGGCGCGACCTGCCGTGGTCGGACGCCGGGCACGTCGCACGGATGGGCGTGGAGTATCGCAACGACCTGTTCGGGCACGTCCACGTCTTCGGGGTGGCCGCGCCGCCCGCCGTCTATCACACGGGCTTCGGCGCCGACGCCGACTGGCCGCCCAACGCGGCGGTCTGCGGCGACCTGCGGGAGCCGCGCGCGGTCCTCGGGTACGCCCACCCGTTCCACGGCCCGGTCTCCTCCCCCGAGGACGTGGCCGGGGACGGGAGGAGGAACTGCACCGGCCGTGCCCTGGTGGTGGACGCCGCGCTCGGCATGGTCGACGGCGTCGAAGTGTTGCACTTCAGCGACAGGTCGTCCGCGCCGGGGACCGCCGAGGTCTACCGGAGGCTGGTCGGCGCGGGCAACCGGCTCGCCGCGCTCGCCGGGACCGACACCATGCTGTCGTTCACCCGCCAGGACACGGTCTCCAGCCCGCCGGGCTGGGAGCGCGTCTACGCCCGCGTCGACGGGCCGCTCAGCGCCGAGTCGTTCGCCGAGGCCGTACGGCGGGGCCGGACGTTCGCCACCACAGGCCCCTGGCTGGAGCTCACGGTGGACGGCCTGGGGCCGGGGGAGACGCTCGACCTCGCGGGCGGCGAGACGGTCGCCGTCCGGGCCAGGGCAGTCGGGCCCGAGGTGGAGCACATCGAGATCAGGACCGCGGGCGGCGTGCTCGCCGAGGGCCCGGGTCACGAGATCACCGCCTCGCTGCCGGTGACGGACGCCGGCTACGTGGTCGCCGTGGCCCACGGCGGCCCCCACCCGCGTGCTCCGCGCGGGCGCGCGTACGCCCACACCAGCCCGGTCTACCTGGACGTGCGGGGACGGCACGTGGCACGGGAGGAGGACGTGCGCTGGTGCCTGCGGTGGCTCGACCTGCTCGACGAGCTGGTGCGGGCCAGGGCCCGCCTGCGGACCCGGGCCCAGCTGCGCGATCACCTCGACCTGATCGAGAAGGCCCGCGCGGTGTACGAATCCCGCCTGTGCTGAGCCCCGTCTGTGATCCTCGGCTCGGCACGGCAGGCCGAGGGCGGGCGGGGGCGCGTCAGGCGAACAGCGCGCGGCCCCAGTAGTCGCCGCCGTCGACCACGCCGGGCGGGCAGGCGAACAGGCCGCTGGAGACGTGCTTGATGTACTCGTTCAGCGCGTCCTTCTGCGACAGCATCCGCTGGATGGGGACGAACTGCTTGCGGGGATCGCGCTGGTAGGCCATGAAGAACAGGCCCGCGTCCAGCCGCCCGAGGCCGTCGGAGCCGTCCACGAAGTTGTAGCCGCGCCGCAGCAGCCGCGCGCCGCCGTGGGCGTCGGGGTGCGCGAGCCGTACGTGCGCGTTGCCGGCGATCACGGGCGTGCCGTCCGGGCCCTTCTTGGCGAAGTCCGGCGCGTCGAACTCCTTGTGCCCGGTGAGCGGCGCGCCCTCGCCCTTGTCGCGGCCGAAGATGGCCTGCTGCTCGGCCAGCGGGGCGCGGTCCCAGGTCTCGATGTGCATCCTGATCTTGCGGGTCACCAGATAGGTGCCGCCGTCCATCCAGGCCGGGCCGTCGCCGGGCGCGGCCCAGAGGTAGTCGCGCAGCATGGCGGTGTCTTCGAGCTTGAGGTTGTTGGTGCCGTCCTTGAAGCCCATGAGGTTGCGCGGCGTCGCCTGCGACCGCGAGGTGGACGAGGTGCGGCCGAACCCGAGCTGCGAGTAGCGGACGGAGACCTTGCCGAATCCGATCCGCGCGAGGTTGCGGATGGCGTGCACCGCCACCTGCGGGTCGTGCGCGCACGCCTGCACGCAGATGTCCCCGCCGGAGATCTCGGGCTGCAGGTCCTCGCCGGGGAAGGCCGGCAGGTCGGCCAGCGCGGGCGGCCTGCGGTCCGCGAGGCCGAACCGGTCGTCGAACAGCGACGGGCCGAAGCCGACGGTCAGCGTCAGGCCGGAGGCGGGCAGACCGAGCGCCTCGCCGGTGTCGTCCGGCGGCGCCTCGGGCGGCCCGCCCACGGCGCCGAACGTGCCGGCGTCCTTGCCCTGGGTCATCCGGGCCGCGGCGGCGGTCCACTCCTGGAGCAGCTCCACGAGCTCGGCCTTGTCCTTCGTGATCACGTCGAACGCGACGAAGTGCAGCCGGTCCTGGGCGGGAGTGGTGACGCCCGCCTGGTGCGGGCCGTAGAAGGGCACGGGGTCGGAGGTCGAGGCCGCGTGGGCGACCGGCTCCTCGGCGAACGAGCGTGTGACGACGGCGCCTGCCCCGACGGCGGCCACGCCCGCGGCGCCCAGGCCGAACAGCCGCCTGCGGCTGATCCCCCTGCCCTCGGAGCGGGCCTCGGAGTGGACCTCGGGCCGGTCCTCGGAGCCGCGCGCGGTCATCCGGCCACCACCGAGGCCACCTTGCTGATCGGCTCGGCCAGGGCGTTGATCGCGTCGGACAGCGCCTTGAGGTCGCTCTTCGACAGCTCCGTGTGCAGCTTCCAGCCGTCGCCGCTGCGGTGCGCGGCGAGCGCGTTCTCGGCGTCGGCGAACTTCGCGTCGAGCGTCTTCACCAGATCGGCGTCGCGCTCCTCCAGCACCGGGCGCAGCGCCTGGACGGCGGCCTTCGAGCCCTGCAGGTTGGCGTCGAAGTCCCACAGGTCGGTGTGCGAGTAGCGGTCCTCCTCACCGGTGATCTTGCCGGTGGCCACCTCGTCGAGCAGCCCCTTGGCGCCGTTGGCGAGCTGTACGGGGGACAGGTCGACCGTCGCGGACTTCGTCACGATCGTGTTCACGTCGGTCATCAGCTTGTCGGCGATGGGGCCGTCGCCGCCGACGTCCTTCTTGACCCACAGGTCCTTCTCGATGCGGTGGAAGCCGGTCCACTCCTCGCCGTCGGCCACATCGTTCTCCCGCGCGTCGATGGCCGGGTCGAGGTCGCCGAAGACCTCGGCGACCGGCTCGATCCGCTCCCAGTAGGTGCGGGCGATCGGGTAGAGCTCCTTGGCCTTGTCCACGTCGCCGGCCTTGACGGCCTCGGTGAACTCCTTGGTCTTGTCGAGCAGCGTGTCGGACTGGCTCTTGATGTAGCGCTTGTAGCTGGCGACGGCCTCGGCGAGCTGGGCGTCCTCGGCGAGCGGCTTGTGCTCGCCGCTGACCTTGAGGGGGCCGCGGATGCCCTTGCCGGTCATCCCGGGCTTGCAGGCGGTCTCGTACACGCCCGGGGGAAGCTCCACCACGACGTCGCGGGTCAGGCCGGGCACGATGTTCTCGACCTCGCCCATGACCCGGTCGCCCGCCGCGTACACGTAGAACTCGGTCACCTTCGTGCCGTTGTTGGTGATCGAGAAGGTCGAGGTGCCGGCGGCCAGGTCGGACTTCGCCACCTTGCACTCGGTGTCGGTGGCGGCCACGGCGATCTTCCCGTCGCCGGCCGCCGTCGCCTCGGTCGCGGTGCCGGTGCCCGTGGACGAGCAGGCGGTGAGGCCGGCGAGGGCCAGCGCCGCGACGGCCAGGACGGTGGGGGTGCGCATGTCGGTGGAACTCCGGTCAGGAAGTGGGCTGAGGAGACGTGGGAGCGGGGCTCGCCGGCCTCTTGGCCGCGGGCCGCAGGAACAGGACGAGGACGGGAACCACGTAGACGACCCAGGCGACGGCCTCCAGCACGCTGGGCTGCGGGGTGATGTTGAACATCCCGCTCAGCAGCGTCGAATACCAGGCGCCGGGGTCGAGCACGCCGCT